>JAJDXX010000003.1 GCA_022823055.1 Candidatus Binatia bacterium | reverse complement strand
ACCGGCGGTCCATGGGGGAAGGAATGGCTGCGGACCTGAAAATCAGCGTGAAGAGAGAGATCGACCGGTTGAGGAAGGAACTAGCCGCGACCACGAGGCGAGTCGCCGAGTTGCAGGAGGAGATCAAGAGGCACGAACTGGTCCAGGACATGCTCGATGGACGAAAGACCGGCAAGGGGTCACGGCAGGGTCGTCGTTCCACGGCTGGAGCCTTGAAACGGGGGCCGCGCGGCGCAATGATCGACTGGACGGCGGTTCTCGCGACACTGCCCGACCGGTTCACGCTGGACTCCCTGCTGACCCACGAGACGGCGGCCCAGAAGCCGCGAGTCTACCTCAGGCAGATGGTCTCGCGGTGGTCCAAGGAAGGGCGGGTCAGGCGCACCGGCCGGGGCATGTACGAGAAGACCTGATTCGAAACAAGGGACGGGACCGGCGGAGCCGGGTCCCGTCTCGCCCGTTCGCGCCGGCTGGTTTCAACGGTGCGCATCCGCGCATTGCCGCTGCCCGGACCTGGCCCGCCGGAAGCGACTCGCTTTCCAACGGCCGGTCGGCTACCTTGAGAGTTTTCCACACGTTTTCCACAAAGGCCGCAAGCCACGGAAGGACAAAATCAGATGGCGACAACCGCAAACCGCAGGACCACGGCGCTCAAGGAGGCCATGACCAAGACACAGATCCTGGATGCCCTGTCCGAATCGACCGGGCTCCAGAGGAAGGACGTGGCCTCGGTGCTGGACCAGCTCGGAGCAGTGATCGAGCGCCACGTCAGGAAACGCGCGGTGGGGACGTTCACGCTTCCCGGCCTGCTGAAGATCAAGATGGTGCGCAAGCCCGCGACCAAGGCGCGCAAGATGATCTCCCCCTTCACCGGCCAGGAGATCACGGTGGCCGCGAAGCCCGTCTCGCGGGCGGTGAAGGTTCAGCCCTTGAGCGGACTCAAGCGCATGACGGAGTAGGCCTGGACCGCCGGGAAGAGAGCACGGTTGCGGAAGGTGGCGCGACTGCCGCGATGCAAGCCCGTCGCGAACGGTGCCGGATCGAGGACAGCGATGCGCTCAGATGCGCGGACATTGGATTGACTTCGCTTGCGTTTTGCTTACGAACTGGAGAGGGAGAATCAGGGACAGCCTCATCGAGCTTGTGTGTGACCAAAATTACCACTTATTATCAATGGGTTATGGGACATTCTGGTCTATTCGCCGCCTGTAGGAAATTAGTCGTCTACAAACCCCCATAGCTTGTGCTCCAGCCAGAAGCTCGTATACACGACGGGCCAGTAATGATTTTCCCGGCCCATGGTCCAGGGCTGGAACCAGATGCTCCAGAGGCCGGTCCACTTGCGAACCGCCGGCTCCTCGACCAGGACTATGTCGTCCCATACAAAGTCGCCCCAGAGCGCGGGGTAGTAGACGACCGCCACCACGAGGCCCAGGGCGAGGAAGGCCAGCGCGTCACGGCGCGAGAACGGAGATCCCATGAACTGTTTCCGTTATGAAAGATTTCCGCTAAATTGTGCATATCAATTCTGACTTTTTGTGTGTCGTTTCCATAAATGCCTCGCGACCGGGTTCCCCGTACCGGGTCCGAAGAAGAGGAGGAGCCTTTGGGCAAGGCCAACGAATCACGGCGCGAAATCGAGGTGCTGCGGGAACGGATTTCCGCGCTCAGCGCGGCGATCCTGCGCATCAACGCGAGCCTCGACCTCACCACCGTGCTGCAGGAGGCGGTGGACAGCGCCTGCGCGCTCACCGCCGCCCGCTACGGCATCATCACTACCACCGACGAGGCGGGCGAGGTGCGCGAGTTCGTCACCTCGGGCTTCACCCCCGACGAGCAGCGCCAGTTCGTCGACTGGCCGGACGGCCCGAAGCTGTTCGGGCACTTCCGTGACCTTCCTGGGCCGATCCGGCTCACCGACCTTCCCGCCTTCGTCCGCTCCCTCGGCTTCTCCCCCGAGCTGATGCGCTCCAAGACCTTCCAGGGCACGCCGATGCGCCACCGGGACGTCCATGTCGGCAACTTCTTTCTTGCCGAGAAGGAGGGAGCACCCGCGTTCACCGACCAGGACGAGGAGATCCTGCTTCTCTTCGCAAGCCAGGCCGCGACCGCCATTACCAATGCCCGCATCCACCGCGACGAGCGCCAGACGCGGGCGGACCTGGAGGCCCTCATCGAGATCTCGCCGGTCGGCGTCGTTGTGTTCGATGCCCGGAGCGGCCGGCCGGCGTCGTTCAACCGCGAGGCGCGGCGGATCGTGGAGGGCCTGCGCACGGCAGGCCGCCCGGCGGAGGAGCTGCTGGATACGATGACCTTCCGCCGCGCCGACGGGCGCGAGGTGTCCCTTGGCGAATTCCCCATTACGGATCTGCTGAGCATCGGCGAGACGCTTCGCGGCGAGGAGGTCGAGTTCTCGGTGCCGGACGGGCGTAGCGTGCGCACGCTGATCAACTCGACCTCGATCCATTCCGCGGACGGCGGCGTCGCCTCGGTCGTGGTCACCATGCAGGACCTGGCGCCGCTCGAGGAGCTGGAGCGGTTGCGCACGGAGTTCCTCAGTCTGGTGAGCCACGAGCTGCGCGTGCCGCTCACCGCCATCAAGGGCTCGACCGACACCTTGCTGGAGGAAGGGGCCGACCTCGACCCGGCCGAGATGCGCGAGTTCCACCGCATCATCCACGAGCAGACCGCGCACATGCGCGGCCTTATCGGCGACCTGCTCGATGCGGGACGCATCGAGGCGGGAACTCTCTCGGTCTCGCCCGAGCCCTCCGAGGTGGCCGTGCTGGTGGACCGGGCGCGCAACACCTTCCTCTCCGGCGGCGCCCGCCACGCCGTGGCCATCGACCTGCCGCCGGATCTGCCACGGGTGATGGCCGACCGGAGGCGCATCGTGCAGGTGCTGAACAACCTCTTGGCCAACGCTGCCCGGCACTCGCCGGAGGCCACCCCGATCCGGGTCACGGCCGTGCGCGACGGCGCCCACGTCGCGGTCTCCGTGTCCGACGAGGGCCGGGGCATCGCGCCCGAACAGCTACCCCATCTCTTCCTCAAGCACGCCGGTCCCGCCGCCGAGCGCCCGGTCTCCGACACCGGCCTCGGGCTCGTCATCTGCAAGGGGCTCGTGGAGGCGCACGGCGGGCGCATCCGCGCGGAGAGCGCCGGCGCCGGCCAGGGCAGCCGCTTCACCTTCACCCTGCCCATGGTCGAGGACGCCCGGCGGAGCGAGCACGCGAACCCCGCCGCGCTGGTGACCGGCACGCCCCTGGAAGCGGGCGAGCCGGTCCGCGTCCTGGTCGTCGACGACGACCCCCAGACCCTGCGTTTCGTACGCGACGCCCTCACCAAGGCGGGCTACGCCGCGCTGGTGACGGGGGAGCAAGAGGACCTCGCCCGGATCATCCGCACCGAGAAACCTTCCCTGGTCCTGCTCGACGTGGTGCTGCCCGGGACCGACGGCATCGCGCTGCTGGAGAACATACCCGAACTCGCCGACCTTCCGGTGGTGTTCATCTCGGGTTACGGCCGCGACGAGAACATCGCCAGGGCGCTTGAAGCCGGCGCCGCGGACTACATCGTCAAGCCTTTCTCGGCCACCGAGCTCGCGGCCCGGGTCGGCGCCGCGCTGCGCCGCGTAGCCCGGCCCGAGCCCTTCGCACTCGGCGAACTCGCCATCCACTACGAGGCGCGCCGCGTCACGGTGGCTGGGCGCGAGATCGAGCTGACCGCGACGGAGTATGAGCTGCTGCGCGTGCTCTCGCTCAACGCGGGACGGGTGGTGAGTTACGATACCCTGCAACGCCAGGTCTGGAGCGGGAGCGCGGGCGGCATAGATCTCGTGCGGAACTTCGTCAAGAAGCTCCGCGCCAAGCTCGGCGAAGACGCGGAGAACCCCACCTGGATCTTCAACGTGCGCGGCGTCGGCTACCGCATGCCCCACCCGTAGCGACCGCGGCCGAAGCTACTCCCGCGGCGGAAACTCGAACGTGACCTTGCCCTTGTCGTCGAGCACAAGCCAGGCGGCGAACTGCCGGCCGGATTTGGAGGAGACGAAACCCGACAGGAGGTCGGTCTTGCCCTCGGCCAGGAGCTTGGCCATCTGGGCGCGCTCCAGCGGCTGCTCGAGGATGACCGTGCCGGACTTGAAGCGGCAGGGTTTCTGCTCCGCCTGGGACTTCTCGCACAGGTACTGCGACTGCCACTCGAACACCCGCCCGCCGCAACGGGGGCACTTGCCCACGGGCTCTTGACCCGAGAAGTCCGCTTTGGCGGCCGGCTTGGCGGCGGCGGTCCCGGCCGTCTTCTTCGGCGCCCGTGGCTCGAACTCGAATCCGACCTTGTCTTCCTTGATGACCAGGAATGCCTTGAAGGAGCGGCCGGTGCGCGCGGAGACGAAGCCCGTCAGGAGGTCGGTCCTGCCCCCGGCCAGTAGCTTCATCATCTGCTCCCGCGGCACCTCCTGGCGCAGGATGATCTTGCCGGAGCTGAACTCGCATGTGCGCGTGTCGCCCACGGCGTTCTCGCACACGTAGCGCATGGGCAGCTCGAACACGCGGCCGACGCAGCGCGGGCACTTGCCCAGGGGCTCCTGGCCGCTGAAGTCCGCCTGGGGCTCGGCCTCGCCGTCACCGTTGCGGGAGTCGTTGCCGAAGTCGAAGGCGATCCTGTGCTCCGGCGACAGGTTCAGCACCGCGGCGAAGGGACGTCCCTGCCGGCTGCGGAAGCCTTGCAGCGGTCCGATCCGGCCCTCTCCGATGAGCGTCTCGATTTCCTCGGTGCTCAGCAGCCGCCCGGCGAGGATCCTGGGAAGGCTGAAGTCGCAGTTGACGCACTGGTAGTTGCGGTAGCGCTCGTGCACCTCGCCCTCGCACTTGGGGCACGGGACCGCGAGGGCGCCGAAGTCTCCCGGAATGGTGTCGTGCTCGTACCGGCGCGCCCGGTCGACGATCTGCCGGGTCATCTCGGCGATCTCGCCCATGAACTCGTCGCGGCTCTTCTTGCCGCCCTGCATCTGGAAGAGCTGGTACTCCCAGTTGCCGGTGAGCTCGGGCTTGGTGAGCTCCCGCACACCCAGGCCGTTGAGCAGCTCCATGAGCATGAAGGCCTTGGGCGTGGCGTGCAGCTCCTTGCCGTCGCGGACGATGTAGTCCTCGTCGATGAGCCCTTCGATGATGGACGCGCGCGTGGCGGAGGTGCCCAGCCCCTTGCCGGCCATGGCCGCGCGCAGGTCTTCGTCGGTCACCAGACGGCCGGCTCCTTCCATGGCCCCGAGCAGCGTGGCCTCGGTGAAGCGCGCGGGCGGGCGGGTCTGGTTCTGTTTGACCTCGACGTCCGTGGTTTCCACCGGTACGGTCCCCGCGTCCGCGCCTGTCGGGCCCGCGCCGTCGGCATGGCCGTTCCCGGAAACGTCCTTGGGAGCGCCGTCCGCCGCGTCCGCGGCGCGCAGGGGCGCCAGCGTGGGCTCGTCGCCCTTCCGCGCGTTGTCCCGGCCGTGGACCTCGAGCCAGCCGGCCTTGACCAGGACCTTGCCGGTGGTGCGGAAGGGCTCACCTTCCACCCGGGTGATCCGCGTGGTCTCCAGGTACTCGGCGGCGGGGTAGAAGATCGCCAGGAAGCGCCGGGTGACGAGGTCGTAGATCCTCTGCTCCATGTCGTTGAGACGCCTGGGCGCCTCGGTGGTGGGAATGATGGCGAAGTGGTCCGACACCTTGGCGTTGTTGAAGATGCGCTTGTCGGGCTTGACCCAGTCCTGCTCCAGGATGTTGTCCGCGAAGGG
The DNA here is from genome assembly GCA_022823055.1 of Candidatus Binatia bacterium. GTDB lineage: Bacteria > Desulfobacterota > Binatia > UBA9968 > JAJDTQ01 > JAJDTQ01. Next base: position 90,993 of record JAJDXX010000003.1, on the reverse strand, counting down.
CGCGTAGGTCGTGCCCTTGAGCATCCGCAGCGAGTCCTTCACCGTGCCCACGTAGTCCTCGGGCAGGGCACGCGAGTCGGTGCGCGGGTAGGTCAGCACCTTGTGGCGCTCGTACAGCGCCTGGGCGATCTGCACCGTGCGGTTGGCGCTCAGGCCGAAGCGCGCGTTGGCCTCCCGCTGGAGGCTCGTGAGGTCGAACAGCGGCGGCGGCGCCTGCCGGGTGGGCTTGCTCTCCTCGGTGGCGCTGCCGGCCTGGCCCAGGCACTTGTCGCGAATGGCCTCGGCCGCGGCCTCCTCCCAGATGCGCTCGGGCCGGGCGTTGGGTTCGCTCTCCTTTTTCCTGAACTTCTCGTCGAACCAGCGCCCCTCGTACGCCCCGCCCTCCGCCTGGAACGTGGCCGTCACCTCCCAGTAGGGCTCGGGCCGGAAGTCGCGGATGGCGGCCTCGCGCTCCGCCACGATGGCCAGGGTAGGGGTCTGCACCCGCCCCACGGTGGTCTTGTAGAACCCGCCGGGCTTGGAGTTGAACGCGGTCATGGCGCGGGTGCCGTTGATGCCTACGATCCAGTCGGCCTCGGAGCGGCTCAGGGCGGCATCCGCCAGCGGCTGCATGTCGTCGTCCTCGCGGAGTTCGACGAAGCCGTTGCGGATGGCGTCGGGGGTCATGGACTGGAGCCACAGCCGCTTGATGGGCTTCTTGGCCTTGGCGTGGCGCACGATGTTGCGGAAGATCAGCTCGCCCTCGCGCCCCGCGTCGCAGGCGTTCACCAGGGCGTCCACGTCCCTGCGCTTGATCAGCTTGACCAGCGTCTTCAGCCTGGACGCGTTCTTCTGGATGGGCTTGAGGTCGAAGTAGGGTGGGATCACCGGCAGGTTGGCGAAGCTCCACTTGCCCTTCTTCGCCTCGACCCCTTCCGGCGGGATTTGTTCCAGCAGGTGGCCCACGGCCGACGACAGCACGTAATCGTCGCTCTCGTAGTAGTCCTGGTGCCTCTTGAAGCCGCCCAGCGCTCTGGCCACGTCCGCGGCCACCGACGGCTTCTCCGCGATGATGAGCGCTTTACCCATGTTGTTTCCGCACTGTTGTCCGCACGACGGCAGGGAGCCCACGGCGTTCGCTTCCTCCCGCGCGTCCACCGTGAACAGTGCATATGTCTAATACAGGTATACCTGTCAAGCGGGCGGTAGCAAGCCGTTAGCGGTGGAGGGCCCATCCGTGTCATAAGGGTGAGCAGCGGATTCCGCGGAGGACGGCGGCCTCACCGCCGCGGCCGCGCCAGCCCGCGGCCGACCGTTTTTTGCCTGCCCAAAGGAGGACCGGACCCATGCCCAACGTCAAGCTGCCCACCGGCGTCGACTTCTACTACGAGACCCACGGCCAGGGAGAGCCGCTCATCTTCGTGCCCTCCACCGCCTACTCCGGCGAGGTGTGGAAGCCTTCCCAGATGCCGCTGGCGGACTCCCTGAACCTGATCTTCCACGACCCGCGCGGCTGCGGGCGCTCGGTGGCGCAGCAGAGCGTCTACACCATCGAGCTGATGGCCATGGACATCGTGGCGCTGATGGACCACATCGGCTGCCCGTCCGCCCACTTCATCGGCCACTCCATGGGCGGGCGCATCGCCCTGTCCCTGGCGCAGAACTTTCCCGGGCGTATCAAGAGCCTGATCATGGCCGCGTCCGGCTCGGGCACCGCGGGCCGCGCCGGGCCCGACTGCGTGCCCGGCCTTCCGTTCGAGTGGGTCTACGAAATGGTGTCCCAGGGCTTCGAAAAGTTCGTCTACGACGAGATCGTGGAGACCGACACCTTCTTCACCGACGCCTACCGGAAGTCGCACCGCGCCGAGGTGGAGGCGTTCTACAAGCTCGCCTGGGAGACCCACGCCAAGCTGCCGGAGTTCATCCAACTGGTCATGGCGCGGCACAGCTTCGAGGGCACGCACCGGCTGGGCGACGTGCGCTGCCCCACCATGGTGCTGATCGGCGACGGCGACACCGTGGGGAGCAACCACGTGGCGCAGGCCCAGGTGCTCAAGGACCGGATTCCGGGCGCGGAGCTGAAGGTCCTGGAAGGGCAGACCCACGGATTCTTCTGGGAGGACCCGGAAGGGACCAACGACGTCATTCTCTCCTGGGTGAAGCGCCATAGCTGAGCGCGCGGCGCCGTCCGGAAACACGCCTTGGCCGTCAACGATACCGTCCGCATCCGATCATGCGAATGAACCGGAAACGACAGTGGCTCAACAGCGCCCATGCCCGGTGAGGCCGCCCGGCCGTCTTTCTGGACGCGCACGTTCCTCCTGCTGTGCGCGTCGCAGTTCCTGGCCTACGGCCATCACGCGCTGCTGACGCCCACGCTGCCGCTCTACGTGGACCACCTGGGCGGCTCGCCCTTCACGGTGGGCCTGCTGCTGGCGGTCTTCAGCGGCAGCAGCATCCTCATCCGGCCGTTGCTGGGCACCTGGGTGGACACCCGCGGCGAGACCTTCGTGCTCAGCCTGAGCTGCGTCGGTCTGTGCCTGACCGTGCTCATCTTCATCGTCCCCTACATCGAGGGGGCGTTCACGGCCAACATCCTCAGGGGTTTTTCCTGGGCCGGCATCAATACCAGCGGCTATGCGTTCCTCGCGGCCGCCGTGACCGACGACCGGCGCGGCGAGGCCAGCGGCTACTACTCCGGCATCCAGGCCAGCTCGTCCGTGTTCTTCCCCACCGTGGCGCTGTGGATCATCGAGCTGCCGGCGGGCGGCTACGCCGGTGTGTTCGTGCTGTCGAGCGCCGTGGCGCTCCTCGGGGCCTTCCTCGCGCACGTGTGCGGGCGTGGCGTTCAGGGGCAGGCCGGAGGCCGGCCCGCGCGGGCCGCCAGGGTGCCGTTCCGTGACCGCACCTGGTTCGACCGCTCCATCGTGTTCATCGCGCTGCTGCTCTTCTGCCTGAATCTGCCCTGGTCCGGCCTGACCTCCTTCATCGTCCTCTACGCCCGGGAGGTGGGCATCGAGAGCCTGGGCTGGTACTTCGTGGCCATCGGCTGCGCCAGCCTCGTGGGCCGCCCGCTGCTGGGCCGCGTCTCCGACCGCATCGGCCGGGTGCCGGCCGTGGTCGGCGCGTACCTCCTGGAGATGGCCGGCGTCGGGCTGGTCCTGCTGGCGCGGGACGTGACCATGATGATGACCGCCGGAGTGCTCTTCTTCCTCGGCTACGCCATGGGCGTCTCCACCACCCTGGCCCTGGCCATGGAGCGCGCCGACCCGCGCCGCCGGGGAGTCGCCATGGCCACCTTCTCCATCGCCTTCCCGCTGGGCTCAGGCCTCGGCGCCGCCGTCGCCGGCGGCGTCATCGCGCTCGTCGGCTACCGCGGCATGTACATGAGCCTGATCGGGGTGCTGGTGTGCGGGCTGCTGCTGACCCTGGGCCGGCGGGCCGCGCTAAGGGCGCCATCGCGCGCCGGAGCGTAACGCCAACACGCATTGCCGCGATACCGCCCCCCGAATCGTCATTGATATGGTAGTTACGGAATCCCGCTACACCCCAATGAGTCATTCCCGCGGAAGCGGGAATCCAGGGGCGGGGCAAATGATGTTTGTTCATTGGCGGGGCCCTGTGTTACTTTATTGCCCCGACATCGAGGCATGGCGCCTCGCATGGTCAAAACTCTCAGAGGAGGTATGCATGTTTTCAAAGGCATTCAAGAGAAAGAGCCGGTCGCTTCGACTCTTCGGCGGGCTGTTCGCCGCGGTGCTGGCGGCATCGCTGCTGGTCCCCTCCGGCGCATGGGCGCAGCGCTCCGAGGCGGAACTGAAGAAGCTCTTCGAGTCCAAGCCGGTGAACATCATCGTCGGTTCGGCCCCGGGCGGCGGCTACGACACCTTCTCCCGGCTGGTGGCCCGCTTCGTGGGCAAGTTTCTGCCCGGCAACCCGTCCTTTATCGTCCGCAACGTTCCGGGCGCGGGTCAGCTTCGCGGTCTGCGCCGGGCCATGAAGGCCAAGCCGGACGGCATGACCCTGGGTCTGCTTCATCCCCGGTTCGTCCAGCGTGAGCTGGCCGGTACCGACGTGCCCGACTTCGACCTGAAGCGCGTGCGCGTTCTCGGGAGCCCGAGCGCCGGCTCGGTGCCGCGCCTCTGGTGCGTGCGCCGCAGCATCGGCACGACCTACGCGGATCTGGTGAAGCGCGGCAAGCCCGTGACCAACGGCGGCAACGCGCCGGGCGCGGCCTTCGGCATCGGACCCCAGTTCGTGGCGGAGATGGGCGGTCCGATCAAGATGGTCTACGGCTACGGCGGCACGTCGGAGATCATGGCGGCCTTCGATCGGGACGAGGTGGAAGGCGTGGACCGTTGCGTCGAGGAGAACGTGCCTCGGCTGTTCCCCAAGTGGATCACCGACAAGAAAGTGGCGCCCATCTTCTGGTGGGAGAAGGAACCCTCCAAGGACTGGATCGGAAAACTCGGAGCCACCAAGGTGCCGCACCTGTTCGATGTCGTGAAGTCCACCGAGGAGCAGCAGAACGCGTTTCTCGTGGCCCAGAGGTTCAACACGTTCAGCCGGATTTACGTGCTTCAGCCCGGGGTGCCGGATGACGTGTACAACGTGTGGAAGAAGGCATTCGAGTTGACCACCAAGGACGCCGGCTTCCTGAAGGCCGCGGGGGTCGCGGGCTACGAGGTCGCGCTGGGCACCGCGGAAGACTTCAACGATGGGCTCAAGCGCTACGAGTCGCTCACGCCGGACGGCGAGAAGCTGCTCAAGAGGCTCATGGGCATCGAATAGCGTAGGGGCGACCGTAGCCAGGCTCTCAGGGGTTTGCAGCGGCAATCGCCCTCGGGGGCATCAAGTCAAACGGCCATCCGTCACCTGGCGGATGGCCGTTTTGCGTTGGCGTCAACCCCAGAACAGCCTGAGAAGCGGCGGATCGTGCCAGGTGGCGTTCAGGAACCGGTCGTAGACGCCCACGATCAGGGCCAGGAACAGGAGTCCCAGGATCGTGGACCAGATCCATCCGGCCCGGCCCCAGACCTTTACGTAGAAGAAGACTCCGAGGGGGATGGCGATGTGGAACCCCACCAGCCAGATGGCGGCGTAGAGGCCTACGATGTAGAGACAGATGCGGGCGAAACGCATGCGTTCGCCCCGTGGATCGGCGCCCGTGCGGAAGCCCAGGTCCATGATCATGTCGGACGAAGTTTCCCGCGTGCTGCGGATCAGGACGATCAGGCGCGCGATCCAGAAAGGGGTACCGATCGCGATGGCGATGCGCGGCATCAGGGCCGAGCCCGTGGGCCAGGAGAAGGATTCGATGAACATGTAGACGAAGAGCGCGCCGACGATAGCCAGCAGGATGATCTCCCCCACCACCTCGAGGGAGAAGCCGCGCCGTGCCGCCCCCGCCGGATCGTTGCCCGGGCTCATGTTCTCGCCTCCCTCCATCAGTCGTCATCCAGTTCGGGGTCCTGCCTCCCGCCCGCGGACTCCTCCGCCGCCCTCTTGGCCCCCTGCTGCATCCGCAGGCTCACGACCATCACCGCGATCATGATCACGACAATGGACAGGAACTGCGGGCGTCCGAACATGGACCAGCCGTACGTGTTGGCCGAAAGCCACAGGTACTTCTCCACGATGTCTGCCAGCACCACCGCGATGAGGATCGGCGGGCGCGGCCAGCCGTAGCGCTTCATGAACAGGCCCAGCACGCCGAAGGCCAGCACCAGGCCCAGGTCCTCCATTGAATAGGTGGCCTGGAAGGCGGCCAGGGTCACCAGCGCGATGATGATGGGCGCGAGGATGTTGGGTGAGATGGCCGCGACGCGCGTCAGGTAGGGCGCGAAATAGAGCATGATGGGCACCACGATGACGTTGCCCAGCACGATGGTGTAGACCAGGCTGACGGTCAGGTCGAGGTTCTCGGTCAGCATCGCCGGACCCGGCTGGACCCCGGACAGCACCAGGATCGCCAGCAGGATGGCCATGCCGCCGCTGCCCGGAATCCCGAACACCACCGTGGGTATCAGGACGCCCCCGTCCACGGAGTTGTTGGCCGAGTCCGCGGCGATGACGCCGCGCACGTCGCCCGTGCCGAAGGTTTCCATGGCGCCCTTCTCGGTATGACGGGCCTGGGCGTAGGCGATCCAGTGCGCCCCGCTGGAGCCGATACCCGGCATCATCCCCACGAAGGTGCCGATGAGCGACGAGCGCACCAGCAGCCACTTGTTGTTGAGGGCCTCCTTCATGCCCTTGTAGACGTCCTTGTCCGCTTCCTTCAGCATGGTCTCCAGGCGTTCGCGGGCGATGGGGGTGTTGGACACCACCAGGTCCACCACCTCGGGCAGGGCGAACAGGCCGATGACCACCGGGGCCAGGGGGATGCCGTCCCAGAGGTAGTCGATGCCGAAGGTGGTGCGGGTGTTGCCGCCGATGACGGAGAAGCCGATCATGGAGATGGCGAGCCCGAAGCAGGCCGTCAGCATGCCCTTGACGAAGGCGCCCGAGCTGACGATGGCCACGCACATGAGGCCCAGCAGTGACAGCAGGAAGAATTCGGCGGCGCCGAACAGCCGCAGCAGCTCACGGGAGATGGGCAGCGCCAGCAAGAGCGCCATCGCGCCTATAATGCCCCCCACCAGCGTGCACATGTAGCTGGCGCCCAAGGCCACGCCCGCCAGGCCCTTGCGGGCCAGCGGGTAGCCGTCGAGGATCGTCGCCTGCGCCGAGCGGGCGCCGGGAATGCCCATGAGGATGGAGGGGACGGGCTCGGTGATGTCGCTGGCCGCCAGGAAGAAGACCACGGCGGTCACCGTGATCCACGGGTCCACGTACCCTGCAAACCCCAGCAGCACCACGGCCACCGGCAGGTTCCCCCCGGGCATCAGGCCCGAAACCAGCGCGATGGGCAGCATCAGCAGGATAACCAGCAGCGGCCCGAGGGAAAAGAGCTTCTCCGCCGCCTCTATGGAAGCTTCCCACATGTAAACCTCACGAAATTCCGTTCCAGCGGTCCCGGAGTGTCCGGAATGCGAAGTGGTGACTTGCCACGACCGGCGTGCCGTGTCAACTTCCGCGTTCGCATTTCCCCATGTTCCGGGTTACGTCAAGGAACGACGTGGGCTTCACTCCACCGCGCCGCCCCGTTGCGGTTCGCCCGCACAACGTGCCGACCCTCTGCCGCGCGAAACGTCATGATCGCCGAACTACTCGCCCTGCTCACCGCGTTCTCCTACGCCACCGCCAATGTTTCGGCGCGGTGGGGGCTGCGCTACTCGACTCCCAACACCGCCGTATTGTTGTCTCTGCTGGTGCACGCCGTGGGGTTGTCGGCCGTGGTCCTCTTCACCCAGGGCATTCCGGCGGTTCCGCCGGCCGCGCTCTATCTGGTCATCGTCACCGGCGTGCTGCAGACGCTGCTGCGCTTCTGCCATTACCTGGCGATATCCAAGGTCGGTGTCTCCCGGGCGGTGACCCTCCGCAATACGTACCCGATGCTTACCGTGCTCATCGGCGTCATGATCCTCGGGGAAGAGACCAACGCGCTCAATCTCCTCGGCGTGGCCTCCATCGTCATCGGCACGGGCCTCACTTCCTGGCGCATGGACGAACTGGTGCCCGGCTTCCGCCGCTGGTACCTCGTGTTGCCCGCGGCCACCTCGCTCATCACCTCCACCGTGCATCCGATGCGGCGCTACGTCATGACCCTGGCGGATGAGCCGCTCTTCTTCGCGGCGGTGGTGGGCGTGGTGTCGCTGGGCTGCTTCAGCACCTACCTGTCCCTGCCGCTGCCGCGGGAGAAGGTGGTCTGGCACCCCAAGGCGCTCGTGCCGTTGACCCTGTCCGGCGTGTGCGAGACCAGCGCGATCCTGCTGCTGTTCTACGCGCTGGCGGCGGGTCCGGTGGTGGTGGTGTCGCCCATCGCCGCCACCTCGCCGGTGTGGACCGTGATCCTCGCCAGCATCCTTCTACGGCAAGTCGAACGCACTACCCCCGCCGTGGTGGTGGGCACGGTCCTGGTGGTGGCCGGCGCCATCTTCGTGACCCTGGGGAGGTACTTGTAGCAACCCGTCCAAGACCCCTTCCGTCATTCCCGCGGAACAGGCAGTGTCAAAACTCATAACGCAACTACGTAACAGAACGTCATTCCCGCGGAAGCGGGAATCCAGGGGTGGGGGGTGTGGCGGCCTCATTGCCCGGCCCCACCCCGCCTGGATTCCCGCTTCCGCGGGAATGACTCATTGGGGGGGGCGCGGGATTCCATAACTACCTGAAATTATTGATAATTATTTATTTTCATATCAATGACGGAAGGGGGGTGGCCGTTGCGGCATTGACCTGCACGGCGCTCCCATTATACTTTCCTGCCAAATTCAGGAGTCGGCGAACCGCGACGCCCACAGGAGGAATCCCATGGCCAAGGCGAAAGTGTTCATCTTCGCGCCCAACGACGAGAAGGGCGAATCCCACAGGAAGCTCGAGGACAACGGCTGCGAGCTGATGCTGGGAAAGGCCGGCTGGCACAACCCGCTGGGGGACAATGAGGCGGAGATGGTCGGCATGGCCCAGGGGGCGCACGCGCTCGTGGGGACCTCCATCCGCAGCTCTCCCATCACCCAGGCCGTCATGCAGGCCTCCAAGGACCTCCGGGTGGTGGCCAAGTACACCATCGGCGTGGACGACGTGGACGTGGACGCGGCCACGGAGATGGGCATCATGGTTTGCCACGCGCCCACCGAGTCCAACTGGGGCGGCGTCGCCGAGGGCACCATCACCGGCATGCTCACCATGCTCAAGCGCGTGCGCGAGCGCGACCGCCACCTGAAATCCGGCGGCGAGTGGCGCGACCCGAGCCACCAGGGAACCTACGTGGGCTCCCGCGAGATGGACGGCTACCCCGGCATCGTCCTGGGCATCATCGGGCTCGGGCGCATCGGCACCCGCGTGGCCAAGCTCATGAAGCCCTGGGGCATGCGCATGATCGCCTGCGATCCCTACGTGCCCGACGAGAAGTTCGCCGAGGCCGGCGTCGAGAAGGTGGACCAAGCCACGCTCCTGCGGGAGTCCGACGTGGTGACGCTCCACGTCGTGCTCACCAAGGAGACCCGGCACATGATGGGCAAGGAGCAGTTCGCGCAGATGAAGAAGGACGCCATCTTCATCAACACGTCCCGCGGCTACTGCGTCAACGAGCCGGACCTCGCCGCAGCGCTGGGGAACGACGTCATCTCGGGCGCGGTGCTGGACGTTTTCGAGGACGAGCCCCTGTCCATGGACAGCCCGCTCCGGAAGGTCGGCGACAAGGTGATCCTGTCGCCCCACATGGTCTCGTCCAACAAGGGCAGCGGACTCTACCCGGGCGTGGTCTGGGCCACGGAGTCGGTGCTCACCGCCCTCCGCGGCGAGATCCCGGACAACGTCTACAACAAGGAAGTCATCGAGCAGTGGAAGAGCCGCTTCGGCGGCAAGAGCCTGCTGTGAGACGATAGACGGCGCCCGGCCCGCGAACCCCGCGACATGAACCCTTGTGCGTGTCGCGGACAGGCAATGGGAACTCCTGCCGTGGCAGGGCGCGAAACCGCGACAGCCATCAGGAGGACCCATGCTTTCCGAAGCGGAGTTGCGGGCACTGCACGCCTACTGGCGCGCCGCCAACTACCTGTCCGTCGGGCAGATCTACCTGCTTGACAACCCGCTCCTGACAGAGCCGCTGGCGCCCCACCACATCAAGCCGCGGCTCCTGGGCCATTGGGGCACCACACCCGGGCTGAACTTCGTCTACGTGCATCTCAACCGCGTCATCCGCGAGCGCGACCTCAACGTCATCTACATCGCCGGCCCGGGCCACGGCGGCCCGGGGCTCGTGGCCAACACTTGGCTGGAGGGCACCTACAGCGAGGTCTATCCCGACGTGTCCCGGGACGAGGCGGGGATGCGGCTGCTGTTCAAGCAGTTCTCGTTTCCCGGCGGCATCCCAAGCCACGTGGCCCCGGAGACCCCCGGTTCCATCCACGAGGGCGGCGAGCTTGGCTACGCGGTCTCCCACGCCTACGGCGCGGCCCTGGACAACCCGGATCTGATCGTCGCCTGCGTGGTGGGCGACGGCGAGGCGGAGACCGGCCCGCTGGCGGCGGCGTGGCACTCCAACAAGTTCCTGAACCCCGCGCGCGACGGCGCGGTGCTGCCCATCCTCCACCTGAACGGCTACAAGATCGCCAATCCCACGATCCTCTCGCGCATTGCCCGCGACGAGCTGGAGAGCCTGTTCGTGGGCTACGGCTACGAGCCGTATTTCGTGGAGGGCTCGGACCCGCCCGGGATGCACAGGCTCATGGCCGAGACCCTGGACGCGGTCATGGCCCGTATCGGCACCATCCAGGAGGAGGCCCGCGCCGGCGGCGTCACCACCCGTCCGCGCTGGCCCATGATCGTCCTGCGAACCCCCAAGGGGTGGACCGGCCCCAAGGAGGTGGACGGGCTCAAGACCGAGGGCTTCTGGCGCTCCCACCAGGTGCCCCTGGCCGCGCTGGCGGCCAATCCGGACCACGTGCGCCTCCTGGAGGAATGGATGAAGAGCTACCGCCCGGAGGAGCTTTTCGACGAAACCGGGCGGCTCGTGCCGGAGCTGGCTGCCCTGGCGCCGGAGGGCACGCGGCGCATGGGCGCCAACCCCCATGCAAACGGCGGCTTGCTGCTCCAGGACCTGAGGATGCCGGACTTCCGCGACTACGCCGTAGCGGTGCCGCGGCCCGGCGGCACCGTGGGCGAGAGCACGCGGGTCATGGGGCGGTTCCTGCGGGACGTCATGAAGCGCAACCTGGAGAGCCGCAACTTCCGCGTGTTCGGCCCGGACGAAACCGCGTCCAACCGCCTCGGCGCGGTGTTCGAGGTCACCGACCGTGTCTGGATGGCGGAGACCCTCCCCGAGGACGACCATCTCGCCCCGGACGGCCGAGTGATGGAGATCCTGAGCGAGCACACCTGCCAGGGCTGGCTCGAAGGCTACCTGCTCACAGGGCGGCACGGCATCTTCTCCACCTACGAGGCGTTCGTGCACGTGGTGGATTCCATGTTCAACCAGCACGCCAAGTGGCTCAAGACGACCCGGAGCCACATCCCCTGGCGGCGCCCCATCGCCTCTCTCAACTACCTGCTGTCGTCCCACGTGTGGCGCCAGGACCACAACGGCTTCAGCCACCAGGACCCGGGCTTCGTGGATCACGTGGCCAACAAGAAGGCCGATGTCATCCGGGTCTACTTCCCGCCCGACGCCAACACGCTGCTCTCGGTCACGGACCACTGCCTGCGCAGCCGCGACTACGTCAATGTCATCGTCGCGGGCAAGCAGCCGGAGCCTCAGTGGCTGGACATGGACGCCGCGGTCAAGCACTGCAGCGCCGGCATCGGCATCTGGAAATGGGCGAGCACCGACGAGGGCGGCGAGCCGGACGTGGTCATGGCCTGCTGCGGCGACGTCCCGACCATCGAGACCCTGGCGGCGGTGGACCTCCTGCGCGACCACGTTCCCGACCTGAAGGTCCGCGTCGTGAACGTGGTGGATCTGATGAAGCTGCAGCACCCGGAGGACCATCCCCACGGGCTCGGCCACCGGGAGTTCGACGTGCTCTTCACCACCGACCGGCCCGTGATCTTCGCCTACCACGGCTATCCCTACCTGATTCATCGCCTGACCTACCGGCGCACCAACCACGCCAACCTTCACGTCCACGGCTACAAGGAGGAGGGCGCCACCACGACGCCCTTCGACATGACGGTGCTCAACGAGTTGGACCGCTTCCACTTGGTGGAGGCGGTCATCGACCGGGTCCCCAGGCTGGGAAACATCGCCGCCTACGCCAGGCAGGCGGTGCACGACAAGCTCATCGACCACCGGCAGCACATCGTCCGCTATGGCGAGGACCTGCCGGAGATCCGCAACTGGACGTGGTCCCGCTGATGGGATGGCGCCGGCGTTGGAGGTCCAGGACCTCGTGGCGGGGAAGGCAACCGGCACGCGGTGTTGCGCGCCCGCTCGGCAGCGCGAGCGTCCGTGTCGTGATCCGCGTCGAGGAAATGCTCGATGAACGGTGACCGCCCGTCCATCCTGTGCCTCAACAGCGGCTCATCATCCCTCAAGTTCGCCCTCTATAGGGCGGAACCCGCGGGCGAGGCGTTGCTGGCGTCCGGCGCGGTGGAGCGCATCGGCCTGGCGGAGGGGCTCCTTTGGGTGCGCGGCGCGGATCGAGGCGTGTTGTCGGAGCCGACGGCAGGAGACCTGGAGGTCCTCTCGGAGCCTGAGGCCGGGGCTCGGTCCCTTCTGGCGGAGCGCAAGGAAGACTTCCCCGACCACGAGGCCGCGGTGGACGCGGTCTTCGGCGCGGCCGCCCAATTGCGCCTGCCGGAGCTCGCCGCCGTCGGGCACCGGGTGGTGCACGGCGGCCCGCACCACTCGGCTCCCGAGCGCGTGGACGCGCGTCTGCTTGCCGACCTGCGCGCTCTCGTCCCTTTGGCGCCACTGCATCTGCCCGCCGCTGTCGCCGGCATCGAGGCCGTGGCCGCGCACTTCCCCGATCTTCCCCAGGCCGCGTGCTTCGATACGGCCTTCCACCGCCGCATTCCGGAACTGGCCCAGCGTTTCGCGCTGCCCGGCGCCCTGTGGGAGGAAGGCGTGCGCCGCTACGGTTTCCACGGCCTGTCCTACGAGTATGTCCTGGAGGTGCTCGGGGCCGCGGCGCGCGGCCGGATCATCATCGCCCACCTGGGCAACGGCGCCAGCATGGCGGCGGTGCGCGACGGCGCGCCCGTCGACACCACCATGGGCTTCACCCCCGCCGGCGGCTTCATGATGGGAACCCGCAGCGGCGACCTCGATCCCGGTATCCTCGTCCACCTGATGCGCGAACGCGGCTGGGGCGCGGACGAGGTCGAGCGACTGGTGACCCGCGAAGCTGGCCTGCTGGGCGTCTCCGGCCTGAGTCCCGACATGAAGACCCTGCTGGAGGCGCGCGAGCGAAATCCGCGAGCGGCCCTGGCCGTGGAGCTCTTCTGCTACCAGGCGCGCAAGCAAATCGGCGCGTTGGCCGCCGCCCTCGACGGCCTCGACACCCTGGTCTTCACCGGCGGCATGGGCGAGCGCGCTGCCCCGGTCCGCCGGCAGATCTGCCAGGGCCTCGCGCACCTCGGCATCGAGATCGACCCCGAACGCAACCAGGACCACGCGGATACCATCAGCACCGCCCGTAGCCCCTGCGCCGTGCGCGTCATCCCTACCGACGAGGACCTGATGATCGCCCGGCACACGCGCCGGCTGCTTTCTTCAGGGCGCTAGTAACTTCAACCGGCTCACAACCGCCTTAGTTCACCCGTTTGATGACAATGTAAGAATTTGCGATCTTGACATAATTCGTCAAAAGTATGACGGTACCGAGTTTTCCTTAGAAACGCGAAAATTGGGGCTATGATGACAGGTCGGAAGGACCAAAGAGGGGGCTTTCTGTAGATCAGGTGGCTCTTTTTGCTCTTGCTTCGGTGGAACTGGCAGAGGGGGCGGGCGAGGTCTGAGGATCGGTGCGCCCGATGCGACTTTGGTGGTTTCTGCTCAAGGCCCGAAGTTTCTCGCCAGCGTGATTGATGAGGAACCTATCCTAAACGCTGAAGGAATTGGGGTAGCTCCCGGCACCGGGGTGAATCGCGGAACTTTCACAACCTCTGTTGTGGTCGTCGCACTGGCCCGGCCTCTCGCAGAGTCATACCCCCAACCAGGAGGTGCCCCATGATCCGCATCCTGCTGTGTGTGCTCATCGTTGTGTTCTCCCTCTCGGCCTGCGGAAGGGGCGGGGGTTCTGGATCATTCGAAGGAATGGACAGGAACCCGGAGATCAAGCAGGGGTACTCCCGGCCGGGATACTTGCGTCCCACCTACCCGTACCTGACAGGCTCGAATGCCTTCACCTGGGGTGATCAGGTCTACATCGGAGGCGACGTGGAGCCGAAGGAGAAGTTGCGTGAAACGCCTATCTCCGTGGGCGACATCACGGTGTTCATGGGGGCCTCCCGGGATGGCGTTGGAGTGGCGCGCTTGGAGAACTTCGACGAGGACCTCCGGTTCGGCTCTTGGAACTCTCTCGGGGATGGGTTCTCTCCCTTCAAGGTGCGACCGCGACTTTGGGTGGGGGCACTTCCAACGAATATGGCGGATGAGCTGTAAGGAAGCATCGCAATCCTGAACGATGTGTTGCCGCCGGAATTCCAGATCGAGGTCGCGGGAAGTTTCGATTTGGAAGACATTCCCTCTTTGCGCCTACAGCGGGGAAGCATCATGTTCATGGCTATCCCCCGCCCTTGGATTGAAGAGCTCTGCGGCGAAGGTGTGGTGGCCTGTGCCACGGCACCTATAGGAAGGGGATGGTCATCAGGTGTCTTTGTGCCGGATGATCTCGACGCCCAAGGCTACAGTGCGGCCCACACAGTGATCATCCATGAGCTATTGCATTCTTTGGGGATCTGGGGCCACGTGGACAGCATTGAGTTTCCCGACTCCATCATGGGCACCGTCGGCGACTTCTTCCCCAACCCCGGATTCGTCCTTCACCGGATCGACCGCGAGATTCTCCAGATCATGTACATGAGCCAACGGACTGAGGAGTACAACGACTGGGGCGAGTGGTCCGACACCACGCTGCACTTAGCTGGGCGCTCCGAGGACGCCATGGTGAACTTCGGCACGGCCCTTTTCAACGGCCTCCCGCAACCTTGGGCGAGGGGAACGCTTCCCGACATGGATCTTGAGGACAACTATCTGCTCCGAGGCACAGCCACCTGGAACGGCCTGCTGCTCGGATTCTCCGGCGTGTCCGCGATCGGGGGAGATGCCAACCTCACCGTGAACCTTGGAACCCTGAAAGGAAACCTCGGACTCCACGACATCTTCTTCATCAACAGAGACGGAGACGACAAGTGGTTCCCGGTGCGCGACGTTGACTATGACGTGGAGATCGAGGGCAACAACTTCTGGAACACGAATGGCGATGGATTCGTCGTCGGCTCGTTCATGGGGCCGCGGCACGAAGGCATGGGTGGAACAGTGAAGCGCGCCGACTTGGTGGGTGCGTTCGGTGGAAAACGGTAGCAACGGTTGCGGCTGCGAAGCTCCGGTGAAAGATGGTCGGTCATGAACGTATCGTGGCTACTGGTTGCCGTAACCTGCGTGGTATGGAATCTGTGTAGCGCGTCACATTTTCTCTAGCAGACGACGCAGCGGTTCAACAAATTTCCTGACGGTGACCGATGCGGACAGCTCGTCCTCACCATGGACCGAGGCAGGCCCGGCTCATGATAGGCGGCTTCGGCGATATTCTGCGCTACGGTCGGTGCCGCCAACGTAGCGCGGGGGAGTTGGGGGGACTTGGAAACGCAACACTACCCAGCGAACTCGTCGCACCAAAGGCGTTGCGCGAATGTCGTTGCCGGGAGGATATCGATACCGTCGTCCGTTCGGCGGGGGCGCGGTTCCAGCGAGACCACAATCCGGCGTTGGACGTCGGGATATTCCTCCTTGAGCGTACGCAACCCCTTGAGGTGGTCGCGGGTGATCCTGGGGCTGGCCTTGGCCTCCACCGCGAGACGCATGTCCCCGAGTATGAAGTCCACCTCAATGCCGCTGGGTAGCCGCCAATACGCCAGATCTTCGTCGAGTTCGTGATAGGAGACGAACGCCGACAGTTCGTGGAAGATCCAGTTCTCGAACGCCTTGCCGTACAGCTCCGATCCGGGCGTCAACTCGCCCCGGCGGGCAAGGCGGTTCACCACGCCGACGTCCGAGAAGTAGAACTTGGGGGCCGCGATGACGCGACGCTTCCGACGCCTGCGGTAGGCGGGGAGCCAGCGTGCGAGCAGCGTGTCTTCCAGGATCTCGAAATAGCCCTTGGCCGTGTGGTTGGATACGCCGCATTCACGAGCGACGTTGGAGAAGTTCACCATTTCGCTGTCGCTCAACGCCGCGGCGTCGAGGAAACCGGAGAAGGCAGGCAGGTTTCGCACGAGGCCTTCCGCTGCCACTTCTTCCTTGAGGTAATCGGCGATGTAGGCGTTGAGAAGGCGGGCAGGCTGCCTGGCCTCGTATATTCTGGGCAGATACCCATGGTTGAGAACCCGGTGGAGGTCGAACTCGCTTCCCAGTTCGGCTGAGGTCAGACCGCGCAATTCGTACCGTACGGCCCTGCCGCCGAGGAGATTGGCGGCGCCGCGCCGCACCTTTCTGGCGCTTGACCCGCACAAGGCGAAGTTCAGCCGCCGGTTCTCCATCAGCCAGTGGACTTCGTCGAGCAGGGCCGGGACTTTCTGGACCTCGTCGATGACGATTTGACGCCCAGGTATTGGCTCTCCGGACATGAACTCCTGGCGCAACAACTCGGGCCGGGTCACATAGCGCCGGTACTCCTCGGTCTTGAGGAGGTCGATCCAGTACCCGTCCGGATAGTATTGCCTTAGGAGGGTGCTCTTGCCGGCTTGTCGCGGCCCCCAGAGGAAGAACGTCTCGGTCCCGGACTCCGGCAATATGAACACGCGTTGGAACATATACTTCCAAATATCATGACAGATAGAAGTATACAAGCAAGAGTTTCGCGTTGGGAACGGTTATCCGCGTTCATGGTTGCGGGAACCTGCAAATCTGGTGCGCTGGTGCTATGCTACCGAGATTCTGGCTGGTCAGCGCATGCGGGGTAGGGGTGCCCGTCGGCGCCCCTGCGAACATTTCATCGCGCTGGCCAGCTTGAGACGAATCGGCGATCAGGAACCAACCCCGTGGGAAGCCAGGACGTACAACGCGACGAGGACGCCGCCGAGTTGCGCTCGTTCATATCGCACCTCCTGAGGGACGTGCAGGCGCTGGAGCGCATGCTCGACGAGGGCATGATCGAGTCCGGCGTGCACCGCATTGGGGCGGAGCAGGAGCTGTTCCTCGTGGATGCGGCGCGGCGTCCGGCGATGCTCGCCATGGAGTTGCTGGAGCGGGTGGCGGACCCCCACTACACCACCGAGCTAGGGCTGTTTAACCTGGAGATCAATCTGGATCCGTTGAGGTTCGAGGGCGACTGTCTCAGCCAGCTCGAAGGTCAGCTCGACTTCACGCTGGAGCGTTTGCGGGAGGCGGCGCACGAACGCGGCGCCGAGGTGGTGCTGGTCGGGATCCTGCCGACCCTTCGGAAGTCTGACCTGGCGCTGGCGCACATGGCCCCGCGCCCCCGCTATCGGGCGCTCAACGAGGTGCTCACCCAGCTCCGCGGCGGCGACTACGAGTTCAGTCTGAAAGGGGCTGACGAGCTGAATATCCGGCACGACTCGGTGATGCTGGAATCGGGCTGCACGAGCTTCCAGGTGCACTACCAGGTGGAGCCGGCGGAGTTCGCGCAGTGCTACAACCTGGCGCAGCTCGTGACCGCTCCGCTGCTGGCGGCGGCGGCCAACTCGCCGCTGCTGTTCGGGCGCCGTCTGTGGCGCGAGACGCGCATCCCGCTGTTCCAGCAGTCCATCGACACGCGCCGGGCGGGCCATCACATGCGCGAGCGCGCCGCCCGCGTGAGCTTCGGCCAGAAGTGGGTGCGGGAGTCCATCCTGGAGCTGATCCAGGAGGACCTGGCGCGCTTCCGGGTGCTGTTGGGGGCGTCCCTGGAGGAGGACTCCCTCGATGTGCTGGCGCGGGGCGGACTGCCGACGCTGCCGGCCCTGCGTACCCATACCGGGACCGTCTACCGCTGGAACCGCGCCTGCTTCGGCACCGGCGAGGGCCAGGCGCATATTCGCATCGAGAACCGGGTGCTGCCCTCGGGTCCCACGGTCCTGGACGAGGTGGCGAACGCCGCCTTCTTCCTGGGCATGCTGCGGGGCGCTCAGGAAGCGTACGGCGACGTGTCCGGGACCATGCCCTTCCACGACGCCGAGGCCAACTTCCTGGCGGCGGCGCAGCGCGGGTTGAGCGCCCAGTTCACCTGGGTGGACGGCACGACGGCCCCCGCCGACGACCTCATCCGCCGGGAACTGCTGCCGCTGGCGTGGCAGGGGCTGCGCGGCGCCGGCCTCGACTCGGCGGACGTGGACCGTTACCTGGGGGTTATTGAGCAACGGGTAGCGTCGCGCCGGAACGGCGCCTCCTGGCTGCTGCGCTCGCTCGCGGACATGCAGGGCGCGGACACGCAGGACGCGCTCCTGAGCGCCCTCACGGCCGCGACCGCCACGCGGCAATGGGAGGGAACGCCGGTGCACGAATGGCCATTGGCGAAGGTCGAGGAGGGCCGTGGCGGCAAGCCCCAGGCCCTGCGCATCGAGGAGTTCATGACCACGGACCTGATCACGGTCCATCCGGACGAACCCATGGACCTGGTGATCCGCCTCATGGACTGGCGGCGCATCCGACACGTGCCCGTGGAGGACGAGGACGGCAAGGTGGCGGGCCTGCTCTCCTGTTTCGAGGCGTTGCGGCAGTGGGCGCCGGCGGCGCCCAGAGAAGGCGGCGAGCCGGTGCCGGTGCGCGAGGTGATGCAGCCGGATCCGGTGACCATCGCGCCCGAGGCCACGGTCTCCGAAGCGGTGGCGCGCATGCGCGAGGCCCAGAGCGATTACCTGCTGGTGGTCAAGGAAGACCGGCTGGTGGGGATCGTCACGGAGAGCGACATCCTCCAGCTCACGGCCCGTCTCCTGGAGCAGCTCGGTGGTGGGGACGCAGATGGCTGATTCCCCGGCCCCCGGGCGCATCTTCCCGCGTCTCCTGAGCAGCTACGGCGGCGACAGCGCGGGACCGCTGGTCATCGGAATCGGCGGCATGCATGGCAACGAGCCCGCTGGTGCCGTGGCGCTGCAGCGGGCGCTGGAAATCCTGCGCACGCACGAGGTTCCCTTTCGGGGCAGGTTCGTGGGTTTCGCCGGCAACCGCGCCGCCCTAGCACGGGGCTGCCGCTACGTCGACGAGGACTTCAACCGCGCCTGGTCGCAGGAACGCGTGTGCCGGGTGAGGGCGGGCGTGCCATCGACGGACACGACCACCGAGCAACGCGAGCAGCGCGAGCTGCTGGCATACCTCGACGACCAACTGGCACAACGCCGCGGACCGGTGGTGTGCCTCGACCTCCATACGACCTCCGCCGCGGGCACTCCCTTCGTGGTCATCGGTGACACCCTGCTGAACCGCCGTTTCGGCTTCCGGCTGGGCGCTCCGGTGGTGCTTGGGCTGGAGGAGCGGCTGGAGAGCACCATCCTCAACTACCTGGGGGAGGAAGGGCACGTCGCCGTGGGTTTCGAGGGCGGGCAGCACGAGTCGCCCTCGGCCGTGGCCATCCACCTGGCCGCTATTCGCACGGTGCTCGTCACCGCGGGGTGCATCCGCGCGGAAGACTTTCCGCTCCCCGCCGACGGCCTAGACACATATGACGAGGAGACGGACGGGTTGCCGCCGGTGGTGGAGGTCCGCTATCACCACGTGATCCGGGACGGCGACGAATTCGTCATGGAACCCGGGTTCGCGAACTTCCAGCCGGTGGAGCGCGGCCAGCTCCTGGCGTGCGACCGCCGTGGTCCCATCCGTGCAAGCGAGTCCGGCCAGATCCTCATGCCGCTCTACCAGGGGCAGGGCACCGATGGGTTCTTCCTGGTCCGGCGGGTGCGGCCGTTCTGGCTGCGGGTCGCCAAGTGGCTGCGCCGGCTGCGCATCGAACGCCTCCTGCCCGCCTTGCCGGGAGTTCGAAGATACCAGGATACACCGGGAACACTCGTGGTGGACCCGCGAGTCGCGAGGTGGTTCGTGGTGGAGCTGTTCCACCTGCTGGGTTTTCGCAAGCGGCAATCCCGTGAAGGCAAGCTGATCGTCAGCCGGCGCTGGCACGAGTCGCACGCCTTCGACGAACTGCCGGGTCCGTAGGCCCTGGCCTCCTTTCCACCCCATCCCGGCGTCTTCACTTTTTTCGTAACGAGAGTCTAAAGAAGCAGCGGTCATGCGCGAAGCATGTATATTGGAGACAGGGGATTGAGGGAACTTCGATGAAATGCGCTCCGAGATGGCATGTCCTGTTTTGCGCCGGCTTGGCTCTGGCCGCCGTCGTGCTGATCGTAAGTCCCGGCCTCGCCAAGTCCGTGGCCCTCACTATCGTCCATTTCAACGACCTGGACCGCATGGAGGAGAAGGACGGTCAGGGCGGCATTGCACGCCTCGCGGCGGTGGTGCGGGCGGAACGGGCGCGCCGGCCCCACGTGCTCGTGACCTTCGCGGGTGACGCGATTTCGCCCTCGCTGATGTCCGGCATCGACAAGGGCGCGCACATGATCGACCTGCTGAACCGGATCGGTCTGACGGCCATGGCCATAGGCAACCACGAGTACGACTTCGGTCCGGAGGTCGCGAAACAGCGTTTCGCGGAGGCGACGTTCCCCATTCTCGGTGCCAACAACATCGACGCGGACGGCAAGATCGTCAAGGGCGCGCGCGCCTCGCTGATGGTGGACGCGGGAGGCTACAAGGTGGGGATCTTCGGCCTCACGACCCAGGGGACGGCGGTGAAATCGAGCCCGGGCAGCGTGACCTTCGCGCCGGTGGTCGGAGTAGCCCGGGCGCAGGCCAAGGCTCTGCGCTCGGCCGGGGCGCACCTGGTGGTGGCGCTGGCTCATACGGATGTCGCCGAGGACGACGCGTTGCTGCGTCAGGGGGCCGTGGACGTGCTCCTGAGCGGGGACGACCACCGGCTGCGGCTGGACTACGATGGCGACGTGATGTTCGCCGAATCGGGCCAGCAGGCGGACTGGGTCACCGTTATCGACCTTACCCTGGACGAGGTGGAGTCCCGCGGAAAGAAGAAGTTCGTGTGGAGCCCGGCTTTCCGGGCCGTCCACACCGGCCGCGTGGATCCCGACCCCGTTCTGGCAAAAGCGGTTCAGGCCTACCGGGACCGGTTGTCCCGTGAGCTCGACGTCGAGATCGGCTCGACCGAGACCGAGTTGGACAGCCGCAGGACCATGGTGCGGACTCGTGAGACGGCCATCGGCAACCTCGTGGCCGACGCCATGCGCCTGGCCGTGGGCGCGGACGTCGCGTTGACCAACGGCGGCGGCATCCGCGCGGGGAAGGTGTATCCGCCGGGTAGCCGGCTGACCCGCCGGGACGTCCTGAGCGAGCTGCCGTTCGGCAACAAGACCGTGTTGCTGGAGTTGACCGGCCGCGAGCTGCGCGCGGCGTTGGAAAACGGCTTCAGCGGCATCGAGAAGCGGTCCGGCCGGTTCCCGCAGGTGTCGGGTATCGAGGTGGACTATGATCCCCGGCGGCCGGCAGGCGCCCGCGTGGTCGCGGTACGCCACAAGGGCGCCCCCCTGGACCCGGACCATGTTTACACCCTGGCCACCAACGACTTCATGGCGCGGGGCGGGGACGGCTACGAGGTCTTCGCCGGGAAGACGCTGCTCATCGAGTCCCGCGCCGGTACGCTGATGGCCACCCAGGTGATCGACTATATCACCGCGCGGGAAGTCATTGCACCACGGGTGGAGGGCCGGTTGCGGGTCTTGGAGTAACGCCGGGTGTTTGGAGAATTCTACGGGACGAAAAATTTCCAAAAAGGGGGTTGCAACCCTTGGCCAAATGAAATAGGTAGGACATCCGGTTGCCGTTCCGCCGATTCAAACCCCATCGAAAAGGACGTCGTGGGATCCATGAAAACAGGGGCAGCGATGATCGCGCTGGCGCTCGGGATGAGCTATGGGCTCGTCGCCACGGATGCGTCCGCGCAGGCGTCGCCGCCGGTCAAGACCGCCTCATTGCGGGCTCCCGGCGTGGAGGAGCGCAGGGTCGCGGAACTGCCGAAGCTCCTGTCCCGTGGTGACGCCGCGCTCTACCGCAAGGTGTTCGCGCTGCAGGAAGACGGCCGCTGGCGGGAGGCGGATGCCCTGATCCCGCGCATCCGGGATCGCATGCTCATGGGTCACGTGCGCTTTCAGCGGTTGATGCACCCGACGCTCTACCGCTCGTCCTACGGTGAGTTGTGGACCTGGATGGAGGCCTACGCGGACCATCCGGGCGCCCGGCGCGTCTACAGGCTGGCCAAGCGCCGCCAGCCCAAGGGCTGGAAATCGCCCCGGTCACCGGCTCGGGCGATGCTGGTGCCCGAGCTCAAGTCCGATCCGGAACCGGCGGCGGGGTGGACGCGCGGCGAGGACCGTCGCGAGGTCGCCCGGGAAACCGGCGAACGTTCGCGGAAGCTTGTGCCGGAGGCGCGGGAAATCCGGCGGCAGGTCTGGCGGTGGGTGTCCAGCGGTCAGGTTACCAAGGCCTACCGCTTTCTGGAGGCTCGGGGCCGCGACGGCACGTTGGACGCGGTGAGCTTCGATGAGAATCTGGTCTGGATCGCGCGCGGCTATTTCTTCTTCGGAAAGGACCGCGACGCCTTGGCCGTGGCGCACCGGGCGCTGGCGCGGTCCGGCGACCGCGTTCCCCTTGCGTACTGGTGGGCCGGGCTGGCTTCCTGGCGCTTGGGGAAGCCCTCGGTCGCGGCCGGCTATTTCCGGGATCTGGCGGAGTCGCGGTCGGTCACACCATGGCTGGCGTCGGCCGGCGGCTACTGGGCCAGCCGCTCCTATCGGGCGGCCGGCAAGTCGGCTCGCGTGGTCCCGATGCTGCGCTCGGCGGCGCGCCACCCGCGTACCTTCTACGGGCTGCTGGCCCTGACCGCCTTGCGCCGGCAACCCTCCCTGGACTTCGGCATGCGCCGGCTCAATGCCGAGGACCTGGAGGCCTTGCTGAGCATGCAGCCGGTGCGCCGCGCCCTGGCCTTGATCCAGGTGGGCGAGCACGTGCGCGCGGGCACCGAGTTGCGGCGCTTCGCGCACCGGCTGTCCCCGCGGATGGCACAGGTGATGCTTGCCCTCGCCTCCGAATCGGGTTTGGCGGACTTGTCGTACTGCACGGCCGAGAGTCTGCTGCTGCGTACCGGAGTCCCGGTGGACGCGGCGTTGTATCCATTGCCGGTCTGGAAGCCCGATGGCGGCTACACCGTCGATCGTGCCGTGGTGCTTGCCGTGATGCGCCAGGAATCGAAGTTCCGGGCGCGTGTCCGCAGCCCGCGCGGGGCGCGCGGTCTGATGCAGCTCATGCCGCGGACCGCCAGCGTCGTGGCGGGAAAGACCTATCGCGGCGCGCGGCGTCACGAGTTGCTGGACCCCGTACTCAACGTCACCCTGGGCCAGAAGTATCTCCGTTACCTGCTTTCCCAGGAGGAGGTTCGCGGCAACCTCTTTTTCGCATTGGCCGCCTACAACAGCGGTCCGGCCAAGTTGCGGCGATGGAAACGCCGGGTCGACTACCGGGACGATCCCTTGCTGTTCATCGAAAGCATACCCAGCCGGGAGACCCGCATCTTCATCGAGCGGGTGCTCACGAACTTGTGGATCTACCGGATCCGGTTCCACCAACCGCCCCACTCGCTGAAGACCGTCGCGTCGGGAGGATGGCCCCTCTATGTCCCGATGGACCCCGCCCGCCCGGCCGGCCGATCCTGACGTGTCACGGGGCTTCCCTTTTCTTGAGATTCCTCCCGCTTGCGGCGCCGGCGATGGTAGCCGGGCCCACCCGTACGCTGCGTTGCGTGGAACAGTTGCCGGCGTATTCTCGATCCCGTGAATTCAATGGAGGTCCTTCCGCGCGCTTGCAGTCGGTCGCTGGGTGCGATACTGGTGTGCCAACGTTGGCCAAGCCGGGGCACCTCCCGGTCAGACAGGAGATCATGATGAAGACACATCCGCGTATCCGTGGGATCATGCTGCTCGTCGCCCTTGTTGCCTTGGTGGCCACCGCTGCGACAGCCGGAGCGGCGGACTTCTACGCCGGCAAGACCATCACCATCGTTTGTCCCTACTCCACGGGCGGCACCTACGACCGCATGTCGCGGCTCGTGGCCAGGTTTCTGCCCAAGCACATACCGGGCAATCCCGCGGCCATCGTGAACAATCGGCCGGGCGCCGGCGGCGTCATCGGACTGAGGTCCGTTTACAAGGCCGCGCCCGACGGCCTGTCGCTGATCCACTTCACCAGCCCCATGGTCGTGCGCAGCCTGACCGGGGGCATCAAGGACATCGACTTCAAGAAGCTGACGTGGCTCGGCAGCGTAGGCGGGGCGCACTACATCTTCGCGCTGCGGTCGAACCGGCCCGAGCGCAGCATCAAGGACTTCCAGACCACCAAGACGCCCATCCGCGTCGGCGCGTCCGGACCCAGCTCGCTGCTGACCCAAGCGCCCAAGTTCCTGCAGCGCGCCGGCAAGTTCAACCTCCGCCTGGTAGCCGGCTACAAGGGGTACAACCCCATGGCGCTGGCCATGAAGCAGGACGAGGTGGACGCGGTGTCCACGGCGGGTTCGGCGGTGATGGTCAACACGGCGACACGCGAGATGCACAAGGACGGCACCATCAAGCTCGTCCTCTCCATGGGCGGCGCGCCGCCTCCGGAGCCCCTGAAGGCGGAGGTCGCGGCCCTTCCCAAATTCGTGGACGCCATCGACGATCCCAAGGACCGGGACGCCTGGGTGGCGTTCTCCGGGCTCCTGAGCGCGAGCCGCCCGTTCGCGGCGACGCCGGGCCTGCCGCCTGAGCGCGCCGCCATCCTCAAGAAGGG
This sequence comes from Candidatus Binatia bacterium, assembly GCA_022823055.1. Classification (GTDB taxonomy): domain Bacteria; phylum Desulfobacterota; class Binatia; order UBA9968; family JAJDTQ01; genus JAJDTQ01. The sequence goes on along the minus strand of JAJDXX010000003.1, from coordinate 66,374 downwards.
CATGGCGGACATGATGGCCGATCCCGAGTTCCGCAAGACCGCCACCGACCAGGGATTCGTGCTCAATACGTTGAACGCCGAGGAGGCGGAGAATCTGATCCTCTCGGTCTTCAACCTGTCCGCGGACATTCAGGAGCGGTTGAAGACGCTGCTGAAATAGTCCGACCCGACTGCGTATCGTAGCGCGCCATGGCGCTCGAGGCGTTCTACGAGGCCCTGGGCATCACCTTCACGCTTCCCGTGTTCGGGGGGATGCTGCTGGGGCTGTTGCTGGGACTCGTCTTTGGCGCGGTGCCGGGCCTGAACGCGGTGCTCGGTATCGTGCTGCTGCTCCCGTTCGTGTGGACGCTGTCGCCGTTCGTGGCCTTCGCCATCATGCTGTCGCTGGTGTCCGCGGTGCACACCTCCAACACGTTCCCGGCGTTCTTCTTCAACGTCCCCGGCAGCCCCAGCGCCGCCGCCACCATCCTGGACGGCTACCCCATGGCGCGCAACGGCGACGCCGCCCGCGGTCTGACCGCGGCGTTCGCCGTGTCGGCCGTGGGCGGCATCGTGGGCGCGCTGGTGCTGCTGGTGGCCCTGCCCGCGCTGCAACCCGTGGTGCTGGCCTTCGCCGCGCCCGAACGCTTCATGCTGGTGGTGCTGGGCATCCTCATGATCAGCTTCCTGAGCGGCGTCAAGCCGGTTAAGGGACTGCTGGCCGGCGCATTGGGGCTCTGGCTCGGCACCGTGGGCCAGGATCCGCAACTGGGGATACCCCGGTTCACCTTCGGCTCCGACTATCTGCTGGACGGACTCCACACGGTCCCCATAATCATGGGTCTCTTCGCCTTGCCCGAAGTGGTGTCGCTGGCCATGCGCGGCAGCATCGCGGAGCGCACCCACGTGGATATGGGCGAGGGGTTCTGGCCCGGCATCCACGCGTGTATCGCCAACCGCTGGTTGATGGTCCGGAGCGCTGTGGTGGGGGTGGTGGGCGGTGCCATTCCGGGCATCGGCGGCACCGCCGCGGCGTTTTACGCCTACGGCATGGCGGTGCAGGGGGCCGACGCCGCGGAGCGGGAACGCTTCGGCAAGGGCGAGATCAAGGGGGTAATCGCTCCCGAGAGCGCCAACAACGCCTCGGCGGGCGGCGAGTTGGTGCCGCTGCTGGCGTTCGGCGTCCCCGGGGGTGCGACCTCGGCTATCCTCTTGGCGGCGTTCCTGATCCTGGGCATCAACCCCGGTCCCGAGATGCTGGGCGAGAAGCTGTCCCTGAGCTTCTCCATGGTCCTCGTGCTGGTGCTGTCGAATCTGCTGGCCACGGGCGTATGCATCGCCATCACCCGCCCGGCCGCGCGCATCGCGTTTCTCAGGAGCAACCTGCTGATCCCGGCACTGCTGCTGTTCGTCCTGTTCGGCTCGTACGTCGCCTATCCGCACCCGTTGACCCTGGTGCTGACCCTGGTGTTCGGCGTCCTGGGCTATTTCATGATGCGCCTCGACTGGGCGCGCGCGCCTCTGCTGGTGGGTTTCATTCTCGGACCCTTGGCGGAGAACAACTTGGCCATCTCCCTGGCCAGCTACGGCGTGGCGTTTCTCGCCCGGCCCATCCCGCTGGTGTGTATGGCGGTCATGGCGCTGGTGGTCTTCGTGGCGGTGCGCCGGGGGGTGGACCGGACATGACGGCGGCGCGCGAAATCGCACTGGGCAGCGCCTTCGTGGCGCTGTTCGCCTACGTCGTCTTCACCGCCTCGGGATGGGAGCCCGAAACCGCCACGTTTCCACTACTCATCGGCGTGGCCGGGCTTGGCCTGGCGGTGTGGGCGGTGGCGGACGACGTGCTGCGGAGGCGGTCAGCATCCGCGGAGGTTGCGGCCACGGCCGCGGAGGACCTCACCAAGGCGCGCGTCGCATTCCTGTGGATCGCCGTCTTCTTCGCGCTGGTGCTGCTTGTCGGCTTCCGCGGGGGCCTCCCGATCGCCGTTCTGGCCTACTACCGCGTGGAAGCGCGCGTGGGCTGGGTGGCGGCCGTTGCCGCCGCGCTCGTGTGCGCGGCGTTCCTCCACGTTGCCGTGGTTTACCTCTATCTCCCGCTGTATCGCGGCTTCATGTTCCTGCCGTAACCGGGCGCCCCCGTGCTCAGATCCCGTACAGCCGCTTCGGATTCGCGTTGAGGATCTTCTCCTTGGCGGATTCGCTCACGTCCCGCCGTTCCTGGAACGCCCGCACCGCGAAACGGTCGCGGTCGCCGTGGGGCATGTCCGAGCCGAAGACGATGCGGTCCTCGCCCACGAGGTCGAGCACCTGGGGCAGCAGCGGGTCCTCCACCTCGGTGCTGAGGAACAGGTTGCCCCGGCTCATGTATTCCGCGGGAGAGACGGCGGCGCGGGGGGCGGCTTCGGGAATGGACTTGCCGAATCGCGTGGTGAAGCCGAAGCGGTGCTCCAGCCGGTCCATGAGGAAGTGGACCCAGAGGCAGCCGGCCTCCAGGAACGCCACCCGCAGCGTCGGGAAGCGGTCCAGAACGCCGCCGGTGATCATGGCGGTGAAGCCCATGAGCAGCGGCACCAGGAACGGGATGATGGTGCCGGGGTAGAGGTGGTCGTACATGTTGCTCAGGGGCGGGCACGACCACCCCACGTGGACCGCCAGCGTCAGGTCCTCCTCCGCCAGCGCCTCGTAGAACGGGAAGAGGCTCGCGTGGTCCAGGGTGCGCTCGCCCACGGTGCCGAGGATCATCACCGCCACCGCTCCCAGCCGCTTGGCTTCGCGCACCTGCGCCACCGATGCCGGGAGGTTGTGAAGGTCCACCACCGCGGTCCAGTGGAGCTGGTCCGTGGAGCTCGTGGTGTCCGCCAGCCAGCGGTTGTAGGAGCCGCACAGGGCCGCGCCGAGATTGGGGTCGTCCACCAGCGGATGGACCAGGAAGAAGCTCGGGTAGATGACCTGCACGCCCAGGTCCTCGTCGGCCATGTCCTTGAGGCGCGCGTCCGGGCTGCTGATCTCGATGCTCTCGATGCTTTCCGGCTTGGATGCGGTGTAGAAGGAGCGTTGCCCCTCGTAGTGCGCCGGCGTCCCCATGTTGTGGCAGCCGCGACCGAACAGGCGCGGGTAGATCTGGTCCTCGACGCGCCAGTAGAGCCGCCCCTCGGAGTTGACCACCTGCGGCCTGCGCTTGCGGAAGGCGGGGTCCAGGTAGGCGTCGGCGAAAGTGGCTGGAGACTCTTCCACGTGGGCGTCGGCATCGATTACGATCATCGGGGGTCCTCCCTTGACTGACGAGTGCCCCCGCGCGGATGGGTGATCCGGGGAGACGTTGGCACCCATACCGCAATTCAGAAACGGCGCGCAAGAACACGCACTCCAAGGTGACGACCGGTCCGGTCCAGGGCACCGGCGGCGACGGAGCAGGAGGTGATCATGCCCATTCTCTTGACCAACGACGATGTCAGGGATCTCATCTCGCCGGAGACGGCGGTGGAGGTCATGCGGGAGACCTATCGAAGCCTCACCGAAGGGACGGCGGTGACCCGGACCCGGAGCCAGACCTTCGCGGAGACATCCCACCCCGGGACCTTCGTCGAGCTCCGCACCATGGACGGCATCGTGCCGGCCTTCGATTCCGTGGGCATGCGCATCCTGCCTGACCTGCACCGCTGGCCGCGCATCGGCGAAAACCTGCGCTACGACAAGGTGCCCAAGAAGAACGGCAAGTTCCTCGCTTTCGACCTGATCTTCGACCTTGATACCGCCGACCTGCAGGCGGTGGTCCAGGACGCCTGCCTGCAGAAGCTGCGCATCGCCGGGACCCACGGCGTCGCCGCCGAATACCTGGCGCCGGCGCGGGCGTCCCGTGTCGGCATCATCGGCTCGGGATGGCTCGCCGAAGGCGTGCTCATGGGACTCGGCGTCGTCCGGGCCATCGAGTCCATCCGGGTGTTCAGCCCCACCGCGGCCAACCGGGAGCGGTTCGCCCGAAACGCGCGGGAGAACCTCGGGCTCGACGCCATCGCGTTCGATACGCCGGAGGCGGTTACACGGGACGTGGACATCATCGTCGTGTGCACCAACACCATCGATCCGGTCTTCTTCGGCGACTGGCTTGTCCAGGGCGTGCACCTCGACGCCATCTCCGGTCGCGATGTCGACGAGGCGAGCTTCGCGCGCGCGGACTACACCGTGCTGAGCATGCGGGAAGGGCGCTGCAATGAAGGCCTGAACTTCGCCCCGCCGGTGCTGCGCGAAACCCTGGCGCCACGTTTCGCGCCGTTCGACAAGAACGTGCCGTGGGATGACTACGCCGAGTTGGGGGAGGTGATCACCGGAAAGGCGCGCTCGCGGGAGAGCGATGAGGAGATCACGTTCTTTTGCAACAACGTGGGCTTCGGCGCCCAGTTCGCGGCCTTGGGCGGCAAGGCCGTGGCCCTGGCCAGGGAACGCGGGCTGGGCGCCGAGTTCTCCATCGACGATTGGTACGAGGACGATCGCTGACAGACGTGTATCCCCGCCCCACGCCGCCTGGATTCCCGCTTCCGCGGGAATGACGTTTTCGCGGCGTCCGTCCGACTACGGGTGCACGTCCTGGGTGAACCATTCCGTGGGCATATCCCGGCCGACGCCCTTGGCGACCGCCTCGCGGTAGACCCGCTGGGCCACGGCGGCGAACTGGAGGCCTTGGCCGACGTTGTTGACGAAGGCCGTGGTCTCTTCAGGCGTCTGCCGTCCGGGAACGGCGCCGATGAGGGCTTGGGGCAGCTCCTCGATCCGCTCCCACAGCGGCGTTTCCCGTTGCGACCACCAGCCTCCGGTACCCTCCGGCGTGTCCACGGCCGGGGTCCGGTACACCTGCGGGCGGATGTTGGCGGGGTTCTTGGAGAACAGGAAGACCCGGTCCATGGCGTCCAGGAAATCGTAATCCATCTCCTGTACCTTGACCGCGCTGTAGTGCACGCCGGGCCGCAGCCACCTGCGCTGGTGCACCGGCTCCATGGAATTGGTCCCGGCCACCACCAGGTCGGCCCCCTCCACCGCTTCGTCCGCGGAGTCCACGGGCGTGAGGCGCGCATCGACCCGGGACGCGAGTTCCCGGCAGAAGCGTTCACGATTCACCGGGTTTGTACTGTACACCTTCACGTCGGTGATGGGCCGGACCGCGCAGTGCGCCATCAACTGTCCGCCCGCCTGCCACCCGGTCCCCAGCAGCGCCATGACCGAGGCGTCCTCGCGCGCGAGACAGCGAGCGCCCAGGCCGTTGGCCGCCCCCACGCGCATGCGTGAGATGTAGCCGTCCGGACATATCATCACCGGCGCTCCGGTCTCCATGCTGAACAGCAGCATCAGCCCGTTCCAGCGCCCGTCCGCCGACGGCAGCCGGTCGCGCCGGACGTTGCCCGCCACCTCCGGCCATACGAGCACGTCGCTGTTGATGCGCAGCGCCGCCATGCCCTCGTCGGGCCAGAGCCCGCTCATGGCCTTCAGGCTGTAGACCCCCTTGGTCTCGCCCACGACGGTGGGGGCGAGGGTGTCCACCCGCGGACTGTTGACCGCTTCCCGTGCCTCCAGCGACCGTTGCGAGCGCTCGACGCAGTCCAGCGCCATCTCCATGGTCAGTATCTGGTCGATCTCTTCGTTGCTGAGCAGCAGGGTCATACGTAAACCTCCCGAGGTGCCGTTCGTTGTGGGGCGCGGCGCTTGTTCAGAGTGGCAGGTTAGCCCATGACGCGCCGGGACAAAAGCCTCGACGCCATCGGTGAATTGCCTCCGAATCGCTAACTGGCCGCGCGAGCCCATTACTCACCGGCGTCCTGGGCCGGCTCGGTTGACGCTTCCGGCGATATCGGCCATATTTTCCTTACCTTGGCCAGGTAGCTCAGTCGGTAGAGCAGAGGACTGAAAATCCTCGTGTCGGCAGTTCGATTCTGTCCCTGGCCACCTTCCCCTCCCACCGGTCCCGTGTCCGATATTCCTTGACAGCCTTTTGACAACGGTACTAGTCTGGCCGGGCATTGAGCACCGGAACGCCGTTGATGTCCGCTAACCACGGTGATGCGGATGAACCGCTGAAAGGAAGGATGAATCCATGAGACGGACACTAGGTTGTATCGTTATCGTTGTCGCCTTGGGTTTCTTCACCGCGACGGTCGCTCCGGCAGCCGACCCGCTGGTGCTCAAGGCCGCCACCGCGTGGAAGTCGAACAATGTGTCGAACCACGGCTTCTGGGAGTTCCAGCGTCAGGTCGAGAAGATCTCCGGCGGCAAGATGAAGGTGGACTGGAGGGGAGGCCCCGAAATCGCTTCGCCCTTCGAGATGCTGAGCCTGGTGCAGCGGGGCGTGCTGGACGTGCTCAACGGCGCCGGTGCCTACGACGCCGCGAAGATACCGGAAGGGGTCTTCCTCGAGTACTTCGAAGGCACTACCGCCGAGCTGCGCAAGGCGGGCATCACGAAGTTCTTTGCGGACATCACCGAGAAGCGGGTCGGCGTGAAGCTCCTGGGGCTGAGCTCCGGACCCGTCGAATTCGCGATCTTCACCAAGAAGCCGGTGACCAGCATCGCCGGGTTCAAGGGCCTGAAGATGCGCAGCACGCCCACCTATCTGCCCTTGGGCGAGGCCCTGGGCGCCACCATGATCCAGGTGCCCTACCCGGAGGTCTACAACGCCCTCGAACGCGGCATCGTGGATGGTTACTTCTCCCCCGTCGTCGGGACCCTCGCCAACAAGCTCTACGAGCAGATCTGCTGCATGCTGAAGCCCTTCTTCTGGACCGTGCGCACCTGGTTGTACGTCAACATGGATTCCTGGAACAAGCTCACGCCCGAGCAGCAGAAGGTTCTGACCGACGCCATGATCGCGGCGGAAAACTGGACCCCCGCGTTCTTCAAGAAGGTCATCAAGGAGGAGCTCGATACGCTGACCGACAAGCACGGCATGAAGGTCATCGAGCTCAAGGGGGATGAGGCCAAGCGGTTCCGCAGGATGGCGTACGAGTCCTCGTGGAAGAAGTACCTGCCCAACTCGCCGGAGTACGGCAAGCAGATCCGGGAGCTGGCCCGCGGGCTGGAAGACCGTTAGGGTACGGGACCGCACCGGGGAGAGGAGTGGATCATGAAAGCGGCCCTTCACTGTATCGCCGTCCTGTTCGCACTGGTTCTGTTCACGGCCACCGCGGCCCCGGCCGCCGACCTGGTGCTTAGCGGCGGCACCGCGTGGAAGAAGGACTTCGTCTTCAATGACGGCTTCTGGGAATTCAAGCGCCGGGTGGAGAAGTTGTCCGGCGGGAAGATCGAGGTGCGCTGGAAGGGCGGCCCCGAGATCGCGCCGGCCTTCGAGATGCTCAGCCTGGTGCAGCGCGGGGTGCTGGACGTGCTGAACAGCACCGGCGCCTACTTCACCGACAAGATGGCCGAAGGGGTCTTCCTCGACTACTTCGAGGGCCCCGTGAGTGGCTTGCGCGAAGGCGGCGTCATCGATTTCTTCGACAAGATCCAGCAGGAAAGGACCGGGGTGAAGCTCCTTGGGCTGCCGTCGGGCTTGGTGAGCTACGCGATCTTCACCAGGAAACCGGTCAAGACACTGGCGGATTTCAAGGGTATGAAGCTTCGCGGCACGCCGACCTACTTGCCCATCGCGGATTCCCTGGGGGCTTCGATGATACGGATGCCGTACTCCGATCTCTACGCCGCGCTGGAGCGGGGCGTCGTGGACGGCTATTTCTTTCCCGTCATCGGCACCCTGGGCGCCAAGATCCACGAGCAGATCTGCTGCATCGTGAAACCCTTTTTCCTCACCGTGCGCACCTGGCTGTACTTCAGCCTGAAGACCTGGAACAAATTGACGCCGGAGCAGCAGAAGCTCCTCACCGACGCCGTCATCGAAACGGAGGAGTGGGCGCCGGCCCATTACGACAAGTTCATCCAGGCCGAGCACGACACGCTGGTGTCGAAGCACGGCATCCAGATCATCGAGCTTCCCGAGGACGAGGGCAAGCGCCTTCGCGAGATCGCGTACGAGGCTTCCTGGAAGAAGTTCGTGCCGGTGTCGCCGCAGTACGGAAAGCAGATCCGGGAGTTGGCGCGGCCCTTCGAAGGGAAGTGAAGACGCTCGTTTACTAGACGCCGCAACCCGCCCGGCCGGCCGCATTCGTGGCGGACGGCCCGGCGGCGACAGAGTCCGTTCTCATCATGTCGCAACTCGGGCAAACTCTGGAGCGAGCCTGGGACTCGCTGCTGAATGGCCTCGCTTGTTTCGCGGGGCTCCTGGTGGTGACGGTCACCCTCTCGGTGCTCTACGAGGTGGTGGCGCGCTACTTCTTCAACAGCCCCACCATCTGGGCGGTGGACTTGACCGAGTACTCGCTGGTGTACATCACTTTCCTGGGATCACCCTGGGTATTGCGCGACCATGCGCACACGCGCGTGGAGGTGTTGGTGGAAAGGCTTCGACCGAGAGTGCGCGTGGGTGTGGCCGTCGTGGTGTCGTTGGTCGCGGCGACGGGCGCGGTGGTGATGGCGTGGGAGGGCGCGTGGGAGACCTGGGAGTCGTATCTGGGCGGCCATGCCGAGTTGAAGGCGTGGCGGGTGTACCGCTGGCCGCTGATTCTACCCATCTTCATCGGCAGCGTGCTGCTGGTCATCGAGTTCCTGCGCCAGGCGTGGCAGAGCTTCGGAGTGCTGAGGCGAGGCGAACCGATTCCCGATGAGCCAGGTCCGGTCGCCGTGGACCCCCTTTGAGTGGACCATGGAGTGGTACGAAGTCCTGGCCTTGATGCTCGGCGTGCTGATGGTCCTTTTCGTGGCCGGCACGCCGGTGGCGTTCGCCTTTCTCCTGATCAACATCGGCGGGCTCTTCCTGTTCATGGGCGGGTTTCCGGCGCTCCGGCTCATGGTGACCAGCGCCTTCGCCACCCTCGCGAGCTTCGTGCTGGCGCCGGTGCTTCTGTTCATCCTCATGGGCGAGATCATGTTCCGGTCAGGGCTCGCGGTACGCACCCTCGATGCCCTGGACAAGTGGATCGGGGGCATCCCAGGACGGCTGAGCCTGCTGGCGGTGAGCGGCGGCACCCTGTTCTCCACTCTCAGCGGCTCCAGCATGGCCACCACCGCCATGCTGGGAACGACGCTGGTCCCGGAGATGCGCCGCCGGGGCTACAGCTACCTCATGTCGGTAGGGCCCATATCCGCGGCCGGCGGTCTCGCCGCCATCGTCCCGCCCACGGCCATGGGCGTGCTGCTGGGCAGCCTCGCGGAGATATCCATCGGCAAGCTCCTGATCGCCGGTATCGCCCCCGGCCTCTTCATGGCCGGCCTCTATGCCGTCTACATAATAGTCCGGGCCAAGCTGCGGCCGGAATCGGCGCCGGTCTATGACGTCGCGCGCGTCACCACCCGCGAGAAGCTTATCGGTGTTCTGCACCTCCTGCCGCTGAGCCTCATCGTGTTCATGGTGCTGGGCGTCATCTTCATCGGCGTGGCGACGCCTACCGAGGCGGCGGCCCTGGGTGCGCTGGGGACGGCCATGGTGGCGGCCATGTACCGGAGCCTGACCTTCAAGGTCGTGGCGGAGTCGGTGATGAGCACGGTCCGGGTCTCCGTCATCGTGCTCATGATCATCCTCGCCTCCAATGCCTTCAGTCAGGTGCTGGCGTTCACCGGAGCCAGCCGGGGACTGGTGGAGATGGTGGCGGGGTTCCAGGCGCCGCCCGTGGTCATCCTGGTGTTCATGATGTTCATCGTGCTCGTGCTGGGCATGTTCGTGGACCAGATCTCCATCATGATGATCACGGTGCCCATCTATTTCCCGCTGGCCGCGCAGCTCGGCTTCGATCCCATCTGGTTCGGCATCCTGATGCTCCTCAACATGGAGGTGGCCAACACGACGCCGCCCTTCGGGCTGCAGCTCTTCGTGCTCAAGGGCGTGGTCCCGGATGCGTCCATGGTGGAGATCTACAAGAGCTGCTTTCCCTTCGTGCTGCTCGACATGCTGAACCTGGCGGTCATGATCGCCTTTCCCGCACTGGTGCTGACCCTGCCCCGGCTAATGCTCAGTTGACACCCGCGCGCGGGTGGAACAAGTTGCAGGGCAGGGCACCGTTGATGTCATCCAGGAACCATCCCATGCTGGAGGCGGCCAAGTCGCTGGCGCCGCAAATCCGGGGCTGCGCGGATCGGATCGAGACCGAGCGCGAGTTGCCGCGGGTACTGTTCGATGCGCTGTCGGACGCCGGCCTGTTCAAGCTCGGCCTGCCGCGGTCCATGGAGGGGGTCGAGATCGACCTGCCGTCCTACGTCGACGTGCTGGAGGAGTTGGGCAAGGCCGACGCCAGCACCGCGTGGCTGGTGAACCAGTGCTCGATCTTCGCCACCTATGCGGCGCGCATGGAACACGAGGTGGCCCGGCAGATCTGGACCGACACGCCGCGCTGCGTAGTGGCCAACACGTCCATGCCCACCGCCGAGGCGGTGCCCGTGCCGGGCGGGTACCGGGTCACCGGCCGCCACCGCTTCAGTTCCGGCTCCCTTCACGCGTCGTGGTTCGCCGCGCGCGCGTGGCTGCCGGAGCCGGACGGGGAGCGGGTGCAGAAGTTCCTCTTCGTGCCGGCCGCCGAGGTGGAGGTGGTGGACATCTGGAACGTGCGCGGCATGCGCGGCACGGGCACCAACGACTTCATCGTGGACGGCGCCTTCGTCCCGGAGGAACGGGTCATCCGCCAACTCGGAAGTCCGGTGCGCGAGCCGGGGCCGCTGTACAAGATCGCCCTGGTGCTGCTGTTCGCCTCGGGCGACGCCGCGCTCTCCCTGGGCGCCGCCCAGGCGTGTCTGGACGCCTTCCTGGAACTGGCCGGGGCCAAGACGCCCCACGCCATGCAGGCGATGCTGCGGGACCAGTCGCCGGTGCAGGTGGCGGTGGGCCAGATCCAGGCCTCGCTCGCCGCGGGGCGGGCCTACATACGGGAAGCCGTCCGGGCCCTCTGGTCGGAGGCCGTGTCGCCGGACCCGCTCACCCTGGACCGGCGCCTCGGCCTGCGTCTGGCCGCCACCCACTGCATCCGGCTGGCGATCCAGGCGGTGGAAACCCTCTACAACCTCTCCGGCACCACAGCCGTCTTCGAGGGCAACGTGATCCAGCGGATCTTCCAGGACCTCCACGTCATCAGCCAGCACCAGCAGGTGCGCCTGACCAACTACGAGCTGGCCGGCAAGCACGTCCTGGGTCTGGAAATCGAGACGACGCGGCTCTGATCCTGGTACGCCGAGCCCTCCCTACAACCGCCAAAGCCTCCTGGGATTTTCGTTCAGGATCTTGCGCTTGGTCTCCTCGTCCACGTCCGTGCGCTGGCGCATGACGCGGAGGGCGTCCATCTGGCTCGAGCCGTCGTAGTGGCCGTAGTCGCTGCCGATGACGATGTTGTCCGGCCCGCAGGCGTACGTGTAGGCGAGCTGGTCGTCGTTCTGGCAGGTGACGAAGATGTTGAACTCCTTGAGCACGTCGTCGGGCAGGGGCGTCCCGCGCTGCAGGCTGCGGCGCTTGGCTTCGTGGAGCATCCAGGGCAGCCACATGGAACCGGCCTCGATGAAGGCCCAGCGCAGGTCGGGGAACTTGAGCGGCAGTTGGCTCTCCAGCAGGCCCTCGCAGGAGCCGGCGGTCAGGAGGCGGAAGCGCATGAGGCCGAAGGCATTGGGGTCGTAGGCCGGCCTGGTGATGTCGACGATGTCCTGGTTGCCGTTGCCGATGTGCGTGGCGATGACCATGCCGAGACTCTGCGCTTCCTCGTAGAGCGGATGGAAATAGGGATCGATGGGCAGCTTGCGCCCGAGGATGGGCGGGATGGCCACGCCCACGGCGCCGTGTTCGTGCGCCCAGTGGAGCAGCTCCAGCGAGGCGTCCATGCTCATCAGAGGCAGCACCGTGCACCACCGGAGACGTCCGTTGCCCCGTTCCCACATGTCCGCCACCCAGCGGTTCCAGCTCTTGCACAGCGCCAGCTCCACCTCGGGGCGGTCGGTGGTGGGCACCGTCCACAGGGTGTGGAACAGCACCTGGACGTCGATGCCCAGCCGGTCCATGTGCCGCAGGCGCCGCTCCACGTCGTCCTCGCGCGAGCCGATGGGAGTGACGAGGTCCCGCCCCTGCGCGCGGGAGCGCTCGGCCATCTCCTCCTCGGTGAGGGTGACGAACCGCAGGCCGCGGGCCTGTCCGTCGATGATCCACCACTGGACCTGCGGGTCCGTGGGATGGGGCGCCAGCACCGGGCGGTACCTCTCATCCTCCGGGTCCATGAACTCCCATGTCCGTTCCGTCTCCACCACGTGCGCGTCGGAGTCGATGAGGGTGTAGTCCGCGTCCGGCGCAACGATTGCCTCGGCGTTGATGGCCATGAGGTCCTCCGGGAAGCCCGTGGTCTTCGGTCGTTCCTCCGGCAGAGGCACGGTCCGAGAACGCGACTCTACTGCGTCCCGATCAAGCGGTGCAAGAGAAGAATCCGCCGTGTTGCATCGGACGGGACGGTGCAATAACATCCGCGCTGACACATCTCATCAAAAGGAGCGAATACATGGCAGAAGGCTATTTCGTCATCGATTCCGACGGTCACGTGACGGAGACGCAGGACATGCTGCAGCCGTACCTGAGGCCGGAGAACCGCGGGCGGCTCTTGTGGAGCCGGGACGCGTGGGACCGGAGCTTCGGTGGCACCCTGGGCAAGGACAACAACGACCCCAAGGTCCAGTTGGCCGACATGGATGCCGACGGCATCGACGTGCAGGCGGTGTTCAGCACCCGCGGCATCTCCCTGAGCGCCATGCGCGAGGTGGACCTCGCCGTGGACATCGCCCGCGCCTACAACGACTGGCTCAGCGATTTCTGCGCCACCGACGCGGCGCGCCTGAAACCCATCGCGTTGATCGCGCTTCAGGACGTGGACGAGGCGGTCAGAGAGGCGCGCCGGGCGGTGGAGGAGTTGGGGCACGTGGGCGTGATGCTGCCCACCAACGTGCTGGACGAGGACATCGGCCACCGGCGCTACTGGCCGTTCTACGAAGAGGTGGAGCGGCTGGGCGTGGGCCTCGCCATCCACGGCGGCATCCGCGCGTCACAGCGCATGCACGGCCGTTTCGGCCAGTTCATCGCGGTGCACACGCTGGCCTTTCCGTTCGAGTGCATGGCGGCCCTCACCGGCCTCATCTTCGCGGGCGTGCCGGCGATGTTCCCCAAGCTGCGCATCGCGGCCATGGAGGCCTCCTGCGGCTGGGTGCCGTTCCTCATGGACCGGATGGACGAGGAGTTCGAGATCCGCGGTTCGCGCGAAGCGCCGCTGCTCAAGGCGAAACCCAGCGAATACATGAAGGGTGGCGCCTTCTACTATGCCTTCGAGCTGGAAGAGTCCACCCTTCCCTACGTGATGGAGCGCGTGGGCACGGACAAGCTGCTGTACGCCTCGGACTATCCGCACTGGGACACGAGTTGGCCCAACAGCGTCGCCACCTTCACCGAGAGGGAAGACGTGAACGACGCGGACAAGAAGCAGATTCTGGCTCAGAACCCGCAGACGTTCTACGGGTTCCAGTGCTAGGGATCAGCGGACGGCAGGCACAGGGCGCGCGGCGGCCTGCCGTCCGTTGGCGGGAGTCGGTCCGCTACAGCGTGACCGCGGACTCGTAGGGCTCGTCAAGGGGCGTGTCCGCGCCGAACAGGTTCCGCGTCGCGATCCAGCGGTGGGTCTTTTCATACACTTCCCGCGTGTAGGGCTCGAACACCATGCGCTCGCCCACGCCCATCGCGCGGACGTCCACCAGTTCGTGGTAGCGTTCGGGGATTTCCTTCAGGAGATAGTGCCGGTAGCGCTCCGGCTCCATGTCGATGTCGCGTTGAGCCCGCTGCAGCGCGTTGAAGTACTTCCTTGCGTCCTCTTCGTCGGAGTCCGGCTCCAGCAGGAAGCCGATCATGAACGTGGTATCGACGATCTTGCGAAACCCCTGCTGCTCCAGCACGTACATCGGTGCGCCGAAGACGTTGCCCGCCGGAACGTCGCGTTCCAGCAACCGTGCCATGCGGTCCAGCGGACGGCCCGCGAACTGAAGCTTGACCTCGGAATCGTCGAGGATCGGTTCGAGCGCCTGCAGCGCCGAGAAGTGGCTGCCCGAGTGATAACCCACGGCGATGTCGACGTTGGCAAGGTCCCGGGGCTTGCGGATCTCGGACTCCGGCGGCACGAAGATGCCCGAGGGCGTCACCGAGTAGGCGTGTCCCCACATGCGGCCGTGTTGCCCGGTGGCCGCCACGTTGACCATCCAGTGGCAAGCCGAGCTGACCTCGCAGGCGCGTCCGTCCTTCATGTCCTCGAGGGCGCCGTGACGAACTTCCTTGGGCTTCTCGGACTGCCGGGAAACGATACCGAAGACGAACTCGTAGTCCAGTCCCTCGTCCTTGAAGTAACCCAACTCCTCCGCCACCCATTCCTGGAGCCTGCCGTGCGGCTGTATGCGAAACTTTGCCATGGGTCTTCCTTACCTTTCGTCGATTCAGTGCCGCGAGCGCGACACGTCCGTGTCCGCGGGTTCAGCTTTCCCGTCTGAATGATTTTTTAGCCACGGCCTGTTGCGTAGTCAACAGCTTTCTCGCGGACGGACACGTATGGCGGCCTTCCGCCGGGATCGGGCCTGTCGCAATCCATTCCACGCGGCACGGGGGAGTCAGGCTTCCCGCTTGGCGCGGGAGGCCTGACTTTGGACGCTCGATTCAGCGGCTTTCCTTCACCACCTCCACGGGCGCGGCGCCGTTGTGGCCGCCATCGGTGGTTTCCCCCGGAGGGGCGACGAAGTTCTGGTCGGCGTTCACCAGACCGGGGGTGGCCTGTCCGGGCCCGTGCCAGGTGAAGTCGGCCAGGGAATGGCCCGAGCCTCTGAGCTGGAGGGAATGGCCCATCTGCGTGGAATTGGACTCGCGCACGCCGATGTCCTTGGCGGCAAGGCCTTCCGCCGGTCCGGCGGTGGCGGTAAAGCCGCCCTCGTAGCTCATGAAGTGGATCACCTCGCCGGCCGGGTTGACCAGGGCGATGCCGTCCGGGGAACCGTTCTCGATGCGGTTCACGGAGAATGACAGGGTGCCGTAGCCCCCTTGCTGGTCCGGGATCGCCCCTTCAAGGGAGACCGTGCGGTACGGGCGGCCGTTCTTGCCGTTGTAGAGCACCAGTTTCCAGCCATTCACGTCGGTGCCCGCGGGACCCGCAATCTCCAGCCTTTCCTCCGCGTCGGCGCCGGCGTTGTCGTAGTGGACCTCGTTGATGAACACGGTCTGACCCCATGCGGGATACCCCGTGCCCAGCACCAGGCCGAATATCGCCGTCGCGAACACCCGGCGCCAAATGTGTTCCAAACCTGTGCGCATGGTTGCACCTCCTCTTTGCGCAAACCGTCCGACCATGCCGGGTCCACCATGTTCCCGGCTCCTGTAAGGGAAATCGTCCGGAAGGCGGGAGACTTTAGCGCCGGCTTACGAAAATGTTGCGAGGAGTTGCGGAGGGAAAGGGGAGGGCCGGGAAGTCAGTTCATCAGCCCCGGTAGCCACAGCACCAGGGCGGGAAAGAGGATCATCAGCGCCATCACCAGCAGGTTCAGCCCGACGAAGGGGAGGGCCGCGCGGTAGATGTCGCCCATGGTGGTGCCGGGTGAGGCGATGCCTTTCATCACGAACAGCGACAACCCGAAGGGCGGTGAGATGGTGGCGAGCTCCAGGTTGAGGAGCATGATGGCGCCGAACCACACCGGGTCCCATCCCAGGGCGTTGACGATGGGCATGTAGATGGGGATGGTCACGAGCACGATGGAGGTCTGCTCGATGAACATGCCGAGGAACACCAGCACCACCTGCATCAGGATGAGGATGATGATGGGGTGCACCGGCAGGCCCACGACGAGGTTGGTGATCCCGGAGGTGACGCCGGTGAAGGCGAGGACTTGGCTGAACGCGGCGGATCCCGTGAGGATGATCAGCACCATCACCGCGATGGACGTCGTGGTGCCTACCGCCTCCTTGGTGACGTTCCAGGTCAGCTTGCCGTAGGCCATGGCCAGCAGGAAACAGAACAGCGCGCCCACGGCCGCTGCCTCGGTGGGCGTGGCCACGCCGAAGAAGATCGTGCCGATGACGATGACGATGACCGACACCAGCGGCACTACGTACCGGAAGGTGTCGATGATACGCCGTCCCAACGGGGTGGGGGACACGTCGTATGCCGGCGCGAGCGACGGTTGGAGCGTGCACCGGATGACGATGTAGGCGGCATAGACGCCGGCCAGCATCAGGCCCGGAACGATAATGCCTACCAGCAGCTTGCCCACCGAGATCTTGCCCAGGCTTGCGAGGATGACCCCCAGCGCGGTGGGCGGGATCATGATGGCCAGGCTGCCGCTGGCGAGGATGGGTCCGTAGGACATGGACTTGCTGTAGCCGCGCTTCTCCATGTCCGGCACCAGGGTGGAGCCCAGCATGGCCACGCTGCCCATGGCCACCCCCGTAAGCGTGGCGAACAGCGCGCCGGCGCCCACCGCCAGCAACGAAAGCCGGCCGGCGATGCGCCCCAGCCATTCGTCCAGCACGTCGATCATCTTGTAGGCCACGCCGGAATGGAACATGACGGCGCCCATGAGAATGAACATGGGCACGGGCACCAGCACGAAGGTGGAGATGGAGCTGTCGATGCTCAGCACGAGCTGCTGCAGGCCGATGGCGCCGCCCCAGAAGACGTAGACCCCGACGATGTTCACCAGCGTGAAGGCGAAGGCCACCGGCAGGCCGATGAGCAGCAGCGCGGTCAGGCCGCCGAAGAAGAACAGCATGTAGGCCCACCACTCCACCGCTGTTCACCTCACCCGCCGGACCCTGCGGGTTCGGGTGCCGTGTCGTAGGCGCGCCGGGCCCGTCTCATGAACTGGAGAGAGAGAAGAAAGCAGCCCAGCGGGATGACGCCCAGGTTGATGACCCTGGGGATCTCGATCTCGGCCGGGATGAGGATGCCCCGTTGCCAGGACGTCACGGCTTCGACGGTGCCGTACCAGGCGACCACGAGGCAGATCAACGCGCCGACAACGGAGTTGGCACAGGTCAGCCAGCGGCGGGTCGCGGGCTTGAGCCGGGTGACCAGCAGGTCGATGGTGACGTGCTCTTCGCGCCGGAGCACCCAGGCGGCGCCCAGGAAAGCGATGTAGACGAGCAGCGTGCCGCTGATCTGGTCGACCCCCAGCAGGCCCTCCCGGAGACCGTACCGGAAGAAGACCTTGATGGAGGTCAAGAGCATGACGGCCACCAAGAGGGCGCCGGACAGCGCCGCGCCGGCATCCAGAAGCCAGTCGAAGACGCGGATGATTTTCTTGCCGGCCGTCATGCAGGGGTGTGGGTCGTCAGTTGTATCCCATCAGCTTCCTGGCCGTGGCATAGTCGTCCGCGCTCATCACGGTCTTGAAGTGCGCCCACAGGGCCTCGTTGGAGGTCTTGGCCCAGTTCTTGGCCTCGGCGTCCGAGAACTGGATGACCTTCATGCCGGCCTTCTTCATGGCCGCCAACTGATAGGCTTGGTGCGCGGACATCCAGCCGGCGGACCATTGCTGCACCGGCGCCACGGAATCCAGCATGGCCTGCTGCACGTCCTTGGACAGGCTGTTCCACTTCTTCAGGTTCACCGCGATGCCGATGCCGTCTCGGTACAGCGGGTGGCCGATGAGGAACTTGGTCACCTTGTGCCAGCCGAAGTTGGTGAAGCCGTCGTAGTAGGGCCAGGTGAACCCTTCCACGGTGCCTCTCTCCAAGGCGAGGTAGACTTCCGACGGCGGAAGGGTTACCGGCTCGGCGCCCACCGCCTTGACGAAGAAGCGCGTCAGCGGCGGTACCCGGATCTTCATGCCCTTCAGGTCGGCCGGACTGGAGACATTCTTCTGGGTGGACATGAAATGGTTGCCGGTGTTCCGATCGCCCGAGAAGGCCCCCAGGTAGCGGACGCCCTGTTTCTCGTACATCTTCACCATGAAGTCATGCAGGGCGTGCCCCGGTCCGCCGTCGGGAGGCTCCAACGGTGACAGCTCGGTTACGTAGCCCGGCTTGACGACGCCCGCCCAGTAGTTCAGCGCGCCGAACCAGACGTCGAACACGCCTCGCACCAGCGCTTCCGGCTGGTCGAAGGTGGGAACCACTTCCCGCGCTCCCTTGAAGGTGATCACCGCCTTGCCGTTGGCGCGCCGGTTCACCTCTTCCATGTAGCGGATGCCGACGTCGGCCGCGGAAGATACGCCCGGAGGCCAGGAGCCCACCATGTTGAGCTTCACTTGGGCGGATGCCGTTCCGGCCAGCCAGAGCAGGGCCAGCGCGGCCACGACGAATACACTGACCAATGGGTTTCGCTTCATCTTCGCTCCTCCTCTCGGGTCACCACATGCAAAGGCGCCCGCAACGCGTAAGTCCCGGGAACTCGCCCGTTCCCTCCAGAGCCCGATCCGATTAGACGCCTTTTGCCGGAAGCCTGTCAACACGTTTCGGCGGCCCAGGAGGTCCTGTTTCGGGAGTCGAAGGCTCAGGTGCGGAACATGGCGGGCACGTAGCGCGGCGCCCCGATGGCATCCATGAAACGCTGCTTCATCATGGGCGGGTTCATGGGGAACGCCGGCTTCACCGGTGGTATGTCGGGTTCGGTGGCCAGCACCAGGAAGGAGGGCCCCTCCGCGTCCAGGGCCGGCGGCAGGAGCGTCCGGAAGGCTTCGAGGGAGGCCACCCGCTCCGCTTTGTCGATGCCGGCGGCACGGGCCAGATCGGCCAGGTCAAGCGCGGTGTTGGTGAGCGGCTGGCCCCCCGACGCCGCGTGGATGTTGTTGTTCACCAGGAGCACGGTGAGGTTTCGCGGAGCCACGGACCCCACGGTGATCAGGGTCCCCAGGTGCATCATCAGGCCGCCGTCGCCTTCCACCGCCACCACCCGTTTCCGCGGCTGCGACACCGCTAGCCCCAGCGCCAGCGGCAACGCCAGCCCCATGGCGTCTTCCAGGTAGAAGTTCTCCGGGCGGTCGCAGACGTTGGACCAGACGTAGGAGGCGTTGCCCAGGGAGGTCACCACCAGGGTCTCGGCCGACACGTATTCGGCGAGCACCCGGTAGTAGGCTTCCCGTGTCGGATGCGACTCGCTCACCAGCGGATGTCCTCGCTGTCCAGCAGCAGCACGAAGGGCGCGGCCCCTTCTTCGGCGGAGGTCGCGGCCCGTTCCACCTGCGCGCCGATGGGCGAATCCGGTTCGGCCACCGCGTAGGAAAGCCCGTAGGCCCGCAGCACCGGCTCCGTCGCCCGTCCCTTGGGGATGTGGTAGAAGACCGGGTCCCGCGGCGACCCGCGATACGAGGCCAGGATGAGGATCGGGAACTGGTAGCGCTGGGCAAGACACACCATGCCCGCGCCGGTGGTCAGGAGCCCGACGTTCTGGATCAGCAGCACCGTGCGCGCCCCGCCCAGCCGCGCGCCGCAGGAGATGGAGAGGGCCTCCTCCTCGTGGGTGGCGCGGATCAGGGTCATGTCCGGGTCCTCGTCCACCTTTTCCATGAAGACCCCGATCCAGCTATCGGGGACCGAGACCACGACGCTCACGCCGGCCCGCTTCAGGGCGGCCAGCAGTTCGCTCGGACGGTGGGTGGTGTTTTCCTCGCTCACGGAATCCGCTGCGCGACCGGTCGGACCGGATCATATCCAACGCATCTACGGATCACAAGACGGAACTGGTATGAAGGCGGGTGAAGGAGCTGTCCCGAGACCCGCCATGCGCATTTTCGCCATATCCGACGTGCACGCGGACTACCCGCAGAACATGGCGCTGATCCAAGCCCTCTCCGGCCGCGAGCACCAGCGTGACACGTTGCTGCTGGCGGGAGACGTGACCGACGACCTCGCCAGGCTGTCCCGGGTTCTCCGCGGCCTCCGCGAGAAGTTCGCCCACGTCTTCTTCGTTCCCGGAAACCATGAGCTATGGCTCCGGCGCGACGAGCAGGGCGACTCCGTGGCCAAGTTCGGGAAGATCATGCGCCTTTGCACGGACCTCGGGGTGGCCACGAACCCAGCCAGGGTCGGTTCCGGTTCCGACGAGCCTGGCGCCTGGGTCGTGCCGCTGTTCTCGTGGTACGTGAAGCCGGAGCAGGGTCCGGAAAGCCTGTACGTTCCCAGGGAGGGCGACGACCCAGGCCTTTCCATGTGGGCCGATGAAGTCCTGACCCGGTGGCCGGAACGGCTGTCCGTGGCGGATCATTTTCTCGACATGAACGAGCCTCACCTGGGCCGCGAGTACGACGCCCCGGTCGTGTCGTTCAGCCACTTCCTGCCCAGGCGGGAGGTGATGTTCCGCTCACCGGCCGCGCCGCCTCCACGCGCCGGCCGCGCCGTCCGGTTCAACTTCAGCCGGGTCGCCGGCAGCACACGGATCGAGGCCCAGCTCCGCGCGTTGGGCTCGGTCGTCCACGTCCACGGCCACCAGCACCGCAACCGCGACCGGGTCATCGACGGCGTGCGCTACGTCTCGAACTGTCTGGGCTACCCGCCGGAGCGGGCGCGCGGCGAGATAGGGGAGTCGTGCGGGAGTCTCAAGCTGGTGTGGGACAACGGGTCCAAGGCCGGGTAGGGTTGTGCCGCACCGTTCTCATGCCAGGTTTTTCAGCGCCTCCCTGTAGGTGAGCCTCGAGAGACGGGAACGGTTTGCGGCAACGTAGCGCCGGACCTCACCCGGGGCGGTCCGCGCGTAGTCGCGAAGCGCCCAGCCCATCGCCTTCTGCACGAAAAACTCCCGGTGGCCCATGCAAGCCCCGATGCAGTCGTACAGCAGCGCCAGGTCGGTGTCTTCCTTGAAGCCGAGCTGACACAGGAGCGCGGCGCGGCGGCGCCAGATGTTTTCGTTCCCCGCCCATCCGCGTATCATCGCGCCCATGGGCTTCGGTTCGGCGGAAAGGACGTGCCCGAGCCCCGCGGGCGGGAGGCGGTCGACGTAATCCCACCAGGCGCCGGTGACGATGAGCTCATCCAGTATCTCCACCGACTTCGTGTTCAGCCAGCGCAGGAAGGGGCGGTGAACCGCGAGTTCGACCACTGCATAGCGTTGCTCGCGATACGTCGCTTCGCGCCACAGTGCGAGAATGGTGGCCCGCCAATCGTCCGCACCGGCGGGCGGATAGCGGTCGAAGACGGCCCGTGCGGTCTTCCGCATCAGGGGTACGCGCACGCCCATGAACGGCATGCTCGATTTCATGTACCGTTGCTGCCCGGCAGCCCGCGCGGGTTCGCGCACCAGCCAGAGCTCGTCGTGAACGGCGCGGATCAAGGTGCGGGATGCCTGCGTCCCGGCCACTAGTGGATGATCCCGCCGCCCTCCACCACCAGCAACTGTCCGGTCATGAAGTCGCTGTCGGCGCTGGCGAGGAACAGCGCGGTGCCGGTGACGTCCTCGGGCACCTCGACGCGCTTGAAGGCCCGGCGGCCGGCGCTGTCGGATCGGCGCTTGCGGATCTCGTCGGTGATCACGTCCTCGCTCATGGTGGAACCGGGGGTCATGCAGTTGACGTTGATGTTCCAGTCGCCGAGCTGCCGGGCCATCACCCGGGTCAGGCCGACCACGCCCCCCTTGGAGCTGGTGTAGTGGGGCATGTTGCTGGTGCCGTTCAGGAAGGTCCCGGACGCGATGGTGATGATCTTGCCGGACTTCTGCTCCTTCATGACCGGGATGACGGCGCGGCAGCACATGAAGACCCCCTTGAGGTTCACCTCCATGACCCGGTCCCACTCGTCCAGCGGGCAGTCCTCTACCCGGCCCATCCACATCTTCTGGGTCACGTAGATGGCCGCGTTGTTGAGCAGCACGTCGATGCGGCCGAACCGATCCAGGGTTTCCGCCACGAGGCCCTCGATGCTGTCGTACTTCGTGACGTCGGTGGCGCGCGCCCACCCGGCCCGGCCCGCGTCCGCCAGTTCGCGGGCCACGGCGTCGCCCGCGGCGGCGTCGATGTCGGCGATGACCACCTGCGCGCCTTCCTCGGCAAAGCGCCTGGCGTAGGCTTTTCCGAGTCCGTGTCCGCCCCCCGTGATGATGGTGACCTTGTCCTTGAGTCGCATGGTGCCTCCCCGTTTCGGATGGCGGCGAGTATAGCACACCGGCCCGGGCAATCACGCGACGCCGCCCGCCGATTGATCTATCCCCATCGGAAGGCGTACAAAGGAAGGCGCGGCGTCGCCGCGTATTCGGCCACATCGGCTACACAGGAGGTTCACCGTGCAGTTCGTTCGATTGTTCACCGGGGACGACGGCCAGTCCCACTTCGAGGACCTCGACGCCAGCGCCGGGGGCGGCTACTTCTTCGAGACGTTGCCGGCCACGGGCCTGGTGCTGAAGAACGATCCGGCTACCCACTTGGGGGACTTTCACACGGCGCCGCGCCGGCAGTACTGCATCACGCTTTCGGGCTCGGCGGAGATCCGCGTGGGCGACGGCACCTCGCGGACCTTCGTGGCCGGGGACGTTTTTCTCGCCGAGGACGTCACCGGGCAGGGCCACACGCTGACACCAAACAACTGGGCAAGGGCCTTCGTTCACATCGATTAGGAGACCGTCGAGCACGCGGGGCTCAAAAGTTCCCGTACCGGTTCGGAAAGGAGACGAACATGAGCAGTGAGGAAACGACACCCGTCAAGGTCAAGAAGATCGGACACGTGGTGTTCAACGTGAGCGACCTGGAGCGCAGCACGAAGTTCTGGACGGAGATCATGGGCTTCAAGGTGTCCGACGTGAACGAGCGCGGCATGGTCTTTCTCCGGAACGCGGCGGACCACCATGCCGTCGCCCTTTTCCCGTCCAAGTCCAACAAGGGACAGCCCGAGCCGGACCAGGTGGCGTTCAACCATTTCGCCCTGGAGGTGGGCAGCGTCACCGAGCTGTTCAAGATCCGCGACTTCCTGAAGGCCAAGGGCGTGCCCATCCTTTACGAAGGCCGCCGTGGCCCCGGCTGCAACCCGGGAGTGGAGTTCACCGATCCCGACGGCTTTCAGATCGAGCTTTACGCGTCCATGGACCAGATCGGCTGGGAGGGCGAGAGCCGGCCCGCCGAGCAGTGGTCCCGGGCCACCACCCTCGAGGAAGTGCTGGAGAAGCCGATTCCGGGCGTCACCTACGAGTAATCCGCATCACGGCGGAGGGAGGGGCAGGTACACACGGGCCCCCTCCCTCCGTTCCATCCAACTAATCGTTGAAGGACAGAGGCGCGATGGCGGTGGACGTGATCATGCCGGCCATGGGCGCGACCCAGGAGACGGGCCGCCTGGTGCGCTGGTTCAAGCAGGAAGGCGACTCCGTCACCAAGGGCGAGATGCTGATGGAGGTGGAGACGGACAAGTCCGTTGTGGAGGTGGAGGCGCCGGCGTCCGGAATCCTGGCACGCGTCACCGCGGCTGCTGACGACGATATCCCCGTGGGGCAGACCATCGCGCTTATCATGGAAGCGGGGGAAGAGGCGTCCCGGGCCGGAAAGGCTCCCGCCACAGGCTCCCGCCACAAGGCTCTGGGGCGCAAGAAGGCGAAACTCCCCACCGCTTCAAAGCCGGCTCCCGCGACAACCTCCGGCGCCGGCCGGCTGCTTGCGTCCCCCGCGGCCAGACGCCTGGCGAAAGAGAGGGGGTTGGAACTCGCCGGCATACGGGGCACCGGACCGGACGGTGCAGTGGTCGCGCGCGATGTCCTGTCCATGGCCCCGGGCGTTGCCGCCAACGAGGACGCCCCGGTCCCGCCAAGCCGCATGCGCCGCATCATCGGCGAGCGCATGACCCTGAGCAAGCAGACCGCCCCGCACTTCTATCTCGACATGGAAGTGGACATGACCGGCGTTGAGGCCAGACGCGACGCGTTGAAGCAGCAGAGGACGGAGCCGGTTCCGTCCATCAATGACTTTATCCTGAAGGCCGTGAGCCGGGCGCTGGCGGAATCACCGTCCATGAACGCGGCGTGGACGGACCAGGGAATCGAACAGCATGGCGAGGTCAATCTCGGCATGGCCGTTGCCGTGGACGACGGCCTCGTGGTCCCCGTGATCCGCAATGCCGACAAACTTCCCCTGGAGGAGTTGGCGCGATGCAGCAGCGACTTGGCGAGCCGGGCTCAAAGCCGAAAGCTCAACCCTGCCGAATACCAGGGCGGCACCTTCACGGTCTCCAACCTCGGCATGTTCGGCGTCGACCGCTTCACCGCCATCATCAACCCGCCGCAATGCGGCATCCTCGCCGTGGGCCGTGTCGTGCGCCGCGTGGTCCCCCACGGTGACGACATCGCCATCCGCTCCATGATGACCATGACCCTTTCCGCCGACCACCGCGTCGTGGACGGCGCCATCGGCGCCCGGTTTCTTCAGCGTGTCAAGGAGGTCCTGGAAGACGGGTAGCGGCGACCGTCGGGGCGTCATCCTGTCAGACCGTTGATGGCCGGGATAGCGACTTCATGGAATTCGACCGGGATTACGATGCGAGAGTGAGAAACGCCGCTTTTGAGTGGCTCGCGCACGAGGTCTCAATCCACGGGGACGTATTGTCGCGCGACAGGCTCGCTACGGGTTTCGTGTTTGATCAACGCCGTGTACCGTTGGTCAGCCCGCAAGGCATATTCAAGCCTGCTGTCCTGGCCGTACCCCTTTCCATCACCACCGCTCCCCACGGGCCGTACGACGATGAGATGGGTTACGACGGTCTGTTGAGGTACCGTTATCGTGGAACGAATCCTCAACACCGCGACAATGTTGGCCTGCGGTTCGCGATGCAACACAATCTCCCTCTCGCCTATTTTCACGGGATCGTTCGGAGCAGGTATTTGGCGATCTGGCCGGTATACGTCGTCCGTGACGCGCCGGAGTATCTCGCTTTCTCCATCGCGGTAGACGATCCTGATCGGCGTGAGTTGTTCTCGCAAGCCCCTTACGACACCGGAACCATTGCCGATGCTCGGCGGGAGTACCTGACCACAACGGCGGTGCGCCGGCTGCACCAACGGGCATTCCGCGAGAGGGTGCTTCGCGCGTACCGTCATCAGTGTGCATTCTGCCGCCTGCGTCATGGCGAACTGCTTGATGCCGCGCACATCATCCCGGACACGGAACCGGATGGAGAGCCGGTTGTGAGCAACGGACTGGCGCTTTGTCGACTACACCACGCCACGTTTGACCGCTTCTTCGTAGCGGTGCGGCCCGACAGGACCATTGAAGTGCGTACGGACATTCTCAAGGAATTCGACGGTCCGACACTTCAACACGCGATTCAGGGGCTACACGATCAGCCCATCGCACTCCCCCGCAGACCCGCGGACCGACCCTCCGTCGAGTTCCTTTCCAGGCGATACGAGCGGTTCCTTGAAGTGGCGGGCACGGTTTGAACGTGCCGTGTCACGAGAAGACGACAGCCCGATTTCATTTCTTGTTGAGCAGGTGTCCCGAATAGACAGCGTGTGCCGCTTACATCCCCGGCCAGCTCTCCATCGGCTCTGTGGATTTCACCAGGTGCATGCCCGCGGCCGCGGCCTGGTCCAGGGTCTGCTCGGCGGATTCGGTGAAGTCGGCGGCGATGTCGCCGTTCTCGGTCCGTACCACCACCGACGACATGCAGTCGGTCATGAGGTAGACTTTTTGCGCGAGTGATGGGTTGTCCTGCCGTATCTCTTCCATCAGGTCCTGCACCGTGCTCTTGACGCAGTGGCTGGCCGCCTGTCCCGCCACGATCAGGGCGTCCGCCTCCACCAGGGTCCTGTAGAACCGGACGTTCCTCTCGGCCAGGACGCCGCCGTCCCAGGTGGTCAGCACCTCGGGACGCAGCACCGAGTAGTTCTCCGTCAGGTGGTGGGTCCCCTTGATTTCCTCCCAGGACTGTGACGCCCGGGCGAGGGAATGCAGCGTCCTGGCCTCGTCCACCACGCCGGTGACCGTGTGGCCCGGGCTGCCCACCAGGCAGTGCGGCGGCCACAGGTACAGCGTGTAGCGTCCCCCCGCCGCCAACTCCCGGTTGTAGAAGCGGCACTGCTCCACCAGCCAGTCGTAGCCCTTGTCGGTGACCCAGGAGGTGATGGCGGGGTTGGGAACGACATTCTCTTTGAGCACGTTGCCAAGAGGGTCGATGTTCACCATCTGCCTGGCGTCGCGGCCATCGACCGTGATGAGTGTGTGAGGTCCGAGAGGTTCCCCGTGGGAGTCCACCCAGAACCAGGGGAAGAAGATCTGGAAGTTGTTGTGGCTGTCCAGAGTGCAGCGGATGTGGGTGATGCGCGCTAGGTTGCGATAAATGAACTCCGCTATGCGCCGGGTGTCCTCGACCGCTCCCTGTCCGCTCCGCCCGCCGACGTACAACGTGCCTTCGTGGTGGCAGAAGTCGCGCTGCACGTCGATGAGGAGCAGATCGACCCGCTTGGGGTCCGCCACTGCCGGCGCGAGATTGAACTCATGCCGGAACCGGCTTGCTTCATTGAAGACCGCCATACGGTCCGGGGTGTATGAAAAGTCACCGGCGTGGCCGGCGTCGTAGAAGGCGGGCGTTTCCCTGATCTCGGGGAATTTCATGGCCGCTCCCGGCTACAGGAGCTTCACTGACGCAACGACCACCCCGACTGCCACCACCATCATCGATCCGAGACGGATGGTCAGCCGCAGTTCCAACTCCTTCAAGTCCTGCTTCAGCTCCAACTTCTCCAGGTCCTGATTTGTGGCGAGGTTTTCGTCGATGAGCGCCGCCTGCGACCGTGCCAGCACCTCCGCCTGCTCTTCCGGTATGCCGGCGCCGGTCAGCTCCTTCACGAAAGCGTGTGTGTCGAATGCGACGGTGCTCATGGTGAAATTCTAGCTTGCTTCCAGGGCAAAGTCCATGCGGTCCCGGCCGTCGCTTGCATGCATCATTAATCTCATGATCGCGTCGCTCGGTTGCCCGTCAACGGGCGTTGGCATAGAACGAAAGCATGGCAGTCCGCTGGCTTGAGCTTTCCGTCCAGGCCCAGGGCCCGGTGCAGGACACCATATCGAGTTTCCTGGTGGAGCAGGGATCTACCGGAATCGTCTGCGGCGACCGCTCCCTGCGCGCGTTCTTTCCGGGCACCGCCGACGGCACGGCTCTCAGGCCCCTGGTTCGGCGGTATCTGCGCGGGCTCCGGGACATCTTCCCCGACGGGCTCGTGGGCCGCACTCGCTGGCGCGTGATCGCGGAGAAGAACTGGCACGACGCCTGGCGCGGATACTTCAAGCCTCAAAGGATCGGCCGAAGCTTCATCGTGGCGCCGCCATGGATTCGTCCGAAGGAAGACGGTCGCCATTTGATTTTCATCGAGCCGGCCATGGCGTTCGGCACCGGCACCCATGAGACCACCCGCTGCTGTCTCGAACTCATCGACCAGATTTGTGCCGAGAAGTCGCCCGGAAAAGCCTTGGACGTGGGTACGGGGTCGGGAATTCTCGCCATCGGGATGGCCCGGTTAGGGGTTCGCGAGGTGCTGGCGCTGGACAACGACCCCGTGGCCCTCAACGCGGCCCGGGCGAATCTCCAGCTTAACGGCATCGACGGTGCGGTGACGTTGAGCGACGCGAGCGTCGGCCGGCTGCGGCGCCGGTTTCCGCTGGTGGTGGCGAACATCATCCTGGAGACGTTGCTGGAGATGGCCGGCCCGCTGACCCGGCGCGTGGACGCCCGCGGCTCGCTGATCCTGTCCGGGCTGCTCCACGACCACGTCCCGGCGGTCCGGCGGCGCTTCCACGGTTTCCGGCTGGTGCGGCGCAAGGACCGCAAGGAGTGGAGCACGCTGCTGCTCCGGAAGGAGCCATGAGCCTTCCGCGTTTCCTGGTTCCGGCGGATGCCGTGCGCGACGGCGCCGCCACTGTCGGCGGCGAGGAGCTCGCCCACATGCGGAAGGTCCTGCGGCTCAAGCCCGGCGCCCGGGTGCTGCTGTGGGACGGCGCCGGGACCGAGCACGAGGCCCTGATCCGCGCCTATGAAGGTGGAGTTGCCGCCATGACCGTGGTACGGTCCTATCGCCCTGAGCGGGAGTCACCCCTGGCCGTCACCCTGGCCCAGGCCGTGGGCAAAGGCGACAAGATGGACTGGATCGTGGAGAAGGCCACGGAGCTGGGGGTGGCGTGCGTGGCGCCGTTCTTCTCGTCGTACACCGTGCCCCGGTTCGCGGGCGAAAAGGGCGAGCGCCGGCGCGAGCGCTGGCGCAACATCGCCGTTGCGGCGGCCGGACAATCCGGTCGCACCCGGATTCCCGAGATTCGCGAGCCGGACCGGTTCGACGCGATGCTTGCGCGAGACTGGCAGTGCGACGCCCAGTTGCTGTTCTGGGAAGGCTCGTCCGGACGGGGCCTCGCCTCGCTGAAGGCCGAGTTCGGCAACCTGCGTTCCGTGCTCGTGGTGGTGGGGCCGGAAGGAGGCTTCAGCGAGGAGGAGGCATCGCGGGCCGCCGCCCACGGATTTCACACGGTGGGCTTGGGCAGGCGCATCCTGCGCACCGAGACCGCGGCCGTGGCTGCCGTCTGTGCCGTCCAGTTGCTGTGGGGCGATCTGGGGTGAGGCGGAACGCTTCAACATTGTCTAGTACAGGAGGTTCGTCATGGACAAGGACACCGAGGAAACCCTGAGCCGGCTGCTGCGCCGGGCCGGTCTGGAGATGGCCGAGAGCGATCGTGCGCGCTTCATCCCGATGCTGGAAGACTACATGGAGAGCCTGGACAAGCTTCACTCCATCAACCTGGCCGGCGAGCAGGTGGGTGGGATCTTCCGGCCCGAGACGGACGAGGACCGGTAGGAGCGTTTCGCGGAACAACGAGGAACGGACATGTCGGATTTGTGTTTTTCCAGCATTGACAGCATCGCCCCGCGCTTGCAAAAGCGCGAGGTATCGCCCGTGGAGTTGACGCAAGCCTATCTCGACCGGATTCACGCCGTGGACGGCGACCTGCACGCCTACGTGAACCTCATGGAGGAAAGTGCGCTGGCGGAGGCGCGCGCGGCGGAGCAGGAAATCATGAACGGCCGCTATCGGGGGCCGTTGCACGGGATTCCCTTCGCGGTGAAGGACCAGTACGACGTCCGGGGCGCACTCTCCATGGTGCGCATCCCGCAACCGGCGGGACCGGGAGAAGACTGCACCGCGGTGCGCCGCCTGCGCGAGGCGGGCGCGGTGCTGCTCGGCAAGCTCAACATGAGCGGGCTTCCCGGCGGCATCGAGGCTGCCCGCAACCCCTGGAACCTCGACCATGTGCCCGGCGGCTCCAGCACCGGCTCCGGCGCCGGCATCGCCGGCGGGCTGTGCATGGGCTCGCTGGGCGAGGACACTGCGGGATCCATCCGCAACCCCGCGTCCTTCTGCGGCATATCCGGCCTGAAGCCCACCTACGGGCGGGTCAGCAGGTTCGGGCTGGCGCCGCTGGGTTGGTCGCTGGACACCGCCGGCCCCATGACCCGGGTGGTGGAGGACCTCGCGCACATGCTCCAGGTCCTGGCCGGCTTTGACCCCAGGGACCCCACCTCGAGTCCGGTGGAGGTTTCCGACTACAGCGCGGACCTGCGCGCCGGGGTTTCGGGCATGGTCGTCGGCGTGCCGCGGGATTATTTCAAGCTCATGGACACGGACCCCGAGGTCCTGGAGTTGTTCGACCAGGCGCTGGCGGCCCTGGATTCCCTGGGCGCCAAGATCCGGGACGTGACGGTGCCGAGCATGGAGTACGCCACCATCGCCAACGGTCTGATCTACTCCTGCGAGTTCTACAACATCTGCCGGGCGGACATGGACGCGGCCATGTCGGGCGAGGCTTCGGAGTCCCGCCGCGCGCGCCTGTTCATCGGCGCGGTGTCCACCAGCGGCGACTACGTCCAGGCCCAGCGGATGCGGAGCCGGCTCCGGCGGGAGTTCAACCACGTGTTCCGCGAGGTCCACGTGATGGCCCTTCCGACCAATCCGACGGCCGCGCCGCTGGCCGCGGAACTGGACGGACTGGACGCGGTGAACAAGATGCTGCGCCCCGACTACCCGTCGCCGGCCAACCTCGCGGGCGTTCCGGCGCTGGCCATCCCGTCCGGCTTCAACTCCAAGGGCCTGCCGGTGGGCATGCAGTTCTGGGGCAAGGCTTTCGCCGAGTCCACGCTGCTGAGGGTGGGCTACGCCTACCAGCAGGATGCCCGCTGGTTCGAGCGCCGGCCGCCGGGGTAGGCCGCGGGAGCGACTCCGTGCCCGCATACAAGCGAATGAACCGGATCGGCCACTATTGCGGACGTGACGTTTGCGGGTTCTGCCTGGAGGCGATGTCCGCCGTGTGGATAAGGTCGTTCCGAAGGGGAATCCTCTCTTCGGCCGTGGGTTGACGTTGCGGTGGTGTCGTCGGCACGGGGTCCTTCGACGATGGACGCGGTCCTCCCGCCCCGGTCCCGGCGCTTTCAGGGTCCGGGGTCGCGCCGGATGTCCAGGTCCGGGGACGGGCCGCGCCCCCTGCAGCCAAGCCTTCGACGGCCAGGCGCACCGCCGGGAGGTAGGTCCGGCTTACGGGTATCTTGTGCGCTCCCGCCAGTTCCACGTACCGGCGGTGCCGGTCCTTCTCCAGCCTCACCACGTTGCGATAAGAGACCCAGTAGGATCTATGCACCTGCATTCCCATGCCGGCAAGCTCGGCCACCGCGTCGGCGAAGCGCATCAGGATGATCTCGCTGCCCGCGGAGGTGACCGCTTCCACGTAGTGATCGTTCATCTTGAGGTAGATCAGGTCGGCGTCCGGTTGGGCGGACAGCCGTCCCAGGAACGGGGATTGAGGCGCGGGTCCATCAACGGGGGAGCCCGTCAGGGGCGGCTCGCCGGATGCGACGGCGCTCGGAAGGGGTACGAGGCGGCCGGCGGCGCTCACCGCGGCCGCGTCCACGGGGTCGGGACGCTTGGAACTCCGCGAAATGACGTGGAGAATAAACACGCTGCCAATGAGCATCGGTGCGAACACCCAAAGGTAAAGTGCGCCTAAGTCATCCGAGGCATGGGTGGGCAGCCAGACACGGTCGAGGGTATAGACCAACGCCGTGGCCGGTAACGCCGATATCACGGTCGCAGCCGAAAGCGCCAGCAGAACCTGTGGAAACGGCCGGGAACCGGCCAGGTAGAGCGCGAGGACGCTTTTGGAGTAGCAGACGGGGAAACAGAAGACGGCGGCGATACCCCAGAATGCCAAGCGCTGCTGCCAAGCGAGCGTCGCGTGGGTCCCGGCTGCGCCGATGATGGTGTAAAGGACAACGAACCCGGCCACAGTCGTCATCGCCAGGGCCACGACTCCCGGCGTAAGCATTTCGCGATACGCCGATTGCGAATTCCGTAAATTGCGATTGACTGCGTCAATCGTCCCAAAGTCCTCGTTTGGGTAAGCTCTCGTTGTATTCACGCAGCGGCTCCAACCTCAAGCACGCCATGCGCACGGGAGACGCGGTGGCGTTCGGCGCTCAAAACGAGCCGGTTTGTAACAAACCCGGTTTCGATACGCAAGTTGATCAAACAATCTGGAACGAAGAGACAGGCCATGTCATGGATCTTGCCCCGGACGCGGATTCCCGCGTATAGTCCCGGCCGAGAACCGTGGCCGGCGGCGATCCGGAAGTCAGCCCGAGAGGAGCATGCTCGAGATGGTCGAGAAGGACTTGGAAACTCTGACGATTACCGAATTGGCGCCGAGGATACGTAGCGGCGAGGTCTCGCCGGTGGCGCTCACGAAGCTCTATATCGAGCGCATCGAGCGGCTCAATCCGCTGCTGAGCGCCTATCTCACTCCGACGCCGGACAGCGCGTTGGCGGAGGCCGCGGCTGCCGAGAAGGAAATTCGCGCTGGCGGCTATCGCGGGCCCCTTCACGGGATACCGGTGGCCATCAAGGACAATCTCGCCACCCGCGGGGTGCGCACCACGGCCGGCGCCAAGGCGCTGTCCGGGTGGATCCCGGACTTCGACGCGACGGTGGTGACCCGATTGCGGGAGGCCGGGGCGGTGAGCCTGGGCAAGACCCAAATGCACGAGTGGGCCAAGGGAAGCCATGGGGTGAACCCGTTCTACGGTACCCCGCGCAACCCCTGGAACACGGAGCGAATCCCCGGCGGTTCCAGCAGCGGCTCGGCCGTGGCCGTGGCCGCGAGCATGTGCTTGGCGTCGGTCGGCACCGATGCCGCCGGATCGGTGCGCAATCCCGCGGCGTTGTGCGGCATCGTCGGGCTCAAGCCCACCTACGGGCGCGTCAGCGTTTTCGGCGGCGTGCCCGGCACGGGTGGATACTCCACCAACCACTTCGGTCCGCTGACCCGCACGGTGGCCGACTGCGCGGCGCTGATGCAGGTCATCGCCGGACACGATCCCCAGGATCCGCTGAGCTCCACGGCGCCGGTGCCCGACTATGCCGCCAGCCTCGGGAGGTCCGTCGAGGGCATGCGCGCCGGCATCATCGAGGGATACTTCGACAAGTTCGCCTCCGACGAGGTCAAGCAGGCCTTTGCCGGAGCGCTGGACACCCTGCGTGGGCTGGGGATGACGGTGGAGGAGGTCACGGTTCCCCACATGGACCTGATCCCGGCGGTGCAGCTCTGCGCCAGCCGGGTGGAGAGCACGGGAGACGCCGAATACTATCTGCGGCATCATGCCCGGGACTACAGTCCGAGCATGCTTTCCACTCAGATCCAGGCGCTGACGGTGTCCGGGCTGGCCTACAACCAGTCGCAACGCATCCGCCGGCTCATCTGCGACGGGTTCGACGAGGCCCTGCAAGAGGTCGACGTGATCGTGGCGCCGACCGGCCCGGTGCCGGCCATTTCCATGGGCGACTCCCAGGCCGGTCACGTGACCGTCGACGGCAAGAAGATGCCGCTCCAGGGAGCCTACGGCAATTTCTTGACTCTGTGCACCATCCCGTTTAACGTCAACGGGCTGCCGTCGCTGAGCATCAACTGCGGCTTCTCGAAGGACGGCCTTCCCATCGGCGTGCAGATCGCGAGCGGTTCGTTTCGCGAGGACACGGTCATGCAGGTGGCGCACGCCTACGAGCAGGCCTCGCCCGCCACCGGCAAGGCGCCGCCGTTGCCCTAGCGATACTCCCAACACCGGGAGGGCAGGGTCGGATGGTGGATTCGGATGGCTTCAGTGCCGCGAGTCCGGCGCCAAGGGCCGGAAAGGAGACGATCATGAACGGTTTCATCGACGCGGACACCCACGTCATCGAGTCGGAAGCGATATGGGAGCTGATGGACAAGGACGTCTACGACCGCCGCCCGATCCTGCTCAAGGCCCCCGGCGACACCGAGTACCAGACTTCCAACGCCTTCTGGCTCATTGACGGACAGATCTTCCCCAAGTCCGTGGGCAAGGGCAGCGCCCGGCTCAGTACGCCGGCCGAGCAGGAACGCCAGTGGACGCGCCGGGACATCGACCTGGGCGTGCGCCAGTTGACCGATCCCGCCGCGCGGGTACGGGAGCTGGACAATCGCGGCGCCGACGCCGAAGTCATCTACTCCACCCTATGGGGCGTCTATCTTACCGATGACGTGGACCTGGACGTGGCGCTGTGCCGCGCCTACAACACCTGGATGGGGCAGGTCTGGGCCCAGGGCGACAACCGCCTGCGCTGGACCGCGGTCTTCCCGCTGACCTCCATCGAGGAGTCCATCAAGCAGTTGCACTACGCCAAGGAGCACGGCGCCGTGGGCGTGAACATGCGCGGCATCGAAGGGGACCGTTCCCTGGCCGAGCCCTATTTCTACCCGCTCTACGAGGAAGCGAGCCGCCTGGACTTCCCCATCTGCATCCACATCGGCGCGGGCTCGCCGGCCATCTCCAGCGTGTTCGACGTGCGCGTGAGCCATACGCTGCCGCACCTGCGCATGCTCCCGCTCATCGCCTTCCGCGATCTCGTGGCCAACCGCATTCCCGAGAAGTTCCCCGGCCTGCGCTTCGGCTTCGTGGAGGCCGGAGCTTCCTGGGCGCCCTACCTGCTGCACCAACTCCGGCGGACGACCCGGGGACAAGGCATCCCCATCGGTCCCGAGCTGTTCGAGGAGTGCCGGATGTGGGTCGTGTGCGAGGTGGACGAGGACCTGCCGATGCTGCTCAACTACATCCACGAGGACCACATCATGATCGGCTCCGACTACGGCCACCTCGACCAGTCCTTCGAGGACAACGTCGCCGCCAAGCTGCGCGCCCGCGACGACCTCCCCGCGCGGGTGGTGGAGAAGATCCTGAACGGCAACGCCCGTGCGTTCTACGGGATGTAGTCCCGCCGGCTGAACCGCCACCCCACGTGCCTCGTTCGGGTACGTGACACGTGAGTGAAGTGCAAGGCTGATAGCGCCGTTCTACGTGTCCAGCATCGTGGGGTGGAACATGTCCTCGGGCGCGAAGCGCTCCCGGGTGAGGCCCTGCCGCCGGGCGTATTCCAGCATTTTGTCGACCTCGGCTCTGGTTTCCCGGAAGCCCCAGCGATAGGGGTCGTCGCCGGTGGCGGCGCGCTCCTCTTCCCACAGGGCGCGGTACCACAGGCCGGTCTGGTGCACGCGCTGCCACTCGAGCCACTCGTAGCAGCGGCGCTTGGACTCCTGCCAGGCGTCGAACAGGCTGCGCGCCACCCAGGGGTGCCGGTCCAGGATCGAGGTGCGGATGAGCAGGGTGTGCTGGATGGGGAAGAAGCCGGTCCTGCGGTAGTAGTCGCGCTCGCGCCGGGCGTAGTCGGGGAACAGGAAGTCCACGCGCGGCCGGTCCTCGGGGGCCAGGGTGGCGGTGGTGATGAACGCGTCGAGCGCGCCCGCCAGCAGCATCTCCCGCAGCTTGCCGTATCCGTCCGCCACCTCCAGCCTGAGCCAGTCGGGTTGCGTCCACTCGTGGGGGTTCTCGGGGGGTCTCCCGGCGACCCATCGGATGGAGCGGAGGTCGACGCCGTGCTCCTCTTCCAGGATGCCGCGCGCCCAAAGCGCGGTGGTGGTGAACCAGCTCTGGATGCCCACGCGCTTGCCGTTGAGGTCCGCGGGCTCGTCGATGCCGGCGCCCGTGTTCACGTAGATGTAGGAGTGCCGGAACATGCGCTTCACGAAGATCGGGATGGCGGTGAAGCCCAGGGTCCTGAACGGCAGGTCGACGATGTAGCGCCCGGTGAAGAACTCGGCCACGTCGTAGTGGCCTCCGTGGCCGTCGAAGTGCCGGTTCACGTCATCGGCGTCGACGTGGACCCGCAGGTCGATGCCCTCCGGCTTGACCGTCCCCTCGATCAGTGCGCGGGCGCGGTCGTAGGGCGCGCAGATCATGGTCAGTTCCAGCGGCATGCGGTCTCCTTGGCACCTCCCCGCCTCACCTCGCCTGGATTCCCGCCCCCGATCGGTGTCGAGGGTAAACTTCCGCGGGAATGACGTTTCGGGGGCGTGTTGCCTTGGGAGTTTGACACAGCCCGACCGAGTGGCGCTACCACGCGGACAAGAGCGAGCGGCCGGCGGTTGATTCCGCGGGGCCGTTGATCCACAATCGGTGCGCCACCGTCGCCGGGTCGTGCGCCGGAAACGGCCCGTTGCGGGAAAGGAGACGTTCCCATGGCAAACGATACCCTCAGGATCAGGACGACGGGCATCGACCACGTCGTGATGCACGTGCAGGACCTGTCCCGGTCCAGGCGGTTCTATATAGACCTCCTGGGGATGGATGTGGACCACGAGAACGAGGGCCAACTGTTCCTCCGTTGCGGACCGCAGCAACTGGCGCTGTTCGCAAGAGGCCGTCCTCCGGAGGACGACGAAAGCCGCGAGCTGAACCACATCGCGCTCCACGTGGAGACGGGCAGCTACGAGGAGGTGAAGTCGGCGCTGGAGGCGGCCGGCGTCGCCGTGAACGGGCGGCGCAACGATCCCGAGTGCATCTATTTCCGGGACCCCGACGGTCACCGGCTTCAGATCCTGCCGCCGCGAAGATGAACCGGGGGCGCGGACACAAAGAGAACGGGCGTCATGCAATACCGGATGCTGGGTAGCACGGGACTGCGCGTCTCCGAGATCGGCTTCGGCTGCGGCAACGTCGGCGGGCTGATGGTGCGCGGGAGCCACGACGACCAAGTCGACGCGGTCCGGCATGCGCTGGACCTGGGCATCAACTATTTCGACACCGCCAGGGCCTATGGAGAGGGGAAGTCGGAGACCCACCTTGGACGCGTGCTGGACGAAGTCGGCGAGAGAGTCGTGCTTTCCACCAAGGTGCGGCTCGAATCCGACGCGCTTCAGGACATCGCCGCGGCCGCCGTCTCTCACGCGGAGCAGGGGCTTGCGCGCCTGGGGCGCGATTCGGTGGACCTGATGCAACTCCACACCCGGCTCGTCAACAGGCGCGATTCCGGGCGATTCGGCATGACCCCGGACGAGGTGCTGGGGCCGGGCGGCGTCCTCGAGGGTTTCAAGCGGCTGCGCGACCAAGGCCGCGTGGGCTTCTTCGGGTTCACCGGCCTGGGCGAGGTCGAGGCCATCCAGGCGCTGGTGGACAGCGGCGAGTTCCATTCCTTCCAGGCTTACTACAACCTGCTCAACCCCAGCGCCGGCCAGCCCGTGCCCCAGGGCTTCAGCGCCCTGGACTACGGACGCGTCATCGACCGGGCCGCCGCCCAAGGCATGGGCGTGGTGGTCATCCGGGTGCTGGCCGCCGGCGTGCTGAGCCCGACCCCCGAGTCGGGAGGCGGCACCAGCCGCGAGCCCCTCTCCGCCGGCTCCGACTACGAGCGCGACGTCGCCCGCGCCCACAAGCTCGGCTTTCTCCAGGACCACGGACTGGAGTCCCTGCCGCAAGCCGCCGTGCGCTTCGCCCTCATGAAGCCCGAGGTGAGCACGGTGCTCGTGGGCTTCTCCAACAACGCGCAGATCGACGAGGCCGTCGCCTGCTCCGGCGCCGACCCCCTGCCCGGCGCCGCCATGGCCGGCCTGCGCGAGATGTGGGACAGCGACTTCGGGGACCGTTCGTAACTTGCGGGATCGTCGTTCCCGCGGAGCAGGCCGTATCAGAACTCCGCCCGGCCACGAAGTGGCACCGCCACCCCATATCGTCATTCCCGCGGAACAGACTGTGTCAAAACTCCGCTCGGATGAGAATAGGTAGCAACCCCCCATACCGTCATTCCCGCGGAATCGGGAATCCAGGCGGGGGCGAGGCGGGGAATACGCCCGTTTGGCCCCTCTCCACCCCTGGATTCCCGCTTCCGCGGGAATGACGGAAAGGGGGAGCCTTCAGCGCCCCTGGCCGATCCGTTGCACGTGCTCCTGCACCACTTCGCGGGGGCACAGGGCGATGAATCCCTTGGCTCCCAGGAACATCAGCAACAGGTCGTCGAAGTGCCCCAGGGCGGGCAGGAGGTCGGGGACGAAGTCCGCGGGCATGATCAGGTAGGCAACCACGCCCAGCGCCAGCGCCTTGGCCTTGAGGCCGACCCGCGGATCCTTGAACAGCCGCCAGAAGAGCCGCAGGAAGCTGGGCAGGTGCTGCACCAGCCCCAACAGCCGGCGCGGGCCGAGACGCAAGAGGTAAAAGAGGGAACTCAACCGAATCATGGGTTCTTGGATGGCGCGGGGGGTTCCGGTGGTACGGAGGCGTCCGCTGCGGCCGGGGACTCCACTGGCGTGGGGGACGGTCCCCGCCGGAAGAGCGTGCCGCGGTCGCCGGCCAGGAGCGCCTGTCCGTCCCGCATGGCTACCGCGGTGAGCCTCTCGGAGGTGCCGAGGCGGGTCCGCCGCCACCGGGCGCCGTCCCAGCCGAACACCGCTCCCGCCGCGCCCGCGGCCCAGCAGTCGGTTGGCGAAGCGCAGGCGACGGCGCGCAGCCGGAAGAAGGACCCGGGCACGTCGGTCTTCTTCCACGCGGTCCCGTCGTACTCGAAGACCGCGCCGTGGTCGCCCACGGCCCAGCCCCGGCCGTTGCCGGCAAGGACCACGTCGTACATGCGCGGGACGTCCCGCATGTCCGCTTTCTCCCAGCGTGCGCCGTCCCAGCGCGCGAAGAACCCGTCGCCCACCATCCAGCCCGAGCGGCGCGAGGCAAAGGCCATGCCGTAGATGCGTGCCTTGCCGGCCGGGCTCAGGGCATGGCGCCACTCCTTGCCGTCCCACTCGATGAGGCGCCCGTCCCGGGTGCCCGCGAAGCAGCGGTCGGGCGCGGCGCACCCGGCGCCCCAGAGCCTCCCCTCCGACCGCTTGCGCCGCGTCAGCGGATTCTTCACCCGGGTCCACGCCCTGCCGTCGTAATGCAGGGACAAGGCGTTGTCGCCGAACGCCCAGACGTCGTCCGGCGCGTTCACCACGAACTTCCTCGGTTTCACTTTGGCCGGGTGGTCCATGGCGCGCATGCGGTTCCCGTCCCAGCGGAGCAGTCGGCCGTCGCTGGTGCCGATGAACGCATGGTCCCGGTCCGGGATGGCGACGGCGGTGAGGTTCGGGGATGGCTTCCTGCCCTTGCGCGGGCTGTCCCACGGCACCATCTCCCAAGCCGCCGCCCAGCCCGGCAGGGCGAGCCACGCGACGAGCAGCAGCACGGTACCGTGGATCCGGGGAAACGCCGGCATGCGGTTCAACCCGCCTCTTTCCCGCGAAGAAGTGCCCATCGCACGGGACAGTCGCCGTAAGCGTTTCAATGCGCTGATCGGATCGGCGAAGCGCAAACCGACACCGCCTCAACCCGCGGCGCCAGCGCCGGCGCTCCATATCGCGATCAGTTCAGCGGAATCCACCACGTCGGCGAAGCGTTCCATGCGCTTGAGCGCTTCGTGGTGCGCGTTCTCGCGGTTCGTGCCGACGCAGTCGCGCGCCACGATCATGGACAGGCCGCGGTAGAAGCCGTCCCGGACGCTGCCCTCCACGCCCGAGTCCGTGCGGCAGCCGACGACCACGACCGTGCCCCTGTTCCAGTTGCCCAGCAACTGCTCGAACTCGGTGCCGAGGAAGATGGTGGGGCGGCGCTTCTCGATACGGATGTCATCGTCGTCGGGCCGGAAGGGCTCGATGAGCTGCCAGCCGAAGCTGCCGCGGGTGCGCCGAGGCGCAAGCTCGCTCGGATGGCCGACGCCCTGGTCCTTCATGGCGCGGCGGATCATGGCGGGCGCCTCGTCGCGCCACGCATAGGGGGTGGCGAAGGCGTAGACTACGGGCACGCCGGCGCTCTTGGCCGCGGCGATGAGCGGCGGCGTGGCGCGCAGGAACTCGTCCTTGTTGAACGAGCTGCCGGCTTGGTCGTTCTGCATGTCCCAGACCAGCAGGACCGTCCTTCGCGGATCGGCCACCTCGGCCAGGGTGATGGGGATGGTTCTGCCTTCGAATTCGATCATGGCTCTCTTTTCGCGAACGTCGAGAAGTACAGCGGGAGCACCGGAAGAGGATCGTGGCAGAGGATAGCCGCGGGCCGAAACGGTGTCAACAACGCGCCGCGGCCGTTTTTGACAATGCCGGGGGTTCGCGCTACTTGTACGTTTCGATCGTCCTTTTCCGGGAGAAATGCGGATGGAATCTCACGACGGCATGCACGCCTCGGTGCGCATCAGCGGCGGCCAGGGCTCCGGCAAGGCGGACAACTCGTTCCGCGCCAAGGACCCCCTGACGGTGGTGATCTTCGGGGCATCCGGGGACTTGAGCAAGCGCAAGCTGATCCCCGCGTTGTACCATCTCGAGCAGACGGGATACCTGCCCGAGCGTTACGCCGTGGTGGGCTTTTCGCGCACGGAGATGACCGACGAGGCGTACCGGGAGCGCATGCTCGACGAGATGCGCCAGGACTTCGCCGACGTGGACGCCGGCAGTCCCCTGTTCGGCGCGCTCCATTACCAGCCGGGCAACAACACCGACGTCGAGTCCTTCCACAGGCTCAAGGCCCGGCTCGACGCCCTCGACGCCGAACGCGACCTCCCGGGCAACCGGCTGTTCTACCTCTCGGTGGCGCCGGAGTTCTTCACCCCCATTATCCACAACCTCAACGCCGCGGGCCTGATACGCAATCCCGAAGAGCCCCAATGGTCCCACGTCATCATCGAGAAGCCCTTCGGACACGACCTCCGGAGCGCGCGGGAGATGAACGAGGAGGTCACCGGCATCCTCGACGAGAGCCAGATCTACCGCATCGACCACTACCTCGGGAAGGAAACGGTCCAGAACATCCTGAGCTTCCGCTTCGGCAACGCCATCTTCGAGCCGCTGTTCAACCAGAAGTACGTGGAGAACGTCCAGATCACGGTGGCCGAGACCCTGGGCATGGAAGGGCGGCGCGGCGCGTTCTACGACAACGCCGGCGCGTTGCGCGACATCGTGCAGAACCACATGCTGCAACTGCTGTGCCTCATCGCCATGGAGCCGCCGGCGGCGGTGGAGCCCGTGTCCATCCGCGACGAGAAGGTGAAGCTCCTGCGCGCGCTGGTGCCCTACGGCTCGCCCGAGGAGGTCCGGGAAAGCACGGTGCGGGGGCAGTACGGCTTCGGCGAGCTGCGCGGCGACGTGGTCAAGGGCTACCGCCAGGAGGACGGCGTGGACGCGATGTCCACCACCGAGACCTACGTCGCGCTGCGCGCCAAGATCGACAACTGGCGCTGGGCCGGCATCCCCTTCGTGCTGCGCACCGGCAAGCGCCTGCGCAACCGGGTGTCGGAGATCGCGGTGCAGTTCAGGCACCCGCCGTTGCGCCTGTTCCGCCAGCAGGCGGTGCCCGACGGACACGCCATGGCCGCCGCCAGCGCCAACGTGCTGATCCTGCGCATCCAGCCCCAGGAGGGCATCAGCCTGTCCTTCGCGTGCAAGCGCCCGGGCATGCAGATCAACCTGGCCAAGGTCAACATGGACTTCATGTATGAAGCCTTCGAGCAGCGTTCACCCGAGGCGTACGAGCGGCTGTTGCTGGACGCCATGCGCGGCGACGCATCGCTGTTCACCCGCTCCGACGAGGTGGACTACGCGTGGCGCTTCACCGACTCGATCCTGTCGGGCTGGCAAGAGCTGCCGGCGCCGCGGTTTCCCAACTATTACCCGTTCACCGACGGCCCCGACGAGGCCGACCGGCTGCTGCTGGACAGCAGCACCGGCTGGCGCCAGTTGAGCCAGATGGGGATCGCGGAGGTCGGCCGGTAAGGCGAGCTTGGCGG
Organism: Candidatus Binatia bacterium; assembly: GCA_022823055.1. Taxonomy (GTDB): domain Bacteria; phylum Desulfobacterota; class Binatia; order UBA9968; family JAJDTQ01; genus JAJDTQ01. Next base: position 25,248 of record JAJDXX010000003.1, on the reverse strand, counting down.
CGGATATTGCGGAGAGCAAGAGGTGACGGAGTTGCGATCGGAATTTCGCGACGGGACCTTCGAGATCGACGGGACCCGGGTGCACTACCTGGAGGCAGGCGACCCGGAGCAGGAGACGTTCGTCTTCGTCCATGGGAACCGGGACCACTGCCACACCTGGGACTTCCTGTTGGAGTCCTTCGACAAGGCAGGCTTCAGCCTGCCCCACATGGTGGCCCTGGACCTGCGCGGCCACGGCGACAGCGGCTGGGTCGGCCAGGAGCGCGGCTACCGGCATGAGGACTTCGTGCTGGACGTGGTGGGCCTCTTGCGCCACCTCAGCAAGGACCGGATCACGCTGGTGGCCCACTCCCTCGGCGGCAGCATGGCGGTGGTCTTTGCCGGCGCGCTGCCGGAGAAGATCAAGCGGCTCGTGATCATCGAGTCGGCGGGTCCCTACGGCCGCACCGAGCGCGAGACCCCCGAGCTTTTCGGCCGCTGGACCCGCGACGACGGCTCCGACACGATCCTTACCTACTATGCCACGGTGGCGCAGGCCGCCGATGCCGTTTGCCGGCGCTTCCCTCTGATCCCCAACCGGGTGGCGATGCACATGGCGCGCCACGGCACCCGCCGGACCCCGAACGGTCTGGTGTGGAAGTACGATCCGCGGGCGCGCAACCCGTCGTATTCGTCCCTCTCCGAAGCCCAGGTACAGGCATTCATCGAGCGGATCGACTGTCCCACGCTGCTGGTGTTCGGGGCGGACTCCGGCTACCGGGAGTCGCCGCGCTACAACCGGATCGCGCATTTCCCCAACAAGACCCTGGTGGAAATCCCCGGCGCCGGCCATCACGTGCAGCACGAAAAACCCGACGAGTTGGCCGCCGTGCTGATCCCGTTCCTGAACAACCACGGGTGAAGGTAGTTGCGGCGAACAGTGGCCGGGCTGTGTCAAGATGAGGCAACTACGTACCAATCACGTCATTCCCGCGTAACAGGCTGTGTCAAAACTCCGCTCCGAAAAGGAATGACACCCACGACCCGAATCGTCATTCCCGCGAAAGCGGGAATCTAGGCGGGGTGGGCCGGGCGATGAGGCCGCCACACCCCCCACCCCTGGATTCCCGCTTCCGCGGGAATGACTCATTGGGGTGTAGCAGGATTCCGTAACTACCAGAAATCACTGAACAGGATTTTATTTTCATATCAATGACGTTTCGGGTCGTCAGTGCCACTTCGCGTCCCAAGCAGGCTCACCCGCCCCGCCCCGCGTGGTACGCGGCGAACGCTCCCTCCCACCGCCGGCTGAACAGGCGCCACAGGTTGGCGGTCACGCGCTGGACCATGAACAGGCTGAACCCCGCCCATACGCCGAACAGGCCCAGTTCCAGGTGGAAGGCGAGGCCGGTGAGGGGCACGAACAGGAGCAGGCCGCCCGCGAGCATCGCCCACATGAGGAAGCGCGTGTCGTGGGCGCCCAGCAGGAACCCGTCCAGGGCGAATACGATGCCGTTCAGGGGCTGGAACACCACCAGCAGCAGGAAGGCTTCGGTGCGCACGAGATCCGTGACGGCGGCGTCGTCCGTGAAGAAGGCCAGGAGTGGTTGCTGGAGAGTGAAGTAGGCCGCGCCGAAGACGGTGCCGCCGGCACAGCCCCAGCCCACCAGCATCCGCCCCAGGCGCAGCGCGCGCCGGGCGTTGCCGGCCCCCAGGTGCCGCGCCACCAGCGTCTGCCCGGCCACGGCCAGTCCGTCGATGGTGTCGGAGCAGAAGATGAAGAGCTGGAAGACGATCTCGTAGGCCGCGAGGTATACCGGCCCCATGCGCGCAAGGATGGCGGTGGCGAAGACCAGCGACAGCCGCAGCCCGGCGGTGCGCACTGCCAGGTCCCCGGCGATGCGCGAGAGGTTGCGGAAACGCCGCAGCCGGAGTTGCCGGCTGTCGAGCTCGTAGGGTCCGGTGTAGTCTGAGAACAACAGGAGACGGACGTAAGCGGAGATGCCCAGGCCATGGGCCGCCACCGAAGCCACGGCCGCTCCTTGCAGGCCCAGGGCGGGGAAACCGAACCCGCCGTAGATCAGCGCGTAGTCCAGCACGATGTTCGTCCCGCTCATGGCGAACGCGACGAGCATCGGCGAGACGGTGTTCTGGACGCCGCGCAGGAACCCCACGGCCGCGTAGATGGAGAAGAGCATGGGGATGGTGGCGCAGCGGATGCGGAAGTAGGGGACCCCGAGGTCCGCCACGCCCGGCGTCGCGCCCATGATCGCGTAAAGCTGGGGCGCGAACAGGAAGCACAGGGAGGCCACGAGGGTCCCGCCGGCCACCGCCACGACAAGCGCGTGGCGGAAGATCTCGCCACAGGCCGCGTAGTTGCGCGAGCCGTATTGGCTCGCCACCAGGCTCGTGGTGCCGAAGATCAGGAACGCGAAGATCCAGCTCACGGCGCCGATGAGGCTCGTGGCGATGGCCTTGGCCGCAAGCGGCTCCACGCCCAGGTGGCCGATCATGGCCGTGTCGACGATGTTCAGTACCGGCTCGCTGGCGATGGCCAGGGACGCGGGGACGGCGAGGCGCAGGAGGTCCCGGGCGTCCGAGGCCGGAGACGCGGGCGTGGCGGTGTCGGCCCGCATGGCTTACGAATTCGCTTGAGAGCGGCGATCGTGCGTGCGCATCGCGTGCCCTTGTCGGGAGAGGAAGGTTAGAATGGGCGCGGGCCGCCCTGCGTGTAGATGCGCACGCGCGCGGTGGCACGGTCGAAGCGCCGCCGCAGCCAGCGCTTGAACGCGTTCCGCGTGGTAGGGATGAGCATGAGGAATCCGAACACGTCCGTGAGGATGCCCGGCGTGATCAGCAGCAGGCCCGCCACCAGGATGATGACCCCGTCCATCATCTCCTCGGCCGGGACGATCCCTTGGCTCAGGTTCCGCTGGATCTGCCCCAGCGTCCGCAGCCCCTCCAGCTTGGCAAGGAACGCTCCCAGCACTCCGGTGCCGAGCACCAGCAGGATGGTGTTGAGCCCGCCGATCATGGAGCCCACCTCGATGAGCAGATAAAGCTCCACCAGCGGAACCACGGTGAACAGCAGCAGGAGTCGTGGAAACATGGCGTCAGGTCTGGTCTATGCGGCGGCCCCTTGAATGAACCCGGCGAGGATCTCCAGGCCGTCCACCAAGCGCGGGCCGGGCCGGTTGAAATATTTCGCGCCGTCCACCGCGAAGACGCGCCCGCGGGCTACGGCCGGGATTTCCCGCCACGCGGGCAGGTCCTTGAGCAGTTCCCATTCCCTGAGGGTCCGCTCCCGGTCGAAACCGCAGGGCATGAGCACCAGCACCTCGGGCGCGGCCGCCACTACGTCTTCCAGCGACACCCTCGCCGAAGGCTTGTGCTTCACCGCCAGCACGTCTTCGCCGCCGGCCAGCTCGACCATTTCCGGCACCCAGTGGCCGGCGCTGTACAACGGATCCAGCCATTCCAGGCAAGCCACCCGCGGCCTGGACACGCGCTCCCGAGCAGTCTCGGCCACCCGTTCCACGCGTTCTTCCAGAGACCGCGTCAGGGTTTCGGCCCGCGCGCCGGTGCCGGTGGCGTTGCCCACCCGGCGTATGTCACGCAGCACCTCGCCCAAGGAGTTGGGAGACAGTGACAGCACCCGTGCCGGCGGTCTCAGCGTGCCGGCGGCGGCCATGACGTCGTCGTACCCCACCGCGCACACGTCGCACAGTCCCTGGGTGAGGATGACGTCGGGATTGAGACGCTGCAACAGTTCCACGTCGAGGCTGTAGAGCCCCTCGCTCCGGACCCGGTGTCGCTTGACCGCCTCGTCGATCTCCCGGCTGGTGGCGTTCTCGGAGTCGATGCGTCCGCGTACCGCCACGGGCTTCCCGCGCGCCGCGGGCGGAAAGTCGCACTCGTGGCTCACGGCCACCACCGCGTCCCCCAGCCCCAGGGCGAAGGCGACCTCCGTGGCGCTCGGCAACAGCGTGCAGACCCTCATGGATCTACTCATAGGAGAGCAGGCAGGAGATTGCAATTGCGGCGGAACCGTGGTGGAGTGCCACGACACGGGCTTGAAAGCGGCCCGCGGGTGTTCTATCCTGACGTTCCGGGACCGCGTTTCGACGGCCCTTTCCACTCAGGAGGTTTCGATGCCGATAACCAACAGTCTCCCCGAGACGGTCTTTACGACCCGTGTGGACGATCTGTTGAACTGGGGCAGGGCGTCGTCCCAGTGGTACATGTTGTTCGGGCTGGCCTGTTGCGCCATCGAGCTCATGCAGACCGGAGGGCCGCGCGCGGACCTCGACCGGTTCGGGTGCGTGCCACGGGCCACGCCGCGCCAGTCGGACCTGATGATCGTGGCCGGCACCTTGACCTACAAGATGGCCAAGCGCACCCGGCTGCTCTACGACCAGATGCCCGATCCCAAGTACGTCATCTCCATGGGAAGCTGCTCCAACTGCGGCGGACTGTTCCAGATGGCCTACTCGGTATGCAAGGGCGTCGACAAGATCGTGCCGGTGGACGTGTACGTCCCGGGTTGCCCGCCGCGCCCCGAGGCCCTGACCGAAGGGCTTTTGCGGATTCAGGACAAGGTCATGCGCGAGCGGTGGCTGGTCAAGGGGTCCGCGGCGGCCGAGGCGCGCTGAGGGGCGAAGCACCGCGGCGTCGTCCTCGCCGCGGTCCATTCACTTCAAGTCAATCGGATCGCAGGCGGCGGCGGGTCGGCGCACCTTGCGGCCGACCGGAGGATCCGAAGGGAGGAAACGCATGGCTGAGTATGTCAAGGTCGCGACCACCGAGGATGTGGAGCCCGGCAAGCCGAAGCTGGTGGAGGTCAACGGCCGCCGGGTCGCGCTGTTCAATGTGGAAGGGTCCTTCTACGCCATCGACGATATCTGCACCCATCGCGGCGCGCCGTTGTCCGAGGGAGAGGTCATGGGCAAGGAGATCCAGTGCCCGTGGCACGGAGCCATGTTCGACATCACCACCGGCGAAGTCTCGGGTCCCCCCGCCGACGTGGGCGTCGACAAGTTCAACGTGCGCGTTTCCGGGTCCGATATCGAGGTCGAGATCTGACGCGCCGCCCGTGCGCCGGCGGCCCGTTCCGGTGAGCAAATCCCACAAGGAAGGTACATGACGATGGCGGATGACGTTCTCAGCAGAATCGAAGAGCAGGTGAAGAACAACCGGGTGATGGTCTTCATGAAGGGCACCCCGAACTTTCCCCAGTGCGGCTTCTCCGCCCACACGGTGGAGATCCTGCGCGCCCATAACGCGGAGTTCGAGAGCTTCGACGTGCTGTCCGACCCGGCGGTCCGGGAGGGCGTGAAGCAATACTCGAACTGGCCGACCATCCCGCAGGTCTACATCGACGGTCAGTTCGTGGGCGGCTGCGACATCGTCCACGAACTGCACGAGCGGGGGGAACTGGACGCGCTGCTCAGCCCGGCCGCCGAAGAGTAGCGAGTAGCCGAACGGGGAGAAATCCACGGCTTCCTTGTTCGACGAGATCGGCGCGGAGCGCCTGCGCGAGGTCATCGACGTCTTCGTGGACCGGATCTTCGATGACCTCATGATCGGGTTCTTCTTCCGCAACGCCGACCGCGACCGGGTCAAGAGGCTGGAGTACCAGTTTACGGCACGAGCTCTCGGCGCCGACATTGAGTACGAAGGCCGTCCCCTCGAACAGGCTCACGCGCCGCATCCCATTATGGGGGGGCAGTTCGCGCGCCGGCTGCAGATCCTGCGCGAGACTCTCGACGAGTTCCACGTGTCTCCGGCCGTGCAAACGGCGTGGCTGGACCACACCGAGAGCCTTCGCTCCCTCATCACCCGCGACCGCGGCTCCGACTGCGACCCCGCCGAGGCCCGGCGCAAGGCGCTGGCCCATCCCTCATGACGGAACCGCGAAACGATCCGCTGGTACACAAGGTTGCCCGGGACGAGGCCTTCGACATGGCCCTCTATGTGCGTCTCCGTGAGATGGAGACCGGCGAGGTCCACAACGTCCTGAGCCGCCTCGTCACCGTGGAGCGGGGGCACGTCGCCTTCTGGGCCGATTTCGCCGGCCTCGATGACAGCTCGCTGGACCGGGTGCAGCGCTTGCGCCTGAGTTTTCTCGTGCTCTTGCGGCGCTGCTTCGGCGTGGCCATGACCTTCCTCATCCTGGAAGCCATCGAGATCTACGGCGTCAAGAAGTACTGGGCGCTGTGGGACCGTTACAAAGACACGCCCTACGGACCGCGCATCCGCGGCATCCTGCGCGACGAGTTCGGCCACGAGGACGAGATCGTCGCCGGGCTCACCGGAAGACGCCTGAACCCGGAACGCGTGCGCGACATCTTCCTGGGCCTGAACGACGGCTTGGTGGAGGTGCTCGGCAGCGTCGCCGGGTTCTATGCCTCGTTCGGACACCCCGCCTACGTGGCCGTGGCGAGCCTCACGGTGGCGGTGGCGGGTTCCATCTCCATGGCCGCGGGCGTGCTGGCCTCGTCCCGCTCCCAGCGCGAGGTCCAGCGCATCGAGAACGCCAAGCGCAACTTCTTCGACCCCGAGATGAAGCCGCCGGAGGAGACGCGCCCGCTGTCCGCCGCCGTCGCCGTGGGCATCTCCTACTTCGTGGGCGCCATGTTCCCCATCTTCCCGGTGCTCCTGGGCGCGGTCAGCCCGTTGTGGTCCATCGCCGTGGGCGGCGCCATGGTGGTGCTGGTGACCGCGCTCCTGTCGGTCATGTCAGGCATGGAGGTTCGCCCGCGGGTGCTTCAGAACCTCCTGCTGGTGTTCGGCGCCGTGGGCGTCACCTACGTTCTCGGAACGCTGGTCAAGCAGTTCTGGAACATCAGCGTGTAGGGACCGGCACGGCCTACACGGCCCGGAGGCTCCATGAGCAACCGAGACGTCGCGGCGGCGCGCGACTACCATGAACGCACCAAGCATTCACTCACGAGCGTCCGGGGTGGTCCCCATTACCTGGACTGGGACAACCAGCCGCGTCCCTTCAAGATCTACGAAACGTTGGAGTCGCTGCCGCTGGAGCAGCATCTCCAGTTAACCGGCGTGCCGGCGCTACGGGCCATTTCCGAGCCTGCCCCGGAGGTGGAGCGCGGCTTGACCCGCGCCGAGCTGGCGGAGGTGCTGTTCCTCTGCGCCGGCGTAACGCGCCGGCGGCGCTACTTCGGCGGCGAGATGCTCTTTCGCGCGGCTGCATGCACCGGCGCGCTCTACCACATCGACGTCTACGTGGTCGCGGGTCCGCTGTCCGACCTGGACGCCGGTGTCTATCACTTCGCCCCTGACCGCTTCGCGCTGACGCCCTTGCGCGCCGGCGACCACCGTGGCGTGCTGGTGGCGGCGAGCGGCGGCGAGCCCGCCGTTGCGCACGCGCCGGTCATTCTGATGCTTGCGTCCACGTTCTGGCGCAATAGCTGGAAGTACCGCGACCGCACCTACCGGCACTGCTTCTGGGACGGCGGCACGCTGCTTGCCAACTGCCTTGCCGCGGCATCGGCTCGAGACATCCCGACACGAACGGTGATGGGCTTCGCCGACGCCCCGGTGAACCATCTGTTGGGCCTCGACTCCCAGAAGGAAGTGTCTCTGTGTCTCGTGCCCCTGGGCCGCTCGGCATCGTCCACGGCTCCCTCCGCGGAAACGCCGCCGCCCCTGGACTACGCTACCCGGCCGCTGTCGCCCCGCGAGCTGGACTATCCGTCCATCCGGCAGGCGCACGCGGCGTCATGCCTGGAGAGCGGCGCCGAGGCGCGGCGCTGGCGGGAGGCCGACGGCGGTGTGTCGGACGACCTCGAAGAAGCGGAAACCGGCATGAACACGCCCGACGAAGCCGGAACCGTCGACGGAGAATCCGGCGGCCCCGTCGCGGCCGGCGCGGGGCGCCGCGCGCTGCCCTTGGCCGTCGACTCTCCCGCGTCGCTTCCGGCCGACAGCATCGAGCAGGTGATCGTGCGCCGGGGCTCCACGCGCCGGTTCTCGCACGAGTCCATCAGCCTCGCCCAGTTGTCCACGGCCTTGCACTACGCGACACGGGGCGTTGCCACGGATGTGGATCCCGGCGCCTCCCGTGAGCTGAATCAACTCTATCTCATCGTCAACCACGTGGACGGCGCCGCTTCCGGCGCATACGTTTTCGACCGTGACAACGGACGCCTCGATCTTTTGAAGGAAGGAAACTTCCGCAAGGAGGCCGGTTTCCTCGGACTTGGCCAGGAGATCCCCGCGGACGCCAGCGTCAGCGTCTACTTCCTCACCGAACTCGACGCAGTGCTGCGACGCTACGGCAACCGCGGCTACCGCCTTGCCCAAATGGACGCCAGCATCACCGCCGGCCGCCTCTACCTGGCGGCCTACGCCCAGGGCTTCGGCGCCTCCGGCCTGACCTTCTTCGACGACGATGTCACCGCGTTCTTTTCACCCCACGCGGCGGGCAAAAGCGTCATGTTCCTGATCGCGCTGGGAAGGCGCCTGCGCAAGTAGACGGGTGGAAGCCCGGCCGGGTATCGGATGGGCGAATGTAGCGAGACGCACCGACGCGCGGCCGGCGGGAAAGTGAGGTTGGGCGGTATGTTCGCGACCGGTTTGTTCGCACGGAGAACAGGGCTCGTGGTGGTCGCTGTTCTGGTCGGGGTGTGGATGGCTCCCGGCGCCGCGGTGGCCGGCGATTTCTACCTGCGCGGCGGTCTCGGCCTGGGCCGGTCGGGCGATGTCATCTTCATGGACAAGGACTGTTCCAGCACGGCTCCGGCGGCCTTGTACGGCTGCGGCACGGGCGGAGACGGCGCGCCTTACCGGTCACGCGGCGACTTCGGCGCGGTGGCGGCGCTCGAGCTCGGGCTGGGCTACACGGTCGCGCCGGCGCGCTTCGAGGTTCTGGTCGAATATCGACCGCGCATCGAGTTCGAGGGCCGCGCCAACTTCCTGGCGCCGGAACGGCGGCAGGAAGTGTCGGCGGACCTGTCGTCCGTTTCGGGGATGCTTGCCGCCTTTGTCGACTTCGCCGGGTTGGGGCTGCCCCGGCTCGGGCCTTTCGATCCGTTCATCGGAGCCGGCCTCGGCGCGGTCCGAAACCGCATCGGGGAGACGCGCATGACGTTTCCGGCAACGACGACCATCGTGCCGGACGGGAGCCGGACGGACCTGGCCTGGATGGTGACGGCCGGGGTCTCGATGCCGCTGGACGAGCGCGTGAGCCTGGATATCGCCTGGCGCTACACGCATCTCGGTGAGGTCCGCACGAGGCGGGGCGCGGGCCGGGTGGTCTGGCGCGACGGGAGCCGGGAGCCGTTGCCGCTGGATCTCGCGCCGACCTGGGCGCGGCTCGCGAGCCACGAGGCGCGCCTGTCGCTGCGCTACGCGTTCTGACGGCGCGGCCGGCCGCGGGCCGCTAACGGACCGGGCACTCGCCGGGGCCGGCCGCTACCTCCGGCTCCACGCCAGCCAGCGCTGAAAGATCTTCTTTACCATGGGCGTCAGCCGTGTGCGGTTGAAGGCGTCGCCGGTCTGCTTGATGGCCTCGGCCTGGGTCGGGTAGGGGTGGATGACGTTGGCGATGGTGCCGAGGCCGACCTTGCCGGCGATGGCCAGGGTGATCTCGCTGATCATCTCGCCGGCGTGGCGCGCCACGATGGTGCCGCCGACGATCTTGTCGGTGCCCTTTTTCACGTGGATCTTGACGAAGCCTTCCTCCTCGCCGTCAGCCAGGGCGCGGTCCACTTCCTTCAACTCGCGGACGTAAGTGTCGATGGCGATGCCTTCGCTCTCCGCGTCGCGCTCGTACATTCCCACGTGGGCGATCTCCGGGTCCGTGTAGGTGGCCCAGGGCATGATCAGCGAGCTCAGCTTCTTGCTCTTGTAGAAGAGGGCGTTCTGGATGATGATGCGCGCGGCCGCGTCGGCCGCGTGGGTGAACTTCCAGTTCATGCACACGTCGCCGCCGGCGAAGATGCGCGGGTTGGTGGTCTGCAGGTAATCGTTGACCACCACGCCCTGGAACGGGTGGAACTCGACGCCGACCCCTTCAAGGTTCAGACCGTCCACGTTGGGCGCGCGCCCGGCCCCCACCAGGATCTCGTCCACGGCCGCCGAGCCGGCGTTGCCGTCGGCCTCGTAATGGACCACCTTGCGGCCGTTCTCGGCGGTCACGCGGGTGAGGGCGCTGTTGAGCACCAGTTGGATGCCCTCCTTCAGGAACTGCTGCTGGACGATTTCCGCGGCGTCGGCGTCCTCGCGGTTGAGGATGTGGTCGCCGTTGTGGAAAAGCACCACCTGGCAGCCCAGGCGCTGGAAGGTCTGCGCCAGTTCGCAGCCGATGGGGCCGGCGCCGATGACCGCCAGCCGTTCCGGGCGCTCGGTGAGGGAGAATACGGTCTCGTTGGTGAGGTAGCCGGCCTCCTCGATGCCGTCGATGGGCGGATGCGGCGCCACCGCCCGGGCGCCGGAGGCGATGACGGCCTTCTTGAAATGGAGCGACTGGCCGTCCACCTCCACAGTCTCCAGACCGGTGAAACTGGCGTCGCCCAGGAACACGTCGACGCCCAGTTCCGTAAAACGTCTCACCGAGTCGTGGTGGCTGATGTGGGAACGGATGCGGCGCATGCGTTCCATGACCGCGCCGAAGTCCACCTGAACGTCACCTGGGCCGCCGATGCCGAACATGTCCGCGTCCCGGATCTCCGCCACCACGCGCGACGAGCGGATGATGCACTTCGACGGGACGCAGCCGACGTTGAGGCAATCGCCGCCGAGGTAGTGGCGTTCGATCAGGGCCACCCTGGCGCCGAGCCCGGCGGCGCCGGCCGCGGTCACGAGCCCGGCCGTGCCGGCGCCGATGACCACCAGGTTGTAACGGTCGGCCGGCGTGGGATTGGTCCAGTCCGCCGGGTGGGTGTTGGAGCCCAACACCTGGTTGTATTCGTCCTGCGGTGACAGTTGTGGAATGTTGCGCATGCTTGGTCTCTCGGGTCGGGAACAGTCTTATCCTGGACGCTGGTGGCTATGGTTTCCAGCGCCGCCTACGGCGCTTTCGCGTTCCTGCGCTTGTTGACCAGCTCGATGGACTTCTTGGCGATGAGCGGGAACAGGCCCAGCAGCGCGAACGACAGCAGGAGCGCAGGGGACAGAATGCCCGCCAGTGAATCGATCTGGGCCAGTTGGGTGCCGGCGTTCACGTAGACGATGGTGCCGGGAAACATGCCCAGTTGGCTCACGAAGAAGAACTGCACCGTGCGGATGGGCGTGAGCCCCATTACCAGGTTGATGACGAAGAAGGGAATGACCGGGATCAGCCGCATGGTGAAGAGGTAGAACATTCCCTCGTTGGCGATGCCGTTGTTGATGGTCTCGAGCCTGTCGCCGAACTTCCCCTGAATGCTGTCCCGCAGAAGGAAACGTGCCACCAGGAAGGCCAGGGTGGCGCCGATGGTGCTGCAGAAGGAGACGATGATCGTGCCGGTGATCACCCCGAACAGTGCGCCGCCCAACAGCGTCATGATGGCTGCGCCCGGAAGCGAGAGGGCCGTCACCGCGATATAGATCGCGGCGTACGCGGTGATGGTGGTGGCGGGGTTCTGCTGGTAGTAGCCCAAATAGGCATCGCGCTGCGCCTTGATGAACTCGAGGTTGAAGTACATCCCGAGATCGAAGATGAAAAAGCTCGCGATGAGAGCGGCCACGACCACCACCAACGCTATCTTGCCAATCCGTTGAGCCATGAAAGGATGTCTCCCAGAGTGTCTCGGGATTCCCTCTGTTCCCTGCAAGCTTACCGGGCGTCCTTGCGCCATCCCGCCGCGGCGGCGTGAAAAACGGAAGTGGCGGGTTTGCACCGGCGCGTTCGTTTATAGTTGATTTGGTGCCGCAGGTAAATTCCGTGAACAGCGAATCGTTTCTCAAACGCGCAGTGGGCGCGCGGCGGTCCGGCTCTCGAGCGGAACTTCCGCGCCATGACTTGCCCGCCGTGGCGGTCATGGCGCGGGCGCCGAGGCCGGGAGCCGTCAAGACCCGGCTGTGCCCGCCGCTGACCCATGCGGAGGCGGCGGACTTCTACGCCTGCGTGCTCCAGGATGTCCTCGACCACTTGACGCGTTCGGAGCGTTGGGACACCTGGGTGGCCTACGCCGAACGAAGCCGAGGCTATTTCGCGCGTATCCCGGAGCTGGCCGCGACCCTGCTGCCGCAGCGCGGCGATTCCCTCGGCGCGCGCATGCACGGGGTGTTCACCGATTTGCGGGACAAGGGTTACCGCCAGGTGGTGGTGGTGGGCAGCGACATCCCCACCCTGAGCACGGGCGTGGTGATGAGCGCCTGCGAGTTGCTGCGGCAGGACGCCTGCGACGTGGTGCTGGGCCCGGCGGACGACGGCGGTTACTATCTCATCGGCCTCAACAGGCCGGTGGAGGAACTCTTTCGGGGCGTCGCCTGGAGCACGGCGACCGTGCTCGATCAGACCCTGGACAAGGTCCGGCGACTCGGCCTGCGTGTGGGCACGGTCGCCCGCACTTACGACGTCGATTCGGCCGCGGACCTGGAGCGGTTGCGCGGTGACTTCGAGGCGTCCGCCGATCTGCGCACCAGCCGTCCCAGGACGCGCCGCTGGGTCCTCGAATGGGCCTCCCTGGCGGACGGTCGGGAGTCCGGGTGAAAACGCCCGTATTGTCGCCGCCATGGGAGGACCTGCTAAACTGTGTCCCATGACAGGTTCCTCCAAGAGAATCGTCCTTCTTGCTTCAGGGTGCGTGGTCTTGATGCTCCTGACGCTCGTGTTCGCCGGTGGCCTCCGCCCGGCGTCCGCCGCCGTGGCTTGGGGAGACGCTTACGCGGGCCTGTTCGTCGCCGCTGCCAGGACCGAGAACCGGATCATCGATCCCAGTGGCTTCGCAAACTGGGGCAGACCCGGCTGGGCCACGGACTACGACGACGGCGATCACACTTGGGGTCTTCTGTTGGGCAGGAAGTTCACCCTGGAACGCACGCGCTTCAGGATCGAGCTTGACGGCGCCTGGCGCGGACTGTCGGCACACTCGGACCGCGTTGATCCCGCCGGCCGGGACGAGACGGCGCGGGCGTCTGTCCGGTGGACGGCCACCGCGCGTCTGGGCCTCGAGCACAGGGAAGGGCCGGTGACGGTGTTCATCAACGGCGGCGCGGCGCTGGCCCGGATCACGAACTCCCTGACCGACATCGATTTCTCTCCGGACATGCCGCCCCGGTTCGACCCCGACGATTCGTTCGTCCACAACGCCACGCGAATCGGTTGGGTGCTCGGCGTCGGCATCGAGACGCCCCTGGTGGACTCCTGGGGGTGGCGTCTGGATGCCTCGTATCTCGGTTTCGGAAGGAGTACCCACCACGTCAACCGATCCGGAAACAACCCGTGCGGGCCTGGCGGTCCTCGGCGGGCTTGTCCCTACCGGGTCGAGAACCACCTGATATTGTTGCGCCTCGCGGTGATCCGCAGGTTCGACCTGTGGCGCTGACGTGAGAGCGGAGTAGCGGTCGGGAGTTCCGGGAGTTCAGGCATGGCGGGCACCGTCCTTCTCGTCGTCCACATTGCCGCCGGCGCGGTGGCGTTGGCCGTAGCGGCCATCGCCCTTTCGACGGCAAAGGGCCGGGTGCATCACATACTGGCAGGGCGGGTCTATGCCGCGGCCATGTCGCTGGTGTGCGTCACCGCTCTGCCGTTGGCGATCCTCGGGGCCGACGTCGTGCTGCTGCTGGTCGCCGTCTTCAGCTTCTATCTCGTGTTCGCCGGCTGGCGCTTCGCCCGCAACGCCAGCGGTCGGCCGCGGCCGGTGGACTGGGCCGCGGCGGTGATCATGGGCGTTACCGGGCTCGGCATGTGGGGCCATGGCGCCGTGCTCTTCCTGCGGGGGGATTCACAGTGGGTGACCATGGCCGTGTTCGGATTCATTGCCGTGGCCCTGAGTGCCGTCGACCTGCGTTATCACCGCGCATCGCCCCGGCCCGGCCGCCAACGCATCGCCCGCCATCTCACCAACATGCTGGCCGGGACCATCGCCACCGTCACCGCGGTCGTGGTGGTCAATGCCGCCACCCGGCCGGCATGGCTGGCGTGGATTCTTCCCACCCTCCTCATCACCCCGCTGATCGCATGGTGGAACCGGCGGGTCCTGCGGGGGACGGACAGCATGCCAGGAATCCGGTAACGAGCCGGTAACGAGCGCTCTTCGTGTGCCAACGGATCGGCAGCGACGAAAACTGTATGCCGCCGCCCGGTCTCTGGTATAGTCACACAGACCGCGTTTCAGTCCTACAGGCCACTAATTCGAGTTGACCGCGATGAGCCACGTCCTGTTCCCCGTGATTCTCTCGGGCGGCGCCGGTACCCGGCTCTGGCCGCTTTCCCGTGAACTCCATCCGAAGCAGTTCATTCCGCTCGTGGAAGAGCACACCCTGCTCCAGGCCACCGCCCGCCGCCTGGCCCCGCTCGCCGAGTTGAGGGCGCCCATCGTGGTGTGCAACGAGGCCCACCGTTTCATGGTGGCCGAGCAGCTCAAGGCCGTTGGCGTAGAACCCGCGGCCGTGTTGCTGGAGCCGGTGGGACGAAACACCGCGCCGGCCATAGCGGCGGCGGCACTGACCGCGATCGCCCGCGGCGACTCCGGCGAAGACCCCATCCTGGTGGTGCTCCCCGCCGACCACGTGATCCGCGACGAGAGCCGGTTCGCGAGCGCGGTGCGGGCCGCCGTCCTGGAGGCCGCGGCCGGTCATCTCGTGACCTTCGGGGTAACGCCCGCCTACGCGGAAACCGGGTACGGGTACATCAAGGCGGCCGGCCCCACCGGCGTGAGCGAAGACGGCCGCAAGGTGGAACGGTTCGTGGAGAAGCCGGACGTGTCAGCGGCCGCCGGCTACCTCGAAGACGGCCGCTACTACTGGAACAGCGGCATGTTCGTGTTCCCGGCGTCGGCGTACCTGCGGGAGCTCGGCGAGCATGAGCCGGCGGTCCGGGACGCGGTGACGCGGGCCCACGGCGAGGCGGTGGAGGAAACGGGCTTCCTGCGGCTGGAGGCGCGCTCCTTTTCACGGTCTCCGGCGGTCTCGGTGGACTACGCGGTCATGGAGCACACCTCGGACGCCGTGATGGTCCCGCTCGAAGCGGATTGGTCCGACATCGGCTCGTGGGCCGCGCTGGCCGAACTGGGGCCCAAGGACGACGCCGGCAACGTCACCCGGGGTGACGCCCTCCTGGAAGGCGTCCACGACAGCTACGTCCGCGCCGGGGACCGGTTGGTGGCGGCCGTGGGCGTGTCCGGTCTGGTCATCGTGGACACGGCCGACGCCGTGCTGGTGGCGCGCAAGGACGCGGTTCGGGACACGGGCAAGGTGGCGGCGGCGCTCAGGTCGGCGGGCCGGGAGGAGCAGCGGGTTCACCGCAAGGTCCACCGTCCCTGGGGCGGGTTCCACGATGTGCTGGTCGGCTCCGGATTCAAGGTGAAGCACATCGTCGTCCGTCCCGGGCAGGCGCTGTCCCTGCAGTCGCACGAACATCGCTCCGAGCACTGGACCGTCGTCCGCGGAACCGCGCGCGTGACCCGGGGAGAAGAAACCTTCGTGTTGTCGGAGAACCAGTCCACTTATGTTCCGCAGAGGACGAAACACCGGTTGGCGAACCCCGGCACCGTTCCGCTGGAGGTGGTGGAGGTCCAGTGTGGGGATTACCTGGAAGAGGACGACATCGTCCGTTACGAGGACGCCTACGGCCGCACGGACCCCGGTGAACCGGAGCGGAGCGATTGAGCCCGGCGACCATGGGTCAGTGTCCGGTCTCGGTGCGGCGTCCGTAGACGTAGAGATCGGCAACCAGGAAGTTGACGATGCTGCCGAGGCTGACGCCGCAAAAGAACGCCAGCAGGCGGTGGCGGTCGAAGAGGTCCATGTAGCTCGTAAGCAGGGCGTAGCTGCCGACGTTCACCGCAAGCCCCACAAGGCTGCTGGCCACGAACCTGGCCAACTGGCCCAGGTGAGGCTGGCGCGCCCGTTCGCTGAAGGTCAAGCCGCGGTTGAGGGCCCAGTTCCAGCCCACGGCGGGCCAGAATGACAGGAAACGCGCCAGGCGGTGCTCGATGCCGGCCCACTGCAGGCCGAGATAGCAGGCGAGGTCGACGACGAGCCCGCTGGCGCCCACCGCGCTGAAGAAAGGGACGCGGGCCAGGCTGCCGAACTTGTGGTTGTAAAGGCGGGAGAGGTGGCGCAGGAAGCGGATCTGCTGACGCCAGTTCATCTTGCTGAGGCCCACGCTGCGGTCGCGGAAGTCGATGGAGACCTCCCGCACCCGCAGCCGTCCGCGTACCATGAGTTCCAGCGCGATCTTGTAGCCCATTGGGCGCAGGAGTTGGAGATCGGGCAGTACGCTACGGCGGGTGGCGAAGAAGCCCGCCATGGGGTCGGCGCACTTGACCAGAGGGCGCGCCATCCAGGTCGCCAGCCGTGAGTTCAGCACGCGGTAGAGGCTCCAGGAACTGTCCACACTACCGCCGGGGGCGTAGCGGCTGCCGATGACCATGTCGCAACCGCCGTCCAGGGCCGCCAGCAGGTCCAGGATGCGCTCGGGGGGATGCGACAGGTCCGCGTCCATCACCACGAGCCGGTCGAAGCGGCTCAGCCGGATCCCCTCGATGACCGCCAGCGACAGGTCCCGGGGCGGCTCGCGGCGGACCACCATGCGCACCGGCAGGCGCCGCGACAGCTCCGCGACCACGGCCTCGCTGCCGTCGCCGGAGTCGTCGTCCACCAGCAACAGCTCCCATTCGAGACCGGTTCCGGACAGCGCCGCGTCGATGCGCTCCGCCAGCGGCGCGATGTTCGCCGCCTCGCGGAACGTCGGCACGATGATGGAGACATTGCGGTCGGCGGCCTCGGGGGTTTGGGACGTTTTCGGCATGTTTTCGTCCACGCACACAGGGTAGCATTACGTGCTAGTTCTCAATAGTACCGGGCGTGGACGCGCGGCGGCGGGTGGCCAGCTCGGCGTAGCAGTAGGCCAGGGCCAGCCCGCGGTAGGGCCGCCAGCGTTCGGCAAAGGCGCGCATCTCGTCCTCGGTGGCCTTGCCGGTCCTGCCCAACAGGCCCTGAGCGACGTATTTCACCACCCCCAGGTCCCCGGCCGGGAAGGTATCGGGCCGTGCCAGCCCGCGCATCAGCGCGATCTCGGCGGACCAGCGGCCGATGCCCTTGATGGCGGTCAAACGCTCGATGACCTGTTCGTCCGGCAGTGCGGCCAGCCCGTGGAGCGTGACATCGGATGCGAAGGCCTCGCCCAGCCGGATCAGCGTGCCCGCCTTGGCGTTGCTCAGCCGGAACCCGCGCATGGACTCCAGGGTCTGCCCGGCGAACCGGCGTGGCTCGGGAAACGCGTGGTAGGTGCGCCCCTGCCGGCGCCACCGGCGGCCGAAGCTTTCGACGAGCGCCTTCTTGATGGAGTACGCAAACGTCAGGTTGACCTGCTGGGACAGGACCGCGGTGACCAGCGCCTCGAACAGTGTCGGACTGCCCGTGACCCGCAGCCCGCGGAACCGGCTCACCATCGGCGCCAGCAGTCCGTCCCTGCGCGCCATGCGGTAGAACGGCCGGAGGTCGAGGTCCGTGCACAGGACGTGGCGGAGTTGTGCCTCGAAACCGGCGAGCTTGAGGGGAGCTCTGGAGGGACTGTGCAAGACCACGGCCAGCCGCGGCTTGGCCACCGTCCCGGCGTTGGTCACCATGGCCAACGCGAGTTGGCGGCCGTCCGCCAAGAGGCGCCGGTATTGACCGTCCTCCACGAGGTCGACGTTCTCGCTCGCGAAGCGCATGAAGCGCGCGACCGTGAAGTCGAACGAATACGGCGCCCGCGGGATGATCTCGAACGAGTGCGTCACGGGAGAGGCTTCGCGACAACGCCGCTTTGTCCTGTCGGAGCAGAACGCTGCATGCTGGCCATTCCGTCCACGGACCAGGGTTACGATCCCGGCTCGCGTGATTCCCGGCAAGGTTCTTACGGCCGCCCCGGATCCTCGTAGGAGTGCTGGTAGTACCAGTCCGCGATCTCTCCCCCCGTGGTCAGCCATACGCCGTCGTGGGAACGGATGTACTCCAGCGCGAGGTCCAGGTACTTGATGCGGAGCGGCACGCCGATGATGAAAGGGTGCAGGGGGATGCACAAGACCGTGCCGCTCCGTTCGCCGTCCTGGTAAAGCACGTCGAACTGGTCGCATACCTGCCGGAGATACTCGCGGGGGGTGTAGTTGGAGCGCAGGAAGAAGTTGATGTCGTTCAGGCCCTGCTCGTAGGGCATGGCGATCATGCGGCCGGTCTTCACGCGCATCGCCGCCGGCTGATCGTCAAAGCCCCAGTCGCACAGGTAGTCGAAGCCCGCGGCCGCGAGGTGGTCCGGGGTGTCGAAGGTTTCGGCCAGCGCCGGGCCGAGCCAGCCGCGAGGCGCCTTGCCCGTGGCCTCGGCGATCTCGTCGCGTACCTGCTCGATGACGGACAATTCGTCCGCCGCGGGATAGGCGGTCAGGGGAAGGTTGTTGGTGACGCCGTGGCCCAGCCACTCCCAGTCCCGCTTGATGCCCTCCTCGACGATCTCGCGATGGTGGATGCAGACCTCGGAGTTCAACTGGGCGCTCGCGCGGATGCCGTGCTTGTCCAGCACGTCCATCATCCTGAACACCCCCACCCGGGCGCCGTAATCGCGCTGGGCGTAGCCGCGTACGTCCGGCACCTTGGACATCGCGAAGTTGGGTATGGGCTGGTCGAAGTGGAAGTACTCGATGTTGGGACTCACCCAGACGGCCACCCGGGCGTCGTTGGGCCACCGGAGCGCCGGCCGGGTGGTGATGGGCTGATAGTCGTAGCGGCGGTTTTCCATGTGTTCGTCCTCTTGGAGCGTCCTTTGTGCGAGCGTTCGCAGGCCGCGCCGGGTCCTTCCTGTCACGACGCCGGCCCACGTGGCCGCGCGTGGGAGCGCGGCGTTCGTAAGCTACAGGCCACTAGCATGGCCGGCGCCCGGCTGTCCATTGTGCGGTTCTCGGATGTAAGGAAACGGGTCACGGCGTCCAAGCGCGCGGGACGCCGGCGTCATTGGCAATGCGCGGCGCGACGCGTTAGAGGAGTGGGAACACGTCAACACGCGACGGGAGCTTGCCATGGCGAAGTTGAATACCCCTTTGTGCGATCTGCTCGGCATCGAGCACCCCGTCATCCAGGCGGGCATGGGCTGGGACAGCCGCGGCTCCACCACGCCGCCGAAGCTGGTGGCGGCGGTTTCCGAAGCGGGCGGGCTCGGGGTCATCGGCGGGAGCCCGCTCAAGCCGGAGTTCATTCGCGAGCGCATCCGCGCCGTCCGGGAACGGACGGACCGTCCCTTCGGCGTGGACATCACGCTGCCGCGGCTGGCGCAGACGCCCTACGCGGACGTCGGAAACGTGCGCGAGTTTCTGGAACGCACTCATCCCGACCATGTGCGCTTCGTGCGCGACGCCATCGAGGAATTCGGGCTCGAGACCCAAGGTCCGGACCCCTGGTCCAAGGTCAAGACCCCGGACATGGTGCAGCGGCAGTTGGACGTGATCCTGCAGGAGGGCGTGCAGGTGCTGGCCGTGGGCCTGGGAGATACCGCGGAGGTGGTGCCGCTGGCCCACGAGCGCGGCATGAAGGTGCTGGCGCTGTGCGGCAACGTGAAGCAGGCGGTGGGGCACGCGGCCAACGGCGTCGACGCGGTCATTGCGCAGGGCTACGAGGCCGGCGGGCACACCGGGCGAATCGCCAACTTTCCGCTGATACCCCAGGTGGTGGATGCGGTCAGCCCCACGCCGGTGGTCGTGGCCGGGGGCATAGCCGACGGGCGCGGTCTGGCCGCGGCGCTCAGCCTGGGAGCGGTGGGGGTGTGGTGCGGCACGGTCTTCCTGGCCAGCGCGGAGAGCGAGATCCACGCCGACTACAAGACCCAGCTCATCCAGGGCCGCACCGAGGACTTCGTGCTCGACCGCTTCCCCAGCGGCAAGCCCAGCCGCCACTACCGCAGTCCCGTGATCCGCAAGTGGGAGGAATCGGGCTTGACACCCCTGGAGATGCCGTTCCAGGGGGTACTCAACGACCAGTTCCGGGTGGCCGCGGAGCAGGGCAGCCGGGTGGACGTGATGAGCGTGCCGGGCGGCCAGATCGCCGGGCTGCTCGGAGAGAAGGACGTGCGCCCGGCCGCCGAGATTATCGAGGCCATGGTGCGGCGGGCGGCCGAGGTGCTGAAGGCCGGTGCCGGTCTGGCCGCGGCTGATTGAACGGAAGCCGCGCCGCGTCAGGTGTCCGAGCGCCGGTAGCCGGTGTTGGTGCCGCCGCTCTGGGAACGCAGGTAGTCTTCCACGTCCGAGAACGTGTCCATCATGAGTTGTTGGCGCGCCGCTACGAGCTGGTCCGTGCGCAGGGCCTGCGACCAGGGAAGGTCCTTGCCCACCTGCACGGCGATCTTGGCGGAGGCCAGCGCGGCGGGATGGCGCGAGCCGATCTCGCTTGCGAGTTGGAGGGTGACCTTCTCGAATTCGGCCTCGGGCACCGCCGCCGACACCAGGCCGAAGCGATCCGCATCCGTGCCCGAGAAGTTCCGCCCGCTGAAGTGCATGATGGCCGCCTTCTTGGCCGGAATTCCGGTGTGGTACAGGGAGCTCAGGGCCATCTGCCCGAAGCTGCCGCGCACGATCTCGGGCATGCCGATCTTGGCGGTGTCCGTGGCGATGGCGATGTCGTGACAGGTCATGAGCGCCATGCCGCCGCCGAGACAGTGGCCGTGCACCTGGGCGATGGTGACCTTGGGATAGTTCCGGAAGCTCTCGTAGAAGAGCATGTTGGGGTGGGAGCGGTCCCAGTCTCGCGGCGGCTCCTTGTGGAGGGTCCGCAGGTCGTGCAGGTCCGCGCCCGCGCAGTAGCACGGCCCGTTGCCGCGGGTGACGACGACGCGCACGTCGGGATCGCTGCGCACCGTCTCCAGGGCACCGAGGATCTCCCCGGTCATGGCTTGGCTCAGGGCGTTGCGCTTCTCCGGGCGGTTGAAGCTGATCCGCGCCACCCCGCCGCCGAGCCGTTCCAGCACGATGTAAGACCAGTCTTGCGCCACTCCTACCTCCCGGTTCCGGTCAAGAAAGCAAGCCGACGGCGGCGCCCTGCGACTTCGCTCGGCTCGGGACGAACGGTCGGCGTATATCCGTTCGTCTCCTGACCGCGGCGAAGCGCCGGCGGAGCGAAGTCGGAGGACCTCGTGACAATAGGATAGGGCTTCGCTAACCGTCCGTTCGTCCCGGCGCCTCGTAGTAGTGCTCGTAGAACCACTCGGCGATCTCCCCCGCGGTTGTCTTCCACACACCGTCGTGGGAACAGATGTAGTCGAGCGCGCGGTCCAGGGCGCCGATGCGGAACGGCATGCCGGTCACGTAGGGGTGCAGCGGGATGCACATGACGCGCCCGGCTTTCTCGCCCTCGCGGTACAGCGTGTCGAACTGGTCGCACACGATCCGGTAGTATTCCGCCGGCGTGTGGTTGGCATGCACGAACATCGAGATGTCGTTGATGCCCTGCTGGTACGGCACCACGATCATGCGTCCCGCCTTCACGCGCATGGGCACCGGCTGATCGTCGCAGCCCCAGTCGCACACGTACTCGAACCCCTCCGCGGCGAGGAAATCCGGCGTGTCGTCGGTTTCCGCGAGCCCCGGCCCGAGCCATCCCTTGGGCGCCTTCCCCGTGGCGTGGGTGATGATGTCGCGCACCTTGCGGATGACCTTGCGCTGCTTCTTGGCGCCGTAGCCGTTCATGCGCGTGTTGTTGTTCATGCCGTGGCCCAGCCACTCCCAGGAGCGCTTGTTGCCCTCCTCGATGATGGCCGGGTGGTGCGCGCACACTTCCGCGTTGAGGAGCACGCTGGCGCGCATCTCGTAGCGGTCGAACACGTCCATCATGCGGAACACGCCCACCCGCGCCCCGTAATCCCGGAGCGAGTAGGACTGCACGTCCGGCAGCGCCTCGTTGATTCTCGGGATCCCTTTGTCAATGTGAAAGCACTCGATGTTGGGCCCCAGCCAGAGCGCCACCCGCGCATCCCCCGGCCAAATCAACCGCGGCCGCTGGATAATTGGACTGTAGTCGTAGCGTGTGCTGAGCATCGGCGTCGCCTCCCCGCCGGCGCCGCACTTCACCGAGGTATGCGTGAAGCGTGGCGCCGCGTGTTTACGGTTGTCCGTGTGCAAGGTCTACCAGATCGCACCGCGGGTGGCGAGAGCGGTATTCCCTTTCGCCACCCGTGTGCTGTAAATTGCGGCATGGAACGGCGGCCCGACTCCGTCTCGGGAAGGAAACCGTCCACGGTCTAATGACAGGGGGTGTAGCCATCGTGGCGGCAACGGAGCGACAGCGATGAAGCGGGTTTCTTGGATCGTTGCTCTTGTCCTGGTTCTGCTGGGAGCAGGGGGCGCCGGGCTCTTCTGGTATGACCCGGCGCTGGTGGAGAGCAACGTCGGCTCGGTGCGCGGCGGACTTACCTCGCTGAAGAGCAGACTCTTGCCGGCGGAAGCGGCGAAGAACGTGTTTCCCTTCCGCCTTGCCGAGGTCGAGAGGGGCGAGATCTTCTCCCGCATCACCACCACGGGAACGGTGAACCCGGTGTCGTCCGTCACCGTCTCCACCCAGGTGTCCGGCACCATCAAGGACCTCCCGGTGGACGTGCCCATGCGGGTCAAGAAGGGCGACCTGATCGCGCGGCTGGACCAGGACCTGTTCCGGGCGCAGTTGCTCCAGGCCGAGGCCAAGGTGGCGAAGGCCAAGGCCAATCTCGCCAAGGAGCTGGCTGGCGTCGAGATGCTGAAATCCCGGGTGGCGGCGAGCATCGCGGGGACCAAGGCGGCGTTCGAGAGCCTGGAGGAGAAACACCGGCGCAACAAGGATCTCGTGGGTCGCAACCTGATCTCCCGGGAACAGTACGAGTCCATCCAGGCGGAGTACGGACGAGCCTCGGCGCGCTACCGGGAGGAGTCGGCCCGGGTTGACGAGGTCAAGGTCAAGCACGCGGTCATCGCCGGCATACGCGCGGACGTCCAGCAGGCGGAGGCCGAACTGGAGATGGCGCGGGTGCGGCTCAACCGCAGCGTCGTGGTGGCGCCCATCTCGGGCGTGGTGATCCAGAAGACCGTGGAAGCGGGGCAGACGGTGGCGGCAAGCCTTTCGTCACCGCCGCTGGTGAAGATCGCCGAGCTCGAGGAGATGAAGGTGTCCGCCTTTGTCGACGAAGCGGACATCGGCAAGGTGAAGGTTGAACAGGAGGTGGAGTTCTCGGTGGACTCCTACCCGGGGCGCGTCTTCAAGGGCAAGGTGGTGCGCATCTTCCCGTCACCGCTGATCAAGGACAACGTCGTCACCTACGATACCGAGATCCGGGTTCCCAACAAGGACCTGGCCCTCAAGCCCGGGATGACGGCGAACGTCACCATCATCCTGGCCAGACGGCAAGACGTGCTCATCGTCCCCAGCGCGGCGTTGAGGGTGAGCGGCCGGGACATTCGCACGCTCTATCCCGACATGCCCAGGCGGGGACGTCGCGGGCGTGGCCGGCCCAGCGCCGAGCAGAGGCGCCGGTGGATGCTGGAGGGCCGGGGCGCCGTGTGGGTCTACCGGGACGACAAGCCCGCCCGGGCGCGTATCCGCTTCGGCGCCACCGACGCCAAGAACATGGAGATCGTCTCGGGCCTCGAAGCGGACGACCAGGTCATCGTGGGGATTCGCTCCGAGGCCATGAAACGCGCCACCAACACCACGTCGCGCGTGCGCTCGCGGATCCTGGGAGGTCTCTGACGCCGTGGACCGGCCGCCCGTCATCGAAGTGGACGGCGTCACCAAGGTCTACGATCTTGGCGAGCAGAGAGTGGAGGCCCTGAAGGGCGTGTCGCTCACGGTCTTCCAGGGGGAGATCGTGGCGCTCATGGGGCCTTCCGGGTCGGGCAAGTCGACCCTCATGAACCTGCTGGGTTTTCTGGACCGGCCGACCACGGGCCACTACCGTTTGAACGGCGAGGACGTGGGCGACCTTTCGTCCGACGAGATGGCGTGGGTGCGCAACCACGAGATCGGCTTCGTCTTCCAGAACTACAACCTCCTGGCCCGGACCACGTCCCTGGAGAACGCCGAACTGCCGGCCCTCTACAACGGAACGCCGTCTTCGGCGGGCCGCCGCAAGGCGCGGGAGATGCTCGCGCTCGTAGGGCTCGGCGAGAGGGAAACGCACCGGCCCACGCAGTTGTCCGGCGGTCAGCAGCAGCGGGTGGCCATCGCCCGGGCGCTGCTCAACGATCCCCGGATCATCCTGGCGGACGAGCCCACCGGAAACCTCGACACCCGCACCGGCGCGGAGATCATCGATCTCTTCAAGACTCTCAACCGGGAGAGGGGCATCACCATCGTCTTCGTGACCCATGATCCCGAGGTGGCCTCCCACGGGCAGCGTATCGTTCACTTCAAGGACGGCCTCGTGGAACGGGAGGAAGCCGGGGGCAAGGCTGGGTCGGTCGCGGTGCTTCCGGAGAACGATGCCGGGGCTTCGGGCGAGGGCGTTGGAGCCGGTGAGGTCAACGACGCCCTTGGCCTCGGCGGCCCCGGCAACGGCAGCGGCGTCTCCGGCGGGGAAGGCGCGCGCAACGGTCACGGCGCCCGCGACGGCAACCGTGGAGACGACGGCAACGGCGGTGACAACGGCAACGGCCGTCGCCGGGGCCTGGGTGCCGGCATCCGCGCAAACGTGCGCATCGCGTTGCGGGCCATCCGCGTGAACAAGCTGCGCTCGGCCTTGACCATGCTGGGCGTCATCATCGGCGTCGGTGCGGTCATTGCCATGGTGGCCATCGGCGAAGGCGCCAAGGCCAGGGTGGCCAAGCAAATGGAGCGTCTCGGCAGCAACCGCGTGTCGGTCTATGCCGGCGCGGTGACCCGTGGCGGCCGCCGTGTAAGGGGCGCGCGGATCACGACGCTCACGGAGGCGGATGCCCGGGCCATCCTCGCGGAGGTGCCGGGAGTGGTCCGGGTGGCGCCCCATGTCCGGGGCTCCGCCCAGGTGGTCTACGGCAACAAGAACTGGCATCCGAGCTTCACCGGCACCACGCCGGATTACCTCCGCATCATGAACTGGGGCGTCGAGTCGGGGTCCAACTTCACCGACGACGACATGCTCCTGAACCGGAAGGTGGCCCTGATCGGGCAGACCGTGGGCAAGGAGCTTTTCGG
>JAJDXX010000011.1 GCA_022823055.1 Candidatus Binatia bacterium | reverse complement strand
TTCTCCCCACCCCTGGATTCCCGCTTCCGCGGGAATGACGGTTCCGGGCGTTGTTGCCAATTCTCATCCGAGCGGAGTTTTGACACAGCCTGTTCCGCGGGAATGATGGTTTGGGGCGTTAGTGCCGATCCTCATCCGCGTGGAGTTTCACACAGCCTGTTCCACGGGAATGACGTTACGAGGAGTCATTCCCATCTGGGGTCCAGGCGGCGTTTCGACGCGGCCCGGTGTCGGTTCCCTAATCCCGGATGTCCTGCAGGAACCACTCCCGCGGCAGCGGGTGGCCCAGGCCCTTGGACTTGGCCATCTCGTAGGCGGTGCCGCCCACCGCGGCGAACTGGAGGCCCTGGGTGCCCTGGTTGTTGAGGAAGGTCACCTGCTCGTCGCTGGTGCGTCCGGGCCAGGTGCCGGCCATGAGGTCGGGGATGGTGCCGATGCTCGCGTTGTCGATCTCGCGGATGGGCGAGGGCGGGATCTTTTTCATCTCCTCTTCGGTGCCTGCGATGTAGGCGAACATGCCGTCGCTGCCGTGGACGGTTCCCGGCGGGGGACTGTCCAGCACCATGGTGGAGGCTCCCAGGCGCGCCTGGATGTCGCACTTGGCGAGGATCTCCGGTCCGGCCTCGTTGGAGCGGACGTTGGTGATGTGCATGCCGGGCTCCACCCATTCGGGCTTCATCACCTGCACCAGCGAGTCCGTGGCCAGCGCCACGATGTCCGCGCCCCGGCACACCGTCTCGGCGTCGTCGCAGGTCTCGACGTTGAGACCGAGCTGTTCGCGCATCTCCGCGGCGAAGGCCTCCCGGTTGGCCTTGGTGGGGCTGAACACGCGCAGCAGCTCGATGTCGCGCACCTCGTGGATGGCCTGCGTGTAGGTGCGCGCCATGCCGCCGGAGCCCAGCATTCCCAGCACCTTGGAGTTCTCCCGCGACAGGTACTTGACCCCGAGCCCGGCGCAGGCGCCCACGCGCATGTGCTGCAGGTAGCCGTCGTTCATCAGCGCCAGCGGCTCGCCGTTGCGCACGCTCAGGAGGAAGATGAGGCCGCAGTAGGTGCCCGGCTCGATGCAGTACTTGTCCTCGGTTTCGAACTCGCCGTTCTTTTCCCACACGAGCATGTCCGACTTCATGCGGATGGCCATGTAGCCGAGCGACCGGGTGGCCCCCTCCATGGTGCCCCAGCGGTAGTAATGGGGCTCCCGCGGCACGTAGAAGTCGATCCTCGGCCGGTACGCCGCCTCGTTCTTCGAGAGGTCGCGGTAGGCGTCCTCCATGGCGTTGAGGCACGTCTTCATGTCGAGAACTTCCTGGATGTGCTCATTGGTCAGAAACAGCATGGCTCCTCCTTGTGGATTGCCGGTTGGTACGACAGACAAACGGGACGTTATCCCGTTCCCGCTTGTTTTTCCAGCAGCGCGCGGATGGTGTCCAGCCTGGGGTCATCGCCCACGAGCCGGAGGAAATTGGCCTGGATCAGTGCTTCCATCTTTTCCTGCGGCAGGCCTTTCAATTCCGCCACCGCGGCGACCACGTCGGCGACGATGTCCGGCGGCGCGACTTCCCCGACGAGCCAGCGGTTGCCGCCGGGATTGTCGGTCTCGGATAGGAGTTGACGAGGGGGTATGGCGCGCGCCACCGCCTGGATCTGCCTCGAATACAGCACCTCCACTCCCACCGTGAAGAAGTACCCTTCGGCGATCATCTCGTCGAGCACGTCCATGGGTCCCGAGTACCAGTGGATGATGGCCCTGCTCACGCCGAAGGCGCGCAGGGTGTGGAGGATGCGCCGTTCGGCGCCCTTGGTGTGCAGGTTGACGATCTTGCCCTGCTCGGCGGCCGTGCGCACCAGGAACTCGAACACCTCGATCTGGCGCGGGTAGGTCTCCTCGTCCCGCACCCAGTGGAAGTCGAGGCCCAGTTCGCCCAGCAAGGGGCTCTGCTCCACCAGGGGACGCAACTCCGCCAAGTGGTCAGCATGCTCCGCCGCCCGCCGCGGATGGATGCCGAAGGACGGGAGGACGAAGGGACACTGTTGCGCCAAGGCGAGGTTGCGCTCGTACGAGGCGGGGTCCATGGCGTTGGCCAAGGTCAGGATGCGCCGGCGCTCGATGCGCGCCAGCGCTTCCCGTGGCTCTTCGTAGTGGTCGAGATGGGCGTGGGCGTCGATCAGCATGACGGCAGGTCGTTCCGAACACCGAGCCGGGTGGGCGGCGTCCCGGAAATCAGGAAACGGCACTGCCGCTCACCCTCCTCTTGGCAATGCTGCGACCCTCTGTGTGGGGGCCGCCCTTCGGCGCCGGCCTACCTGAAGCGGTCGCCGAAATACTTGGTAAGGTCGATGGCGTCCGTGCCCGGCACCATGATCTCGGCCGGGTAGTCGGACTTGCGCGTTGCGTCCACCCCCACCTTGGTGACCAGGTGCGACCCGCCCGCCGGGTCGTAGGACGCCGGATCCAGCGGGGACCCACGGGAGTGGGTGATCATGAACACGTCGCGGTCCGCGCGCACGCGGGTGGCGATGGCGTGCATCACGTCGCTGTCGTTGCTGATGTCCACGTCGTCGTCCACGCAGATGACGAACTTCAGGAACGGGTCGGCGGCGAAAGCGGCCATGGCGGCGTTCTTGGCGTCGCCGTCGATCATGGACCGCTCCATCTGGATGTAGCAGATGTAGCGCGAGCGCCCGCAGGGGGGCACGTACACCGCCTTCACGCCGGCGCTGGCGATGCGGCAGGTATGGTAGATGTAGCTGTTGCGCGTCACCCCCGAGAGCAGCAGGTTGTCGGCGTGCCCCACGAACGAGCTCTGGTAGAGCGCGTTCTTCCGCATGGTGATGGCCTTGACGTACACCACCGGGTTGATGCGCATGGGTCCGTAGGTGCCGGGATACTCGCCGAAGGGGGCCTCCTCCTCCATCTCGGTGGGATGGATCTCGCACTCGAGCACGATCTCCGCGGTGGCCGGCACCTCCACGTCGATGGTCTTGCACTTCACCAGCTCCACCGGCTTGCCGAGCATGGAGCCGGCGATGCTGAACTCGTCGGTGTCGATGGAGGTGAAGCTCAGGTTGCCGATGTTCATGGCCGGATGACCGCCGATAACCGCCGCCATCTGCGTGGGCAAACCACGCGACTTGTTCTTCTTGAGGATGTAGTGGCCGTGGGCCGTCTCGGAGATCTGGATGCCGAAGCGGTTCTTGCCCTTGAGCTGCAGTCTGTAGATGCCGGCGTTGCGGATGCCGCTGTCCGGCTCCTTCATGACGTCGAAGGCAAGCGTGATGTAACGGCCGGCGTCGAGCTCGTGGTACTGGAGGATCGGCAGCATGGTGACGTCCACGTCGTCACCGGTGAGCACCACCTCCTGGCACGGCCCGCTCTCCACCTCCACCGGCGGCAACGGGTTCGCCTCGCGCCTGCCGTATTCGTGGATGAAGTCCGCGGGCGTGGCGTTGTAGGGCAACCCTATGGCCATCGCCAGCCGCGGGAAGCTCGCGTGCATGTTGGTGACCAGGGGGATGGACGACCCCTTGACGTTCTCGAAGATTACGCACGGAAACTGCTGCTGCCGCTCCAGCTTGGCCAGAATTCCCGTCACTTCGAAGATCGGGTTCACCTCACGGGTGACCCGGATCACCTCGTCCGGATAATTCGCCTCGAGGAAGGCGATGGCTTCCCCGAGGGTCTCTCCCATACCGTTGGTTGATGCGGTCATAGTGGCGGACGGCGTAGCATATGGCCCTTTTTGCCGCAAACGGGACCCCCCTCCACCTCTGGATTCCCGCCCCCGATCGGGGTCGAGGGCAAGCTTTCGCGGGAATCACCCATGTCGGCTTGCAGCCGACACAAAGGGGGATGAAAATGGGGCGCCCTCCCCCCAATGAGTCATTCCCGCGCAAGCGGGAATCCAGGGGTGGGGAGGGGTCAGTCGCGGTGACCGCGAATCAGCGCCAGCACGCGCTCGGGGGTCACCGGGGTCTCGGAGATTTCTATCCTGGCGACGGGGCGCAGGGCGTCCACCACGGCGTTGGCCACGGCCACGGGCGGGGCGATGGCGCCGCCCTCGCCGATGCCCTTGAGGCCCAGCGGGTTGAGCGGGGAGGGGGTTTCGATGTGCACCTGCCTGATGGCGGGCACCTCGCCGCAGGTGGGCATGAGGTAGTCCAGGAAGGTGCCGGTGAGGAGCTGTCCTAGGTCGTCGTAGACGAACTCCTCGTAGAGCGCGCCGCCGATGCCCTGGGCGACGCCTCCGCGCACCTGCCCCTCGACGAAAAGCGGGTTGATGGCGGGACCCGAGTCGTGCGCCACCGCATAGTCCAGCAGTCTTACCTCGCCGGTTCCCGCGTCCACCTCCACGACAACCACGTGGGCGGCATGGGCCCAGGTGACCGTCTGCGGGACGTAGTAGTAGGTAGCCTCCAGGTTGGGCTCCATGCCCTCGGGGAGCTTCGAGGCCCAGCCCGGCACCGCGGCTCCCGCCAGCTCGGCCAGGGGGATGCCGTGTTCGGGGCGCTCCTCCACGAAGACCCGGCCGCCGCGCGTGGCGAGATCATCCGGGTTGGCTTCCAGGAGGTGACCGGCCAGCTCGAACAGCTTGGCCTTGAGGCGGCGGGTGGCCTCATGGATGGCGGTGCCGGCGTTGACCGTGCTGCGGCTGGCGAACGTGCCGACGCCGTAGCGGATGGCGTCGGTGTCGCCGCCCATCACGGTGACGTCTTCCGGTGCGACCCCCCAGAGGTCGGCGGTGAGCTGCGAGAACACGGTCTCGTGCCCCTGTCCGTGGCCGCTGGCGCCCACCGACACCAGGAGCTTGCCCGTGGAGTCGACTTCCACCCGCGCGCCCTCGAAGGAGCCCACTCCGGTCCCCTCGGTGTAGAAGCCGATGCCGACGCCCACGTAGCGCCGGTCACGCGAGGTTTCGCCGTCACGAAGGATGTCTCCTTGACGGACGGTGTCCGTGTCGCGGAGTTCGTCCCCCCCGGACGCGGCCCGCGTGTGACGCTCCACCTCGGCGCCGTGAGCGGCCTCCCGGTCGGCGGCGGCCTTTCTCTGCCGCGCACGCACCTCCTCGTACCCGCACGCGTCCATGGCCTTGCGCAGGGTCGCCGGGAAGTCGCCGTTGTCGTAGCGCACGGGCATGCCGTCACGATAGAGGACGCCGGCGTCGTAGGGGATCTCCTCGGGCTGCACGAAGTTGCGGAAGCGCACCTCGGCCGGGTCGAGGCCCAGCGCGCCGGCGATGCGGTCGATGCAGCGCTCCATGACGAACACCGCCTCGGGGCGGCCGGCGCCGCGATAGGGCGCATTGGGCACCTTGTTGGTGGCCACGCAGGTGCCGGTGACGGCGAAGTTGGGGATCCGGTACGGTCCCTGCATGTGGGCCGAGGTGTTGTAGGCATCGGTGAGGCCCATGGGGTTGTAGGCGCCGTTGTCCAGCAGGAAGCGGTCTCTGAGCGCCAGGATACTGCCGTCGCCGTCGAACGCCAGCTCCACGTAGTGGATCTGGTCCCGGGCGTGGGCGGTGCTGATGAAGTGCTCGCGCCGGTCCTCGATCCACTGCACCGGACGGCCCAGCTCCAGGGCGAGGTAGGGCACCAGCACCTCCTCGGGGTAGACCACCACCTTGGGGCCGAACCCGCCGCCCACGTGGGGCGCCACCACCCGGATGGCTTCCTCGGCCAGACCCAGTTGCCCGGCGATCTGCTTGCGCACGCTGTGGGGCACCTGGGTGGAAGACCAAACGGTCAGGCGGCGGGGCTTGACCTCGGCCATGGCCACGACGCCCCGTCCCTCCATGGGAATGCCGCCGTGACGCCGATGATGCAGGCGTTCCTCGATGCGGTGGGGCGCGTCCGCGAAGGCCCGGTCCACGTCACCCTTGGCGATGCTGAAGTGGAATATGACGTTGTCGTCGGCGTCTTCGTGAATCCGCGCCGCGCCGGGCGCGAGCGCCGCCTCCGGGTCCACCACCGGCGGCAACTCCTCGTAGTCCACGGCGATGCCGTCGAGCGCATCCTCTGCGCGGTAGCGGTCCTCGGCCACGACGATGGCCACGGGTTCGCCCACGTAGCGCACCTTGTCCAGGGCCAGCACCCGGGCGCGCGGTCCCTTGAGCACGGGCTTGATGGCGTTGAGCCACGGGGGCGGGTGGAACTCGAAGCTCGAAGGGAAGGGCGCGATGGCGTCGCGCACGTCCGCGCCCGTGAGCACCCGCACCACTCCCGGCATAGCCAGCGACGCGCTCACGTCGATGCCGCGGACCGCCGCGTGGGCGTGGGGGCTCCGGAGCACCGCCGCGTGCAGCATCCCCGGAAACCGCAGGTCCCCCACGTAGGTGCCCTGGCCGCGGAGCAGCGGCTCCGCTTCGCGCATGGGGATGCTGCGACCCATGTGGCGCATGGAACCCCGATCCTTCATGGCCTCACTCGCGAGTTCTTCTCCGTCATTCCGGCGAAGCAGACTGTGTAAACGAAGCAGACTATGTAAAGACTCATGAGGCAGTGACCTCTCCAAGCGTCATTAATATGAAAATAAGATCTTGTTCAATGATTTCTGGTAGTTACGGACTCCCGCTACACCTCAATGAGTCATTCCCGCGGAAGCGGGAATCCAGGTGGGGTGAGGCGGGGAAACACACCGTTTGGCCCCTCCCCACCCCTGGATTCCCGCTTCCGCGGGAATGACGATTCGTAACGTCTCCGCCTGGAGCGTTTTGACACAGCCTGTTCCGCGGGAATGACGATTCAGGTGTTGGCGCTTTTCCCATGCCGCCCTGAGTCTTGACCCAGCCTGCTTCGAAGTGATGGTGGACAAAATAGGTGACCCGACCTTAGATTGTCCAGATGTCGTACAGCAGCTCCATGCGGCGGAACATCATCTCCCGCGTCTGTTGCTGCAGGTTGGCCGTAGTGAGGTAGCGGCGCGCGATCTCTTCGGCCAGGGAGCCGTGTTCCTCGTCGGCCTCCACGTGCACGGTGAAGAAGAGCACCGACTCGGGCGACATGCCGTAGCTCTCCATGAACCCCTTGCCCAGCAACGCCGCGGCCGGTCCGAACGTGCCCTCGGCGCCGATCTGGGCTGCCATCACCACGAACCACGGATGCGTGTGGATCACCAGTTCGGCGAAGTAGAGGTGCGCGGCCGTGGCCGGCAGCAATTGCGGGTTCTCCAGGTCCGCCCGCGTGAGCCCGATGGCCTCTGCGAACTCCACGAACATGTCCGGGTGGCCGGTAGCGCCCGGCAGCAGACCGCGGGTTTCCTCCTCCGCCACTTCGAACAGCTTGGGGGCGAACTCGGGGTCGCTGCAGGCCACGTAGCGCAGCAGCGCGATGCGCGGCACCGCGGCGCGGAACTGGTAGTCCTGTATCGCCCAGGTGCGGATGTGGTCCATGGAAGCGGTGCCTTCGCACACGGCCTTCACGAACGGGTGGTTGATGCGCAGCTTGTGGAACGTGGCGATTTCTTTCTTGAGTTGCTCGACGAACTCGTCGGACGACAGGGTCGTGCTGCTCATGCGCTTGCCTCCTGTGACGAAGGGTTGAGGTACGCGTAAGGCTATCGGCTTTGCCGCAGGAATGCGAGTTGGCCCGGCTGCGTTGCTCGCCCGGTTGTCGTCAGGCTCGCCGGAACGCGCCGTCAGCGGTATGGACCCGTCGTCTCCTGCTTTTCGTGGTGCGAGAAGAAGACCCCGCGGCCATTGCCGTGTCGACGACAGGAGTGTTAAGATCCACCCGCGCCTGCGGGCGCCAGACTCGAAGGGGGTGACACCATGAAGATTTTCAGGCTTCCGGCCGCATTGTTTGTGGCTTTGTTGATCATGACCGGGGCGGCATGGGCCGAGACCGTCAAGGTGGGCGTGATCCTTCCGTACTCTGGCCCGAACGCGCAGCTCGGCCAGCAGGTGGACCGGGGCTTCGAGCTTTACCAGAAGCTCCATCCCAAGGGGACGGGTGAACACAAGATCGAGATCATCAAGCGCGACAGCACCGGCCCCAAGGCCGACGTGGCCAAGCGCTTGGCCACCGAGCTCATCACCCGCGACAAGATCGACATCCTCGCGGGGGTGGTCTACTCCAACAACGCCTTCGCCATCTCCGACGTGACGCGCAAGGCCAAGGTGCCGTTCCTCATCATGAACGCCGGGACCTCGGCGATCACCACGCGTTCTCCCTACACCGCCCGCGTGTCGTTCACCATGTGGCAGGCGGCGTACCCGCTGGGGAAGCACGCCTACGAGAAGATGAACATCCGCACCGCGGCCGTGGCCTACGCCAACTACTCGCCGGGCAAGGACAGCAAGACCGCGTTCACCAAGGCCTTCACCGCCGCGGGCGGCAAGGTCGTGGCGGACATCCCGTTCCCGTTTCCGAAGATCCCGGACTTCACGCCGTTCCTGCAGTCGGTAAAGGATGCCAAGCCCGATGCGCTCTACGTGTTCATCCCCGCGGGCAAGTGGGCCACCGGCGTCATGAAGACCTACGACGACCTGGGCATGAGGGCGGCGGGCATCGAGCTGATCGGTCCGGGTGACATCACCCAGGACTCGGAGCTGCCCAACATGGGAGAGGTGCCCCTGGGCGTCGTCACCATGCACCACTACTCGGCGGCGGGGGACAGGGCCGAGAACAAGGCCTTCGTCAAGGCCTGGAAGGATGCCT
The DNA here is from genome assembly GCA_022823055.1 of Candidatus Binatia bacterium. GTDB lineage: Bacteria > Desulfobacterota > Binatia > UBA9968 > JAJDTQ01 > JAJDTQ01. Next base: position 34,231 of record JAJDXX010000011.1, on the reverse strand, counting down.
ACGGCGCCGACAGCACGCCGGACTTCTTCAGCGTCCAGGGCTGGGACGGCATGGCCGCGATCCACGAGGTGGTGCGGCGCCTGAACGGCAAGATCGACGCCGACAAGGCCTTGGCGGTGTGGAAGGGGTGGAAGTTCGCGAGCCCGCGCGGTCCCATCATGATCGATCCCGAGACGCGCGACATCGTGCAGAACCAGTATCTGCGCAAGGTCGAGAAGCGCGGCGGCGCGCTCGCGAACATCGAGACCGCGACGCTCGAGATGATCAAGGACCCGTGGAAGGAGCTGGAGAGCAAGAAGTAACGAGCCCGCAGGGATCGCGCCGCCCCGCAAGGACGTGGGGCGGCGCGCCCGCACCATGGCTCGTTTCCGCACCCGTCCGGCGCCACATGACGTGGAGCGCCGGACAGCCGACCGTCACGCCGTCAGGCAACCCAGGCACTCCTGACCCTTTATCGTGATCAACTCCCTCGTCAGCATTGCGTTCGACGGCCTCGCGTTCGCAATGGTCCTGTTCATCATCTCGGTGGGGCTCTCCGTGACCATGGGCCTCATGGGCTTCGTGAACCTGGCCCACGGCATGTTCGCCATGCTTGGCGGGTACATCGCGGTGTCCTTCATCCGGGAGTTCGGCGTGCCGTTCCTCCTGGGCGCGCCGCTGGGCTGTGTCGCGGTGGCGCTCATCAGCGTCGTGCTGGAACGCACGCTGTACCGCCGCCTCTACGGCGGCGACGAGTTGCAGCAGGTGCTCCTGACCATCGGCCTGGTATTCATGGGCATCGCCGTGTGCACGTTCCTCTGGGGGCCCCTCAACGTGCAGCTCGACGTCCCGTCCTATCTCAAGGGGCAGGTGGATCTGGGGTTCCGGCGCTTCCCCACCTACCGCACGTTCATCATCCTGGTGAGCTTCGCGGTCATCATCGGCCTCTGGTACGGCTTCGAGCGCACGCTGCTGGGCGCCAAAGTGCGTGCCGCCGTGGACAACCAGCGCATGGCCGAAACCGTGGGCATCAACATCCGGCGGCTGTTCACGCTGACCTTCGCGCTCGGCAGCGCGCTGGCGGCGCTGGGGGGAGCACTGGGCACGGAGATTCTGGGGCTGACGCCGACGTATGCGCTGGAGTACCTGGTCTATTTCCTCATCGTGGTGGCGGTGGGGGGCCTGGGCAGCCTGCGCGGGGCCTTCGCCGCATCTTTGATTCTGGGAGTGGTGGACACCGCGGGAAAATACTACCTGCCCGCCTTCGGCGCCTTCTTCATCTTTGCGGTGACCATCATCCTGCTCTTGTGGCGCCCGCAGGGGTTCTACGCCCGATAAGGGGGCCGCGCCGCCCCGGAACAGTCACACGAGCAGGTTCGTCCATATGCTGTTGTCTCCGTTATTCGGCCGCGTTGTCATGAACTCGAGCGGATTCGAGCCCCGTCCCTTCACCTGACATGGAACAGCCGGCTTACCAGAACCCGCTACGCACCGGCGCCATCCGTCCCGCGGAGCTGCTCCCCTGGCTGGCGGCCGGCTCAGGGTTCTTCCTGTTCCCCGACTACCTGCAACTGGGTGCCCAGATCCTCATCATGGTGCTCTTCGCCATGTCGTTGGACATGATCCTGGGCTACGCAGGCATCGTGTCCCTGGGCCACGCGGCCCTGTTCGGCACCGGGGCGTACACCGCCGGCATCCTGTCGGCGCACGTGGGCTGGAGCGAACCCCTGAGCGGGTTGGTGATCGCGGGGCTGGTGGCGGGAGTCGTGGGCTTCGTGTGCGGCGCCGTGATCCTCTACACGCGCGGGCTGACCCTGTTGATGCTGACGCTGGCCGTGACGATCCTGTTGCAGGAGCTGGCCAACGAGCAGGAGCACTGGACCGGCGGCGACGACGGCCTGCAGGGCGTGGTGATGGAACCCCTGTTCGGCGTCTTCGAGTTCGACCTCTACGGGCAGACCGCGTACCTGTACGCTCTGGCGGTGCTGTTCGTCATGTTCCTTGCCGCCCGCGCCATCGTCAACTCGTCCTTCGGCCAGTCGCTGCGCGGCATCCGGGAGAACGAACGGCGCATGCACGCCATCGGCTGTCCGGTGTATCGCCAGATGCTGCGCGCCTACACCATCGCCGCGGTCATGGCCGGCGTCGCCGGCGCTCTCCTGGCGCAGACCACGGAGTTCGTGGCCCTGGACGTGCTCAGTTTCGAACGTTCGGGCGACGTGATGATCATGCTGATCCTCGGCGGCACCGGGCGGCTGTACGGCGCCTTCATCGGCGCGCCGCTGTACATGATCCTGCAGGACCAGCTCGCCAAGCTCAGCCCGGAGTACTGGCTCTTCGGCATCGGCGCGCTGCTGGTGGCGACCATCCTGTACGCCCCCGAGGGCATGCTGGGCCTGACGGAGCGCTTGCGCGCGTGGGCGACGCGGGAGGATTCGTGAGCGACGCCCTGCTGGAGGTCCGGGACCTGTCCAAGAGCTTCGGCGCGCTGGTGGTGGCGGACGCGGTTTCCCTGTCGCTGCGGCCCGGCGCCCGGCACGCGCTCATCGGCCCCAACGGCGCGGGCAAGACCACCCTGGTGAACCTCATCACCGGCACCGTCGAGCCCTCCGCCGGGGTCATCCTGCTGGACGGCCACGACATCACCCACTGGCCCCAGGCACGCCGGGTGAAGCGCGGGCTCGCGCGCACCTTCCAGATCAACACCCTGTTCCGCGGCTTGAGCGTTCTCGAGAACGTCTGCATGGCGGTCAGCGAGCGGCGCTCGCTTTCGGCCAGGCTGTGGCGCCGCGCCGACGCGCGCGGGGACGTCATCGCCGAGGCCATGGCGCTCCTCGAATCCGTGAAGCTCGACGAAGACGCCCAGAGGCAGGTGCGCGAGCTTCCCTACGGCCGGCAGCGGCTGGTGGAGCTGGCCATCGCCCTGGGCCTCCATCCCAAGGTGCTGCTGCTGGACGAGCCCGCCGCCGGGGTGCCGTCGACCGAGAGCCACGTGCTCCTGGAGGCGGTCGAAGCCCTGTCCGAGTCCATTGCCGTGCTGATGATCGAGCACGACATGGACATCGTCTTCCGCTTCGCGCAGAGGATCACGGTGCTGGTCTCGGGCGCGATCCTCACCGAGGGCACCCCCGCCGAGGTGGGCGCGGACCCACGGGTCCGGGAAGTCTATCTCGGCGAGAACGCCGAGTTGCGCGGAGGAAGCCGTTGAGCGTCCCCGAGAACAAGGCGCCGGACGCGGCCCCGGTCAAGGCCCTCGGCCTCACCGGCGTTCATGCCGGCTACGGCAGGACCGTGGTGCTGGAGGACATCGACCTCGCCCTCGACGACGGCGAACGGGTGAGCATCATCGGTCGCAACGGCGTGGGGAAGACCACGCTTCTGGGTACCGTCCTGGGCTACACCACGCTCCACTCCGGCCGCATCGAGCTGGCGGGGCGCGACATCTCCGATGCCAGGACCTACGACCGCGTGCGCGCCGGCCTGGGCCTCGTGCCTCAGGAACGCGAGGTGTTCCCGTCACTGAGCGTGTACGAGAACCTGGCGGTGGCGCGCCGCGCCGGCGGCTGGACCTTCGAGCAGGTCTACGAGCTGTTCCCCCAACTGGGCTCCCGCACCACCCACAAGGGCAACCAGCTCTCCGGCGGCGAACAGCAGATGCTGGCCATTGCCCGGGCGCTTGTGGGAAACCCCGCGGTGCTGCTCATGGACGAACCCACCGAGGGCCTGGCGCCCGTCATCATTGAGCAGCTTGTGGAGGCCATGCACACCCTGCGCGCCCAGGAAGGGCTCACCATCATCCTGGTGGAGCAGCACACCGGCATCGCCCTGGAGTTCTCCGACCGCACCGTGGTCATGAACCGCGGCCGTATCGTCTACGACGGCCCCAGCGCCGCCCTCGCCGCCGACGAGCCGCTGCTCAACTCGCTGGTGGGCGTCGCCGGGGATGAGGCCTGATCCGCCAGCGCGCGTGTTCGGGGTGCGGACATGTGGATGTGAATTCCAGAAATGCTCGTTGGACATTCGGTGTCGTTTCAGGTCTACTCTTTCCATAACGTATTGTGCATGAGTCTTTCGATGGGATTGGCGCAAGACTTGAGGAGCCGCCATGAAGAAGTCCGACGAAAGTGAGAAGCTGGGCCGGCGCGAGCTTTTCCGCCGGGGTGCTCTGGCAGGAGTAGCCGCGGGGCTGCTGCCTTTCACCGGGAACGCGGCCGGGACGGCGCGCGCCGCAACCCGGGCCGAGGTGAAGCGCTACGTCACCCTGGGCCGCACCGGACTCGAGATCTCCGACATCTCCTTCGGCTCCAGCCGCCTCGACGCCGGCGAGGAACACCTGGTGCTGGACGCGTTGGACCGCGGCATCAACTACTTCGACACCGCGGAGAGCTATCGTGGCGGCGATTCCGAGATCACCATCGGCAACGCGCTCCGGGGCAAGCGCGACAAGGTGTTCATCGCCTCCAAGACCCACACCAGTTCAAGCGAGGGCAGGGCGTCGATGATGCGCTCCCTGGAAGCGAGCCTGCAGCGGCTTCAGACCGACTACGTGGACGTGTACTTCACGCATGCGGTCAACGACGTCGGCCGGCTCCAGAATCCCGAGTGGCACGCCTTCGTGGAGCAGGCGAAGAAGCAGGGCAAGATCCGCTTCTCGGGCATGTCCGGCCACGCCGGGCGGCTCATCCAGTGCCTGGATTACGCGCTGGACCGGGACATGATGGACGTCCTGCTGGTGTCCTACAATTTCGGCATGGACCCGAAGTTCTACGAACGTTTCACGCGCGGCTTCGACTTCATCGCGCGCCAGCCCGATCTCCCGCGAGTGCTCCAAAAGGCCAAGACCAGGAACGTGGGCGTCATTGCCATGAAGACCCTCATGGGCGCGCGTCTGAACGACATGCGGTCGTTCGAGAAGGACGGCGCCACCTATGCCCAGGCGGCGTTCCGCTGGGTGCTGTCCAATCCCGACGTGCATGCGCTGATCATTTCCATGACCGGCGTGGGCGTGATCAAGGAATACCTGGGCGCCTCCGGCTGGACCACCGCGGCGCGCGGCGACTTCGAGCTGCTCAAGGGCTACGCGGCCATGAACGGCGCCTCCTACTGCCGCCACGCGTGCAACGACTGCGAGGGCGCCTGTCCCTACGGCGTCCCCATCGCCGACGTGCTGCGCACGCGCATGTACGCCCGCGACTACCAGGACGAGAAGCTCGCGCGCAGCGAATACGCCCTCCTCGGCCAAGGCGCCGAAGCCTGCCTCACCTGCCCGACCCAGGCGTGCGCCGGCTCCTGCACGCACGGGTTGCCGGTGGAGAAGCTGCTGGCGCCCACGCATCGGATGCTGAGCTGACACCGTTCCTGCCGAAACGCCGGCACCGCACAACGCTGTTGGCACGAGTATGCCGCTGAGGCCCCGGAATCGTCATTCCCGCGAACGCGGGAATCCAGGAGTGGTGGGGCGGGGAGTCCTGCCATCGACATCGTAATCACTGGGGCCAACGGCGTCGTGGGGGTCGCACTTGTCCATCTTCTGACGGAAACCACCCTTCCACCGCGACAAAGTGTCCGCGTCCTGGTCAGGGGACCCGCCCAGGCCGCCGTCCTCGACGGTTTCCCGGTGGAAGTCCGGCAGGTCGACTACGGTAATCCGGAATCGTTGGCGGATGCGGTTCAAGGCGCTGCTGCCGTCGTGCACCTGGCCGGGGCACTCCAACCTCGCCGCGGCGAGCGGCTCCACGACGCCAATACCCGGATCACCCGCAGCGTGGTGTCCGCCGCCAAGTCAGCCGGCGTTAGCAGGTTCGTCTACCTGAGCGCGCCGGGCGCGGAGTTGAACTCGCCCAACGAGTACCTGCGTTCCAAGGCCCTGGCCGAATCGGCCATACGCCGGGCCGGATTCGAGACCGTGGTGTTCCGCGTCCCCATGGTGTTGGGCGCGGATACGCCGTCGACGCGCACCCTGTTCCACTTGGCCGGCAAGAGAATGGTGCCGCTGGTTCGTGGCGGCAGGGTGCGCATCCAGCCGGTGGCGCTCGCGGATGTGACCCGTGCCATCCAGTGGGCGCTTGCCGTGGAGACCGCGCCGGTCCATGTGCTGGACCTGGTGGGCCCCGACACCCTGACCTACGTCGAACTGCTGAGCCGGGCCGCGGCGCGCTTGGACCGCCGTCCGCTGGTCGTGGGTGTGCCCGGCTGGCTGGCGGAGGCAACCGCCGTCATGGGCGGACGGCTGGGGTGGGGCTGGAACCGGACGCTCTTCGATACGCTGTTCAACGAGCATCTCGGGGACGCCACGGAAACGCGCGAGCTCCTGCCGTTTCCGTTGACCCCGGTGGACGAACTGCTGGATGCATTGTCGCCACAGGCTCAGTCCCAAGCAACCCACGGACAAGGAACGTGAACGATTCAGTGACTCGTGAAACAACGGCTGCGCCGAAGGAACAGAGCCTCCTGGTCCGCCTCGTGCCGGTTGCGCTGACCATCATCATCTTCGGCATCATCTTTTGGCGCATCCCCTTCGAGGCCTTCTGGCAGGCGGTTTCCGGCGCGCGCCTGCTGCCGTTCTTCGCCGTCATGGGCTCGTTTTCGCTCTGTTTCTTCCTGGCGGACTCCGCGGTGCTCACCGCCTTGATCCGCTGGTTTCACGGCCCCATCCGCTACCGGGAACTGCTGCCGGTACGCGCGTCCACCTACGTCGTCGCCATCATCAACACCCAGCTTGCCCAGGCCGCGCTGGCGCTCTATCTGAACCGCCGCTTCCGCACGCCCCTGGGCGAGATCACCAGCACCGTTGTGCTGCTCATCCTGCTGGAGGCCACCAACCTCATCTTCTTCGCCACCGTGGGCTCGGCCGCTTTCCCCGGCGGAACGCCGGCGGTCTTCTTCGTGCTGCCGGTGCTGCTGGCACTGATCTGGCTCACCGTGGTCGGCATCGCCCGCGGCAGGCTCGGGGCGCTGGGACGGCGTTTCGGCGCTAACGTACTGCTGTCTACCTTCCGCCGGGTGCGTTTGCGCCAAGCCCTCGCCATCCTCGTCCTCAAGGGCTCGGTGTTTTTCCTGTCGTTGCTGGTCCACGCCCGGGCGCTCACGTTCTTCGGCATCGAGATCCCCGTGCTGCCCCTGCTGGCCTTCCTGCCCATCGTCTACCTGGTGGCCGCGCTGCCCGTCACTGTGGCCCACCTCGGCACCTCCCAGGCCGCCTGGATCTTCTTCTTCGGCGGCTATGCCGCCGAGGCCGACCTCCTCGCCTACAGCCTCGCCGCCCACCTCACGTTCATGCTCGCCAACGGCTCCTTCGGCCTGATCTTCCTGCCGCGGGTGTACGCGGACCTGTTCGGGAAGAGGGCCGCACGGGACTGACTTTGGGCTTTGGATTGCGGCGTGCTATCAGGTGATCCTTGCTGTCATGTCGATGATCGCTCCAGACTCCAGTCCGCTCGTCCGCTCCCGCACCCAGCGTCTTGTCGACGCCGCCCGCGACCTGGGACCCGACCGGCTCCGACTTCTCACGGTCGTGACCGGTGGACACATCGTGATCCACTGGTTTCAGCAGTTGTTTCCGGTGGCGCTGCCATTCATCAAGGCGGGGCTCGGTCTCAGCGCGGTACAGGCGGGGGCGCTGGGGGCGGCCCGTCAGTTCGGACAGGGCACTCTGAATCTGCCCGCCGGAATCCTCGGAGACGCGTTACACCGGTACCGCGACATGATCCTGGCCTCGTCCCTGGTCATGATGGGGCTGGCCTATCTGCTGTTCGGCAGCCGCGGTGGCTTTGGCGTCGCTTTCGCCGCCAGCGTGCTCATCGGCTTCGGCACCGCCCTGTGGCATCCCACGGCCGCCGCCACGCTCACCTCGAAGTTCCCGGAACGCCGCGGCACGGCCATCTCGGTCCACGGTACCGGCGCCACGGTGAGTGACAGCCTGTCGCCACTGGCTCAGGGCGTCCTGCTGGCGGCGTTGCCGTGGGAGGGCATTCTCTGGTGGCAGATCGTCCCCGGGATACTCTTCGGCTTCCTGGTCCTCCGCGGTCTCCTCGGGATGTTCCGGCAGGATGAAGTTCCCCGGTCGCGCATCGGACGCTTCGGCGAAATGATAGCGCTGCTCAAGGACGGCACCTTCGTGGCGATCTCCGCCTCACGGGGCCTCCTGACCATGGGCCGGGTCGTGGTCCTGACCTTTTTACCCATCTACCTCGTGGAGGAGTTGGGTCTCTCGGCAAGCTTGTTGGGCGTTTACTGGATGCTGCTCCACGTCGTCGGCATCTTCTCTCAGACCCCGCTGGGCTATCTCTCCGACCGCTACGGCCGGAAGTTCGTGCTGGTTCCCTCGATGCTCGTCCTCGGGGTGCTCTACATGCTGCTCGCGGTGGCGCCTCCCGTGCTGGCCCTGACCGTCGTCATCACCGCCATCGGTACCTTCTTCTACACCCTGATGAACGTGATCACCGCCGTGATCGCGGACGTCTCCGGCGCCAACGTGCAGGCATCGTCCCAAGGTCTGACTACGGTGATCGCCCAGGTCGCCGTCCTGCCCACGCCTATCATCGCCGGCTACCTGGCCGACCTCTACGGCCTCAGCTCCGCGTTCGTGCTCGCGGGGGTCTTTGTCTTCGTGGCCGCGGCTTGTCTGATGCCGCTCAAGCTGTATGCCGGCGATCGGGACGGGATGTAGGCCAACTATGGTCTTCGATTCTTAACGAATCGAATCCGCTCAAGTGGGGGTTGTGGGACAAGAGCCACACGTTTTGGAGCGATGTCGAGCAAAAGGAACTAGAGTCACTGAAAAGTATGATACAGGAACTTGAACCCCTCAAAGATCGCGCCGGAAACGGGGGTTGTCTGGGGTGAATCGAAGATGGTTCAGCGTGTAGGCCGCCGAAGATTGCGCGCGAAAACCAACGCCGTGTAGACGAACACCGCGTTTCCGGCCCAGTCGAGCCACACGGGTGCCCGGTCCCCATCCAGCCAGATTCCCAAGGAGACGGCGCCCACCAGCAGGTAGTAGATGACGCCGGCGGCCTTTCCCGGGAGGTCTTCCAGGAGTTGCGGCCCGGTGTCGGCCTGCGCCGTGCTGTTGCGGTACAGGAACTGAGCGGCGAGGGCGGCGATGCCCAGGGGCACCCAGTAGCCGACGAGCCCGAGCCATGCGGCCGCCAGAAGGGCTGTCGTGTTGAAGAGCACGTCCGCCAAGGCGTCGAGACGCGCCCAGCGCGCGCTCGGGGCGCCGGAACGGCGGGCGAGGTAGCCGTCGGCGAGGTCGGAAGCCGCGGTGACGACGTACAGGGCGAACAGCACCGCACCCGGGGAGCCAGCGGCTCCCCGGTAGGTTTCGACCATCAGGTAGATGAAGGGGACCGGGGCGACGAAGCGCCCCAGGGTCAGCGCGTTGGCGAGGCCGCGGTAGAGCCTGGAAGTGGGTGCGCGCGGGTCGCGGCTCAGTTGAGCGGCTCCATGACGGCGCCGCAGCCGTCACACTTGCGGTTGGCTTCGTTCTTCCAGAAGCGCTCGAAGATGGGCGGGAGCTGGGCGACGATGTCGGTGAGCTGCACCGATTCCTCGTAGATCTTGGCGTTGCAGTCGTCGCAGTACCACTGGAACCAGTCCAGCTCGCCTTCACGCCGCTGGCGCTCGACGACGAGCCCGACGGTGTTGGCCCTCCGTTGCGGCGAGTGCGGCACCTTGGGCGGCAGCAGGAAGATCTCGCCCGCGCGGATGGGGATGTCCCGCGGCGCTCCGTCCTCCATGATGCGCAGCGTCATATCGCCTTCGAGCTGGTAGAAGAACTCCTCGCCCTCGTCCACGTGGTAGTCCTTGCGGGTGTTGGGTCCCCCAACCACCATGATCGTGAACTCGGTGTCCTTGTAGACCACCTGATTGCCCACGGGCGGCTTGAGCAGGTGACGGTGCTCGTCGATCCACTTGGAGAAGTTGAGAGGGGGTGTGATGCGACTCATCTTCATGTCCTCCCTTGAAGCTCGATATCCATCCCGGACGATTGAATGATGCCCCGAGCCCTGGGACCTGTCAACTCGCCTTTTCCGACCCGTTCAGCAGGCCCGCCGCCCACCGGATCACGTCGTCCTGGGCAGCGTTCTCGGGGGCGGAGCCGACCTTTCGCGCAGCCGCGCGCGCGGCTGCCGGGGCCAGGCCCAGGGCCAGCAGCACGCACACGGAGAAGGTGCCGGTGCGGCCGATACCGGCTGCACAGTGGACCAGCAGGGTCTCTCCTTCGTCGAGCAGGCGGGCGGCCTTGCGGGCCATGGCCCAGAATGCTTCACGGTCGGTGGGGGCCTCGAAGTCCTCGATGGGAAAGCTCTCGTGCACCCACGGCATCCTGGCTTCATCGACGGCGCGGGCGTAGAGCGGCGACTTGTCGCGCAGTTCCTCCGGGGGGACGAGGCAGATGACGCGCGTGACGCCGTGGTCGATGATGGCGCGCCACGCCTCATCGAACACCTCATAGCGTCCGGGCATGCTGCCGACGTAGAGACGGCCGGCGATGTCGTCCGGGAGTCTGACGGCTCGGTACATCAGGACAGGTTCTTCCTGGGAGTTTGAAGCATGGGAATGGGAGCCACGGAATCTGCCGATGATGCCCTCACAGCGTCCGGCGCAACTCTGCGGCGGCATCCGCCAGCAGCTTTGCCTTGGCGAACGCCAGTTCGCGGCTCACGGTCATGAGGCCGCAGTCGGGGGCCAGCAGGAGCTTGTCGGCGTCGAGGTAGCGGAGCGCGTCGCGGACGCGCGTCACCACGGTGTCCACCGGGGGCACGGGGGTGTCGCTGGGGTCCACGGCGCCGAACAGGACAAGGCGCTCCTTGCACGGTTCGAGGATGGCCGGGTCGTAGTTGCTGCGCGCGAATTCCACGGCCAATCCGCCGATGTTGGTTTTCAACAAGAGCGGAAAAAGCTCGGGGTACTCGTACTCGTGCTGCAGGCTCTTGCCGCCGGGATAGCCGTAGCACAGGTGCACGATGGTGGGGATGGTGATGCCCTCGATGCAGCGGTCGAGGGCGCGGGCGCCGTAGTCGGCCACCTTCTCGTGGTAGCGGGTCATGGCGGGCTCGTCGATCTGGACCACGTCCGCCCCGGCCGCCTGCAGGTCTCGCAACTCTGCGTTCAGGACCGCGGCCACGTCCATGGCCATGGCGGCCTCGTCCCCGCCGTAGTGTTCGTCCAGGGTGCTGTCGACCACCGTCATGGGTCCGGGCACCGCCATCTTCACGGGCCGGTCCGTGCGCGACTTGGCGAAGCGCAGGTCCTCCACCACGGCCGGGACCCGCCGGCTGATCGGACCGTGCACCCGCGGCACCTGGTGTACCTCCTCGCGCCGCCGGTACAAGCCCTTGGGCACGCGGTTCACCGTGTCCACGCCTTCCATGGAGTTCAGGACGTGGTCGATGAAGTGGGGCCGGCGCTGCTCTCCGTCGGTGACGAGGTCGAGACCAGCCAGTTCCTGGCCGCGGATGGCGAGGGTGGTGGCGTCATCCAGGCCTTCCTGCAAGAGGTCTCCCTCCAGATTGAAGGTGACCGTGCTGCGGACGGCACTGGCCAGCCAACCGGGCCGGGGAAAGCTGCCGATGGTGGTGGCGGCGATGGGTGGTAGCTGCATGAGAGTCTCCGTTTGCCGAGTGTTTCCTGGAATCGTGTGCTTCGAGTGCGTCCTTCGATTTCTGTCTGCGACGCGCGTCAGAGCCGCTGGAGGGGCTCGGGGACGGCGGCGCCGTGCGCGCGGTTCCCAGTGGACCGTTACGCGGTACCCGCCGCCGGTGTCAGATTGGCCGTTCGCGGTGTGATCTGCAACACCAATGCGGCGGCGATGAGCGCCATGGTGGCGCCGGCGAGGAACGCATACTGGTACTCGCCGAAGACATCGTACACCACGCCGGCGATATTGCCCGCGGAGGCGGCGCCTAGCTGATGCGCCAGGAAGATCCAGCCGAAGATGCGCGCCACCGCGTGCCGGCCGAAGGTGTCCGCGGCGATGGCGGTCGTGGCGGGGCCAGTGGCGTACCAGTCGATGCCGTACACCGTGGCGAACAGGATCAATCCCGGCAGGCTGTCGACGAAGGGCAGCAGGAACAGCGCACAGCCGCGCAGGAAGTAGGCCAGGGCCAGGACCTTGCGCGCGTCCACCCGGTCCACCAGCCAGCCGGCGCCGATGGTGCCGATGAAGCTGATGCCCCCCATGACTCCCACGATGAGGCTGGCGACCACCGCCGCGATGCCGAGGTCTTCGACGACGTGGGGTATCAGGTGCAGGCCGATGAGCCCGTTGGCGGTGACGCCGCAGACGAAGAAGCCGGCGCTCAAGAGCCAGAAGGTGGAGCTGCGGAAGGCGTCACGCACCGGGGTGGCCGAGGCTGGCACGTCGCGCCGGGCGGCCGCGGCGACGCTGCCGGTGTCGTGCTGCCCCAGGGGTTCCAGGCCCACGTCGGCCGGTTCATCGCGCATCCACATGGACACCAGTATCATCAGGCCGAAGGCGATGGCGCCGAGGAACAGCATGCTGCCGCGCCAGCCGGAGGCGGCGATGATGATAGTGAGCAGCGGCAGAAAGACCATCTGTCCGGCGGCGTTGCCGTTGGTGAGGATGCCGATGGTGACGCCGCGGTGCCGCACGAACCAGTGGTTGGCCACCGACGCCGCGAGCACCGGGGTGGCGCTGGTGCCGATGCCCACCACCAGGCCCCAGAAGAACAGGAGCTGCCACCATTGCTGGATGAACGCCGTCGCCGCCAGCCCCACCGTCACCATGGCCAGCGAATAGTACACCACCCGGCGCGAGCCGTAGCGGTCCACCAGCCAGCCCGCCAACGGTGCGCCGATACCGAACAGGAGGAGGTTCATGGCGCCCGGCACGGAAACCAGGGTACGGCTCCAGCCGAACTCGGCTTCCAGCGGCTTGATCAGCAGCGTGGCGGCGGAGCGGGTGCCGGCGGCCGTGAGGTTGACGCAGAAGGTCAGCGCCACGACGACCCAGCCGTAGAAGAAGGGGACCGAGAGGGGAGGGCGTCGCTGCGTCACGGTGGGAAGGCCGGCGCCACCCTATCCGAGTTGGTAGAAACGCCGGGCGTTGCCGTGCAGGATCGCCGCCTTGTCGTCGTCCGTGAGCCGGGGGTTCTCCCGCAGTTCCTGGATCTCTTCCTTCGCGGTGGCGTGGTTCACCTCGTGAGGGAAGTCGGAAGAGTAGAGGAACGGCTTGTTGCCCGCGATGCGCACCGCGAAGGGCAGGGTCAGCTCGTCACCCTCCACGCCTATGAAGATCCGGCCGGCGTCTACGTGCTTGAGGACATAGTCCGTGACGGATTCGTTGTCCTTGAGCTGGAGGAAACGGCCGTTGGGATCGTACTGGATGTGGCTGCTCCAGGAGCGCTCGAAGCGTTCCAGGCAGTTGACGAACCACGCGGCCCCGGCCTCCAGGAAGCCGAAGCGGGCGTTGGGGTAGCGGTCGAGCACGCCGTTGAAGACGATTCCGGCGAAGTTGACCATCTGCCCGAACGGGTGCCCCAGGGCGTTCACCGGCGCGTACGGGCTCATGTCGTCCAGGCCCATGTTGTCGTGCACGCCGCCGTGGATGCCCAGGGCGCAGCCGAGGCGGTCCGCCTCCGCGTAGATGGGCCAGTAGCGCTCGTCCCCCAGGTGGTTCTGAAGCTGGCTTGCACCGGTCCCGGGCAGCATGGCGCCGGCGAAGTGAAGCTCCTCGACGATGCGCCGCAGCTCCGCCGCGGCCTCGTCCGGCTCCTGCAGCGGGATCATCCCAACGGCCTGGAAACGCGGGCTCCGGGCGGTGTACTCGTCGTGAATCCAGTCGTTGTAGGCGCGCGACAGCTCGATGGCCCAGTCGCGGCTGACAACCCGGCCGAGGGTGAGTCCGTTGGTCGGGTAGAGCACCGTGCTTTCGACGCCCACGTCCTCCAGGAACTCGATCCATCCGTCGCGTCCCACCTTGGCGAACGCTCCCTCGGGGACGAAGTGACGGTTGGTCGCGTGCAGGTGGTCGTTGGGTCCGAAGGGACTGCGCCCCGACCAGTTGCTGACCCGATAGTCCTCCGGCATGCGCCGCCAGATGGCCTCGTGGTCCTCCACCACGTGGCCGTCGCCGTCCACGACCGTACGATCTTGCAACGTGCTCACGGTTGGCCTCCCTGTGCCTACGCCCTCTGTGCCGCGCCCTCGCCCAGCCGGTAGAACCGCTGGGCGTTGCGGAAGAGGATGGCGTCCTTGTCGTCGTCGCTCAGCTCCTTGTTCTCCTCCAGCTCCTGCAGCTCGTGCTTGCAGGTGGCCGCGTCCACCTCGTGGGGGTAGTCGGACGAGAACAGGAACGGCTTGTTGCCCACCACGCGCACCGCCTCGGCGATGGACAGCTCATCGCCCTCCACGCCCACGAAGATGCGGTCCTCGTCGATGTGGCGGCAGACGTAGTCGGTGATGCCCATGCCGTCGTCGAGCTTGAGGAAGCGTCCGCGCGGGTCGTACTGCACGTGGCTCGCCCAGGAGCCGGTGAACCGTTCCAGGCAGGTGAGGAGCCAGGCGCAGCCCGCCTCCAGGAAGCCGATGCGCAGCCCCGGGAACTTGTCCAGGACGCCGTTGAAGATGATGCCGGCGAAGCAGACCATCTGCCCCATGGGGTGTCCCAGGGCGTTCACCGGCGCGTACGGCGTCATGTCGTCCATAAGCATGCCCTCGTGGGCGCCGCCGTGGATGCCGACGGCGCAGCCCAGACGCTCCGCCTCTTCGTAGATGGGCCAGTAGCGCTCCGAGCCCAGGTGCGGCATGTTGGCGCCGGTGGACGGCAGCATGGCGCCGCACAGGCCCAGCTCCGTGACCATGCGCCGCAGTTCCTCGACCGCGGCCCTGGGCTCCTGCAGCGGGAGCAGCCCCATGGCCTGGAAGCGCGGGCTCCGGGCGACGTAGGTCTCGTGGATCCAGTTGTTGTAGGCCCGCGCCAGCTCGATGGCCCAGTCCCGGCTCACGATCTTGCCGAAGGCCAGCCCGGCGCTCGTGTAGAGCACGGTGGCGTCGATGCGCACGTCCTCCAGGAACACCTCCCAGCCTTCCGGACCCACGTTGGCGAAGGCCCCTTCCGGTACGAAGTGCCGGTTGGCCGAGTGCAGGTGGTCGATGGGCGGAAACGGGCTGCGGGCGCGCGCCGACGAGAACGTCTTGCCGGTGTACTCCGGCGGCATGTTGGCGATGATGGCCGCGATGTCTTCGACCACGTGGCCGTCGCCGTCGATGATGCGTCGGGGATTGGTTGAGGTCACTGCGTTCCCTCCCTGAAGGTGAAATGGAGCGGTCGCGGGCCGTGGATTGCCGTCTTTCGGGATTATCCGATCGGCGGCAGCGTGTCAATCTGCGCCGGCCCGGCCGAGGGTCAGCGAGAAGTCCGGTTTGCGGATGTAGATGTGGTTGGCCTTTTCCTGGCGCGTCAGCTCGCCCACCAGCCGGACCAGCGGGGTGCTCGCGCTCAGGTACTCCTTGGGCCGGCCGCCGTCGGGCAGCGCCTTCACCGCCTCCTCGCCGGCGAAGACCCAGAGCAGGAACTCCTCGTCGGACAGGTGTGTCGCGCCGATCTGCCGGCGCACCTCCTGGATCGACGGAGTCGGCAACTCCCAGTGCTCCCACTCCCTGGCGCGCGGGCGGCCCAGGATCTTGTCCTTCACCTCCGGGTCCATGTACTCCGCGCCTTCTTTGCCCCAGTAGCCCAGGGCGTACTGGATGGCTTGGTCGGTGACCTCCTTGTAGCGCTCGCCGCAGATGACGTTGATGGCCGCCTGCGTACCCACGAACTGGGACAGCGGCGTCACCATGATGGGATAGCCCCACTCCTTGCGCACTTGCACGCACTCCTCCAGGATCGCGTCGAGCTTGTCGCGCTTGTCGATGAGCGCGAGCTGGTGGCGGAAGTTGGAGATCATGCCGCCGGGCACCTGATGCGTGTACTGGGACTCGTCGTACTCCACCACCCGTCCCACCGGCAGGTTGTCCCGCTTGGCGATGTAGTGGAGCTTCTCGGTCACCGGCCGCAGCACCTCCTCGTTGATGAGCGGGTTGTGCCCCATGGCTCGCAGGTTCCGTGCCACGTTGAAGATGGAGGGCTGGGCCGAGCCGTTGGCCAGTGGCGGGATACCCGTGTGCAGCGTGGTCAAGCCCATGTCCACGGCCTCCAGGTAGCACAGGGGCGCCAGTCCGTTGTTGCAGTGGGCGTGGAACTCCACCGGCGTGTCGCCGATGTTCTCCAGCACGATGGGGATCAGCGTGCGCGCCCGCTCCAGGGTCAGGAGCCCGCCCACGTCCTTGAAGCAGATGCGCACCGGGTTGATGGCCGCCGCCTCACGCGCCTTTTGCGCGTAGTACTCGTCGGTGTGGCGCGGCGACACCGAGTAGATGAGGTTCACCACGGTGTCCATGCCGAGCTTCTTGAGCCCGGTCTTCTCCACGTCGAACTCGTCGTAGTTGTTCCAGGAGTTGGAAGTTCGCGTGAGGGTGATGCCATAGTCCATGATGCGCTCGATCATCAGCTCGAACACGCACACCGGGATCTTCTCGATGAGCTTGAGCCCGCCGTGGAGCCGGAGCGGCGTCTTGCGGAACCGTTTGGTGCCCAGCCGGAACCAGTCCCAGGCGTCCTCCTTCTGCTCGCGCACCAGCTTCTTGAACATCACCGTGACGAAGAACTCCGCCGACTCGAAGCCGGCCTCGTCGATGTGCTCCGCCACCGCCAGCATGGCGTCGGTGCGCATGTTCAGCGCCCACAGGCTCTGGTTGCCGTCGCGCACGGTGGTGTCGACAAAATGGACATCGCTCATGGTTGGTTCACGGCTCCTTCAGCGTGTTCGATACTTGGGATGTTCCGATACGGAGTGTGCCGGTTTCCAGAATGATGCCCGCAGGCTCCGGGGGTGTCAACTTGGAGCCGGCCGGCCGACCCCGGGAGCCGATCTTTACCGCGCGAGTCAATTGATTTAGTCGCGGACTTGTTCTATCTCCAGACTGCCCGCGCTTGCGTGCCTCCAGCGGCGCGCCCAGCCTCTTCCATGATCGACGACCTCACCTTGGCCATCCTCTACGCCCTCGCCGCCGGCATCATCTGGGGCGTGGTCCCCACCCTGATCAAGAAGGGCATGGCGGAGTCGAACGTCACCATGGCGACGCTCTGGACCCAGTACTGGTCCCTGGCGACCCTGGTCGCGGCGACTGCGTGGCGCGGGGAGTTCGTGACGCTGGATTGGCCCCCGGTGCTGTCCTTCGCGCTCACCGGCGTGGCCGCCTGCTTGGGGAAGGTCTTTCTTAACCTGGGCATCGACAGCGTCGGAGCGTCGAAGTCGGTGACGGTGAAGAACTCCTCGCCGCTCATCACCGTGCTGCTCGGATGGATGTTCCTGAGCGAGCAGGTGGGCTGGGAGATCTTTACCGGGGTGGTGGTGATCGTGGCTGGTGTGCTGCTCCTGACGGTGAGTCCGCTCGAAGGGGAGGGCGCCCCCAACCGGCTGGTCTACTTCATGTACCCGCTGTTGTCCTCGTTGGCCTTCGGGATCAATCCGATCTTCAAGAAGTGGGGGTTGTTGATCGCCGAGGTGCCAGCCTTAGCGACCCTGATCAACCACATGACCGCCACGGTGCTGCTGTTCACGGCCGGTCCCTGGCTGGGGATCCATGCCTGGCGGCAGGAGCGGGTGCCGCTCAAGAGCGGGGTGCTCTTCGCCATCGCCGGCGTTACGGAAGCCCTCGCTTCGCTCTGCACCTACAACGCGCTCTTGCTGGCCCCCGCGGTCCTGGTGGCGCCCATCTGGCGCATCTCCCCGCTTATCACCTTCGCACTGTCGCACTTCACCCTCAGGGCCTTGGAGACCGTGACGCCACGGGACGGGCTGGCCGCGGCCTTCATCGTCGGCGGGGTCTGGGTGCTCAGTCACGGCGGCTGAGGGAAGCATTGACTTAGTCACCGACTTAGTCTAGTATGACGGCACCATGCACCAAGTAACCGTTCACGAGGCCAAGACCCACCTTTCCCGGCTGTTGAGGGAGATCGTCGAAGGTGAGGAAGTCGTCATCACGCGCTCCGGGCGGCCGGTGGCGCGTCTGGTTCCCATTGAGGAGGACCGTCCCGTCTTCGGTGTCGATGAGGGGCGTTTCGTGGTCCCCGACGACTTCGACGACCCCCTGGACGAGGGTTTGCTGCGCGCATTCGAGGGAAGCGACTAGTGGCTTGTTCGGGTCGGAAACACACCTCCGGGGACTGCCGGGTGGACCCCGTTTGAAGTTTGAAGTATCTCCTTGACACCCACTGTTGGTTGTGGCTCCAGACGGCCCGCAGGCGTTTCGACGCTGACCTGCTTGAGATTCTGGCCGATCCCGCGACCGAGAGGTACCTTTCAGCGGCAAGCGTATGGGAAATCGCGATCAAGTACGCCATCGGCAAGCTGCCGCTCCCGGAGCCTCCAGAAATCTATGTGCCCGAACGCGTGCGTCTGAGCCGGTTCTCGGGCCTCGCGATCACGCATGGGCACGCGCTTGCCGCCGCCGGGTTGCCGCCGCACCACCGGGACCCGTTTGACCGTGTGATGGTAGCCCAGGCGCGGATCGAAGGTCTGATACTGGTCACGGCGGACGCCGTCCTTGCGGCCTATGACGTTCCGATGGTCCGGGTACGGTGACGAGGGGACATTCGTGAGCTTAGCTGAGATGCGGGCAAGGAGGTAAGATGGCGGTTTTCCCGTTCGAGTACAGCAATCCGCGCGTGGAGCGCATCGTTTTCGGCCGCGGGGTGGTGCGGCAGTTGGCGGACGAGGTGCGGCGTCTGGGCGCGGAGCGCGTGTTCGTGGTGACCTCGCCCTCCATCACCAGGACGTACCTGCTGGATGCGGTGCGGTCGGCCTTGGGCGACATGTGTGTGGGCGTCTTCGACACAGTGCAGCCGCATTCTCCCACAGACTCCATCGCGGTGGCGGCGGAGCAGGCCACGGCCGCGGGCGCGGACGCCTTCGTCAGCGTCGGCGGCGGCAGCTCCATCGACACCGCCAAGGGCATGGCCGCGCTCATGGCGGAAGGCCGTCCGCTGAAGGACCTGGCCACCCACTTCATCCCGCCGGACAAGAAGGAAGTGCCGCCCATGCCGGCACCCAAGCTGCCGCACATCGCCATCCCGACCACCTTCTCCGGCGGCGAGTACAGCTATTCCGCCGGGCTGGCGGAAGGCGGGTACAAGCTCATCCTGGCCGATCCCAAGATGTCGCCGCGGACGGTCATGCTGGACCCGGAGGCGGCGCAGACCGCGCCGCCCAAGCTCCTGGCGGCTTCGGGCATGAACGCCCTGGCGCACTGCGTGGAAGCCGTCTACTCGACCCAGACCCAGATCCTGAGCCAGGCCTATTGCCTGGCGGCCATCGGGCCCATCACCACCTACCTGCCGCGGCTGGTGGCGGACATGAACGACCTGGAGGCCATCGGCGAGATGCAGGTGGCCGCCACCCTCTCCAGCATGGGGGTCTACAGCGCCTGGACCGGCATCCATCACGGCATCGTCCACGTCATCGGCGGCCGCTTCACCGTGCCCCACGCCAACATCCACGCGCTCATGCTGCCCTACGCCATGCGCTGGAACCTGGACGGCACCACCGAGGCCATGGCGCGCATGGCCCGGGTCATGGGGGTCGACGAGCCCGACGACATCAAGGCCGCGGCCCAGGCGCCCGAGGTGGTGTACGGCATGAACGTGAAGATGGGGTTGCCGTTGCGGCTCCGGGACCTGGACGTCCCGCGCGACGCGCTACCGTCCCTGGCCGAGGCCGCGCTGGACGACATCAGCACCCACAACAACCCCAAGAAGATCCACTCGGCATCGCAGGTGCTGGAGTGCCTGGAGATGGCCTGGTAGGCGCGTGTCATGAAGATCGCGGTGCTGCCCGACAACCTGATCGATCGCATCGCCGCCGGCGAGGTGGTGGAGCGGCCGGCATCCGTGGTCAAGGAACTGCTGGACAACGCCCTTGACGCCGGCGCCACGGAAATCTCCGTGCTCGTGGAAGGCAACGGCACCTCTCTCATCCGGGTGAGCGACGACGGCGAGGGCGTGGCCGCGGACGACGTTCCCCTGGCCTTCGAGCGCCATTCCACCAGCAAGATCAAGGACGAGGCCGACCTCGCGGCCATCGCCACCATGGGGTTTCGCGGCGAGGCGTTGCCCAGCATCGCCTCGGTGGCCGCGGTGGAGATGGTGTCGCGCCCGGCGTCCGAGGAAGCGGGCTGCCGCTACCGGGTGGAGAACGGCCGCAAGGGCGTTCCCACGGCCGCCGGCTGTCCCGTGGGCACCACCGTCGAGGTGCGCGACCTCTTCTTCCACGTGCCCGCGCGCCTCAAGTTCATGAAGGCGCCGCGCACCGAGATCAAGTACGTGACGGACGTGGTCAACCGCACGGCGTTGGCGCACCCGTCGGTGCACTTCCGCCTGCATCACGGCGGCAAGCGCCTGGCGGACTACGTCGCCGCCGCGCGCCTCCGGGACCGCGTGCGGCAGGTGTTCGGCGACGCCGGCAGCGATCTGGCGCCGTTCTCGCTGAACGGCGAGCATCTGCGCTGCACCGGTTTCGCCAGCCAGGCGCCCAAATCCTTCAGCAACTCCCGTTACATGGTGACGTTCGTCAACCGCCGCTTCGTGCGCGACCGGCTGTTGAACCACGCCATGCTCAAGGCCTACGACACCCTGCTCATGAAGGGGCGCTACCCGGCGACGATCCTCTACCTGGAGATTCCCCACGCGTACGTGGACGTGAACGTGCATCCAGCCAAGACCGAGGTGCGCTTCCGGCGCCAGTCCGAGCTTTACGAAACCGTGCTGCACGCGGTGCGCGGGGGTTTGAGGGCGGCGGCCGAAGGGGCGTCGGCGACGGCCTCCGGGTGGATGCCGGGCCAAGCGGGTCCCGGTCGTCCCCCGCTCGACCCGGGGAGGCCGTTCGACTCCGAGAACGCGTCCGGTATAGAGAACGCCTCCGGCCTTGGGAACGCGTCCGACGCCGGAGACGCCATGGGTCGAGGGAACGCCCCCGGCGCCGGGAACCCGTACGGGCCGGAAACACGGTCGCCGGCCCCCCGCACCGGCAACGTGCACGAGCCCGCGCAGCCCTACTACGCGGGCCGGGCTCAACCGGTGCTGCCACTCGGCCCGCGTCGCGGCTTCCAGGAGACCGCGCCTGGCCTGCCGGCGCCCGCGGCACCGAAGCCGGCGGAGCCCGGCCCGTTCGCGTCGCTGACGGTGGTGGGGCAGGTGCTGGGTTGCTACATCCTGTGCCAGGGCGGCCCCGGAATGGTGCTCATCGACCAGCACGCCGCGCACGAGCGCATCGCCTACCAGCGCATGCACGAGGACCTGGAGCAGGGCCGCATCGAACGCCAGGAACTCCTGATGCCGCAGATCCTGGAGTTGCCGGTCACCGAGGCCCTGGTGCTGGAAGAGCACCTGGTCACGCTGGAGCGGGCGGGATTCACGCTGGAGCCGTTCGGCCGCAACACCTTCTCTCTCAGGGCGGTGCCGGCGCTCCTGGCCCAGGGCGACTACCGCGACGCGGTGCGCGCCATCGTCAGCGATCTCGCCGAGACCGGGCATTCCGCGGAACTGCACCGGGGCTTTCAGGAGCGGCTGATGACCATCGCGTGCCACAGCGTCATCCGCGCCAACCGCGCGCTCGAGAAGGAAGAGATGGAGGCGCTGCTCCGCGAACTCGACCGCACCGAGTTCGCCACCCAGTGCCCCCACGGCCGCCCGGTCATGGTCCAGTTCAGCCGCGGCCAGTTGGAGCGCATGTTCCGCCGCGCCTGACCGCGCCCGTACAAGTACGTCATTGATATGAAAATAAACAATTGTTCAGTGATTTCAATTAGTTACGGAATCCCGCTACACCCCCATGAGTCATTCCCGCGCAAGCTTGCCCTCGACCCCGATCGGGGGCGGGAATCCAGGCGGGGTGGGGCCGGGCAATGAGGCCGCCGCACCCCCCCACCCCTGGATTCCCGCTTCCGCGGGAATGACGATTCAGGGGATTGGTGCCATTTCTTTCCGAGCGGAGTCTTGACACGGCCTGGAACGCGGGAGGGATGAAATTCGTATGGGATCTACCCCGCGAGAGATGCCCTCATGACGCCGGCCAAACCCAGGATCGTGTGCATCGCGGGCGCTACCGGGGTGGGCAAGACCGACGTGGCCCTGGAGGTCGCGGGGCGTGTGGACGCGGAGATCGTCAGCGCCGACTCCATGCAGGTGTACCGCTACATGGACATCGGCACGGCGAAGCCCACGCGAGAGCAGCGGCGACGGGTGCGCCACCACCTGCTGGACGTCGTGGACCCCGACGAGGACTTCAACGCGGCACTGTTCCGGGAGCACGCCTTCGCGGCCATCGAAGACATACGCGCGCGCGGGCACAACGTGTTGGTGGCCGGCGGCACCGGACTATACGTGAAGGCACTGACGCGCGGCCTCTTCGAGGGGCCGGGCCGGGATGCAGCGCTCCGCGCCGACCTGGAACAGGCCGCGGCCGAGCACGGCGTCGGCCATCTCTTCGAGCGCCTCGAACGCGTGGATCCGGAAGCGGCGCGGCGCATTGAGCCGCGGGACCGGGTGCGCATCGTGCGCGCGTTGGAGGTCCACGCGCATACGGGCCGGCCGTTGAGCGAGTGGCAGCGCGCCCATGGTTTCGGCGACCGTCCCTTCGACGTGCTCGGAGTGGCACTGGCGCGGCCGCGCGCGGAACTCTACGAGCGCATCGACCGGCGCTGCGCCGAGATGCTGGCGGCCGGGCTGCTGGACGAGACGCGCGGGCTCCTGGATCGGGGCTATCACGCGGGCCTGCGCAGCATGCAGAGCGTTGGCTATCGCCAAGCCATGGAATGTCTCATGGACCATCTCGACGAGTCCGCCATGCTGGCCGCCATGCAGCAGGCGACCCGGCGTCTGGCCAAGCGCCAGCTCACGTGGTTTCGCGCCGACCCTGGTCTCAAATGGCTTCACCCCGAACGCACCGACGCCATCGGCGAGCTTTGCGCTCGCTTTCTGGTCGGGCATTAGTGGCCCGTTACAGGCCACTAATTGGACCAAGCCATCTCTGGAGCGTCGTGCTCGTCCGCATGGATCAGCGTCCCGGTGGAGTTGACTGAATCCGGGTAAGGTGTTAGCAGCCGTGAGCATGGCGGAGCGCACAACGGACACGATGCAGACTCCTGGTCATCCCGGCTCCGACAGCCTGAGCAGAGGGTCGCGAGGAGGCGCTCGCTTCCGATGAGATCGGCCGATTTCGTGGAAGCCCGGAGGCGGCTCGAGGCGAAGCCCCAGTCCACGGGGGACAAGCTCACCACCCTGACAGAGGCGGTCCGAAAGGTCCGCGACGGCGACCATATCGCCATCGGCGGCTGCCTTTTCTCGCGCAGCCCGCTGGCGGCGCTCATGGAGGTTCTGCGCCAGGGACGGCGTGGTCTCACTCTGTCGCGCAACCTCATGTGTTACGAGGGCGAGCTGTTCATGGCGTCCAAGGCCGTGGACGGCCTCATGACCAGTTGGTTCGACATCGCGCTGCCCTGGGGGCTGTCCCTCAAGCTGCGCGAGGAGGTGGAAGGCGGGCGCATCCGCTTCGAGGAATGGAGTCATCTGGGGCTCGGGCTGCGCTACCGCGCCGGCGCCATGGGGGTGCCGTTCCTGCCTACCCTCACCATGCTGGGCTCGGACCTGATGGGCGTGACCGACACCAAGACGATGCAGTGCCCGTTCACGGGAGAGACCTTGTGCCTGGTGCCGGCCCTGTTCCCGGAGGTGGCGTTGCTCCACGTGCACCGCGCCGACCGCTTCGGCAACTGCCAGATCGACGGCTATCCGCACATGGACACGGACATCGCCAAGGCCGCCGCCACCGTCATTGTCACGGCCGAGGAGATCGTCGACGAGGAGGAGATCCGCCGCCAGCCGGACCGCACGGTGATCCCGGGGCTCGTGGTGGACGCGGTGGTGGAGATGCCCTACGGTTCCTTCCCGCACGAATGCTACGGCCTCTACGAGGCCGACTTCGCCCACTTCGAGGCCTATACGGACGCCGTCAAGGCGCGCGGTACCGGCGCCGTCAACGACTACCTGGAGCGCTACGTCCACGGCGTTTCCGGCCACGAGCAGTATCTGGCGCTGTTCGGCGAGGAGGCGCTGGCACGCCAGCGGCGCTGCGCCGAGGAGCTTCTGGGGCCGCGATGAGCTACTCGGACACCGAGCTTCTGGCCGTGGTCGCGGCGCGCCAGCTCGCCGGCGTCACCTCCGTGTTCGCCGGCGTGGGCGTGCCCCTGGTGGCCGCGGTGCTGGCGCAGAAGACGCGCGCGCCGCAGCTCGTCATCGTGGTGGAAGGCGGCAGCATGGGGCCGCGCATGGTTCCCGGGCGGCTGCCGTACTCCACCAACGAGATGCGCACCGCGCCGCGGGCGCAGATGCTGCCGGGCATCACCGATACGTTCCTGTTCGCGCAGCGGGGGTTCCTCGACGTGGGTTTCGTGGGCGGCGCGCAGATCGACCCCTACGGCAACCTCAACTCCAGCGTCATCGGCGGCTACGAGCGTCCCAAGGTGCGCCTGCCGGGCAGCGGCGGCGCCAACGACATCATCTCGTTGTGCCGCCGGGTCATGGTGGTGACCATGCACGAGCGGCGCCGCTTCGTGCCGAAGGTGGACTTCGTGACCAGTCCGGGTTTTCTGTCGGGGGGCGACTCGCGCCGCGACGCCGGGCTCGTTTTCGGCACCGTGAGCCGTATCGTCACCCACCTGGGCACCCTGGCGTTCGACCCGGAGAGCCGGCGCCTGCAACTGGAGAGCCTTCATCCCGGGGTCACCGTCCAGCAGGTGCGGGACAATACAGGTTTCGAGTTGCCGGCGCCCGAGCACGTCCCGGTGACCGAGCCGCCCAGCGCCGAGGAACTGGAGACCCTTCGCAGCATCGACCCCGAGAGGAATTTCCTCGGGTAGGAGAAACAACGCATGCCGGTACAGTTTGGCGTCGCCATTCGAAATTTCGTCGGTCCGGGCGAGACTCCGGACGTGGAGGGGTTGCTGCGCTACGCGGAGCGCGCCGAGGAGCTGGGCTTCGAGTCGCTGTGGGCCTGGGACCATATCCTGCTGGGCGTGGACCCGAGCTTCCCGGTGCTGGATTCCCTGACCATCCTTACGGCCATCGCGGTGCGCACCAAGCGCGTCCGGCTGGGCACCGGGGTGATGGTGCTGCCGCTGCGCAACCCGGTGGTGGCGGCCAAGGTTTTGGGCAGCCTGGACCAGATCTCCAACGGGCGCCTGCTCCTGGGGGCCGCCTCCGGCTGGTACGCGCGCGAGTTCGACGCGGTGGGCATCTCCTTCAAGGACCGCGGCCGGATCTTCGAGCGCAACCTCGACCTGCTGGTGCGGCTGTGGACCGAGGACTTCGTCACCGAGCAGGTGGACGAGTTGAACCTGCGCTCGGCCGTGCTCCTGCCCAAGCCGGTGCAGAAGCCCCATCCGCCCATCCTGATCGGCGGCTATATCGACCGCGTGCTGCGGCGCGCCGGGCGCAAGGGCGACGGCTGGCTGACCTATTTCTACACCCCCGAGAGTTTCATCAAGAGCTGGGCCAAGGTCCTGGACGCCGCCGAGAAGGCCGGCCGCGATCCCTCGAAGCTCACGGCCACCAACCAGTTGGCCATCTACGTCGGGCCGCCCCGCGAGGAAGCCGATGCGCCCATGCGCCACTGGCTCTCAACCGAGTGGGACATCGCCAAGTGGAGCGACTCGACCATCGAGCACGCCATCCGCGGCACCGTGGACGAATGCGTGGAGCAGCTCCAGGCCCACGTGGACGCGGGCGTGCACCGGATCATCCTGATCCCGTACCGGTACCAGCCGGAGCAGGTGGAGATCATCGCCTCGGAGGTGATTCCCAAGCTGACCGCTCGCCCGGGGACCTGATCCATGCGTTTTGACTACTTCGAGCCGACGTCGCTGGACGAAGCGTGCGGCCTCCTGCGCGAGGGAGCGGGGGCGCGCAAGCCCCTTGCCGGAGGCACCGATATCGTCATACAGTTGCGCCGCCGGGCGGCACAATGCCAGGGGCTGGTGAACCTCAAGCGCATACCCGGTCTCGCCGACTGGAGTTGCGCGCGCGACGGCGGCCTGCACATCGGCGCGTGCACGCCCATGCGCGACCTGGAGACCGCGGCGGCCGTGGCGGGCGGCTATCCCTCGTTGTTCGAGGCGATTCGAGTGGTGGGATCGTTGCAGTTGAGAAACATCGCGAGCGTGGGCGGCAACCTGTGCAACGCCTCGCCGTCGGCCGACACGGCGCCGCCGCTGATGGTGCTGGGGGCGACGGCGAGCTTCCGCAACGACGACGGCGGACAGGAAAGCGTGCCGGTGGAGGACTTCTTCGCGGGACCGGGGGCCTCGGTGCTGGGGAACGCCGGGCTGCTGCTGTCGGTGGACGTGCCCGAGCCGGCGCCGCACACCGGCGACGCCTTCGAGCGCTTCACGCCGCGCTCGGCCATGGACATCGCCATAGCCAGCGCGGCGGCCAGGGTAACCCTCGACCCGGACCGCGATCACATCGAGGCCGTGCGCATCGCCCTCGGGGCGGTGGCGCCCACGCCCATCCGCGCTCTCCGCGCCGAGGATCTGGTGCGGGAGAAGGAGCCCACGCCGGAGGTGCTCCAGCAGGCCGGCGCCGCGGCCATGGAACAGTGCAACCCCATCGACGACATCCGCGGTACGGCGGCGTACCGAAAGGAGCTGGTGCGCATCCTCGTCGTGCGGGTGCTGCGCCGGGCGGTGGAGAGGGCGCGCGGCGACGGCGGGACGGAGACGCCATGAAACAGCGGTATGTTCTCCGGGTGAACGGCCGGGACCTGGAAGCGGAAGCCGGCGCCCATGAGTCTCTGCTGGACGTGCTGCGCGAACGCCTTCGGCTCACCGGCAGCAAGAAGGGTTGCAACGAGGCCGAGTGCGGCTCGTGCACGGTGCTGCTGGACGGCCGGCCGGTGGTTTCCTGCCTGGTGCTCGTGCCGGACGCGGCGGACCGGGACGTCGTCACCATCGAGGCGCTGGCCGAGGAAGGCGTTCCGCACCCGATCCAGCGCCAGATGGTGGAGCAGGGGGGCGTGCAGTGCGGCTACTGCACCCCCGGTATGATCATGAGCGCGTATGCCTTGCTGCGGGACAACCCGGACCCCACCGACGAGGAGATCCGTTTCGCCATCTCCGGCAACATCTGCCGCTGCACGGGATACGGCAAGATCGTCAAGGCCGTGCGGGCGGCGGCCCTCGAAATGAAGGAACAGTCAGGGAATGGAGGTGCTGCGTCATGAGCGAAGACCCCTCCACGGAGACCGCGGAAGAGACCCAGGCTCCGTATCACTGGATCGGCAAGAACGTCACCAAGCCCGACGCCCTTGAAAAGGCGCTTGGCGCCACCGAGTACGTGGGCGACATGGTGGTGCCGGGCATGCTCCACGGCAAGATCCTGTGGGCCGACACGCCGCACGCGGTGATCAAGCGCATCGAGACCGAGGAGGCCGCGCGGGTTCCCGGGGTCCATGCCGTGCTCACCTCCAAGGACGTGCCGGGCAGCAACCGCTTCGGACTGGCGGTGCCGGACCAGTGCGCGCTGGCGGAAGAAAAGGTGCGGTCGGTGGGAGACGCCGTGGCGCTGGTGGCGGCCGAGGACGAGGAGGCGGCGGAAGAGGCGGCGTCGAAAATCAAGGTGCACATAGAGCACCTGCGGCCGATCCTCACCTACGCGGACGCGCTGGACCCCGATGCGCCCAAGATCCACGAAGGCGGCAACGTCTTCCAGCACACGACGGTGCGCAAGGGCGACCTGGACAAGGGCGTCCGGGAGTCCGCGGTGATCGTGGAGAACGCCTACCACACGCACCGGATGGACCATGTCCCGATGGAGCCCGAAGCGGGACTGGCCTACGTCGATCCGTCGGGCGTGCTCAACATCCTGGTGGGGACCCAGTACCCGTACCGCGACCGCCGGCAGATCGCGCCCGCGCTGGGCCTGCCCATGAACAAGGTGCGCGTGATACAGGCGCCCATCGGCGGCGGCTTCGGGCGCAAGGACGACATCACCGCCGAGATCCACGTGGGGCTGCTGGCGCTCAAGACGCGCCGCCCGGTGCGCCTGGTCTACACCCGCGAGGAGTCGCTCGTCGCCAACACCAAGCGCCATCCCATGGCCATGAACTTCCGCACCGGCGCCAGCGCCGACGGCAGGCTCACGTTTCTCGACGGCGACATATACGGCGACACCGGCGCGGGAGTTTCCCTGGGCGCGTACGTCATCAAGAAGGCGGGCATCCACGCCACCGGCCCTTACGACGTGCCCAACATCCGCGTGGATACCTACACGCTCTACACCAACAACCTCACCTCCGGGGCCATGCGCGGCTTCGGGGTGATGCAGGCGGCGGTGGCGCACGAGTCCCAGATGGACCAGTTGGCCCACAAGCTGGGCATGTCGCCGCTGGAGTTCCGCCTGAAGAACTGCCTCAAGCCCGGGCTCGCCTCCTCCACCGGACAGTTGATGAACGAGGGCTGCGGCATCGAGGCGACGCTGCAGCGGATCAAGGACTACATGAGCGCGCGAGAGCTGCGCTTCAACCGGCCCGAGGCCGCGTCGTCCGACTCGTAGGTTGGCCATGGCAATCAGAAAAGGCTTGGGCATCGGCTCCATGTACTACGGCATCGGCTACGGCTTCAGCCGGGCCGACATCGGCTCCGCCGAGATCGAGATGGCCGAGGACGGCACCACCACGGTGTACTCGGGCGCATGCGACATGGGCCAGGGGGTCATGACCGTGGTTACGCAGGTGGCCGCGGAAGAGCTGGGCATCGAGCCCGACCAGATCCGCGTCGTGGCGGCGGACACCGGCAGCACGCCCGACGCCGGCCCCACGTCCGGCAGCCGGGCCACCTTCGTCCAGGGGGTGGCGGTGCAGAACGCCGCGGCGGAGCTGCGTGAGCAGATCCTCGACATGGCGTCGCGCATGCTGGAGTGCCCGAAGGAGAACCTCGCGGTGCGGCGCGGGCAGGTATGCGAGATCGAATCGGGCCACGAGATGGTGTCCGTGGGCAAGGTGGCACACCAGCTCCACTTCCACGGCCGGCGCGCGGCCGCCTGGGGCTGGCACGACAACACCACCGCGGACGTGGACCCGGAGACCTCCCAGGGGGACGCCTACGCGACCTACGGCTGGGCGACCCAACTGGCGGAGGTGGAGGTGGACACCGAGACCGGGCGTGTTCGCCTGACCAAGCTGGTGTCGGCCACCGACGCGGGAAAGGCCATCAACCCGGTGGCGGTGGAAGGGCAGATCGAAGGCGGCGCCACCATGGGGCTGGGCTACGGCCTCTACGAGCAGCACATCCTGGAGGGCGGCATCCCGCGCACGAACTCGCTGGCATTCTACCTCGTGCCCACCGCCATGGACGTTCCCGACATAGAGTGCGAGATCGTCGAGGTGCCCGACCCTCGGGGGCCGTTCGGCGCCAAGGGCGTGGCCGAGCCGGCCACCATCCCCACCACGCCGGCGATCCTGAACGCCATCCACGACGCCATCGGCATCCGCATCACCGAAACCCCCATCACGCCCGAGCGGGTATTCTTCGCCATCCAGGAGGCACGGATCCGGGGCGAGTTCGAGGAAGACTGACAGGCGGACAGGCGGGACAAGGAGACGGCACATTGGCGCAACGGGTAGGACTGCTCATCCCCTCTTCCAACACGGTCATGGAGGTGGACTTCTACCGCCACCTGCCGGCATCGGCCACGGTGCATCCGGGACGGATGTACATGGAGGCCACCACCGTGAAGGGCGAGGAAGAGATGCTCGACGATCACTGCCTGCCCACCGCCGGCGACGTGGCCACGGCCAAGCCGGACGTGGTGGTCTTCGGCTGCACCAGCGCCGGGGCGCTCCGGGGCAATGCCTACGACGCCGAGCTGTGCCGGCGCATTTCGGAGGTCACCGGCAAGCCGACCGTCAGCGTCATCGAGTCGGTGCGGCGCAAGCTCATGGGGCTAGAGGTGCGGCGGGTAGCGGTGATCACGCCCTACATCGAGGACCTCAACGTGCGCATCAAGGCCAGCGTGGAAGACGACGGCATCGAGGTGGCGTCGATCCACGGCATGGGCATCAGCGTCAACTTCAACCTGGCGCTGGTGGAGCCGCCGGAGATCCTGGCCTTCGCCCGGGAGAAGCTCGGCGCGGCCCCGGCTGTAGACGCACTGTTCATCTCCTGCACCAACTTCCAGGCGGTGGCGACGCTGCCGAAACTCAAGACGGCGTATGACCTGCCCATCGTCACCAGCAACCAGGCGGCCCTCGAGGCGGTGGGCCGGGAGTTGGACGTGGAGTTGGTGGGGATGGGATGATTGGTTTCGTGGAGTTGAGTAGTCGCGAAGGCCGTCATTGATATGAAAATAGAATCTTGTTCAGTGATTTCTGGTAGTTACGGAATCCTGCTACACCCCAATGAGTCATTTCCCGCGGAAGCGGGAATCCAGGGGTGGGGGGTGTGGCGGCCTCATCGCCCGGCCCACCCCGCCTAGATTCCCGCTTCCGCGGGAATGACTCATTGGGGGGGGGGCCGGCGCCCCATTTTCATCCCCCTTTGTGTCGGCTGCAAGCCGACATGGGTGATTCCCGCGAAAACGGGAACGACGATTTGGAGTGGGCTTGCCATTCCGAGGGGATAGCCGAGGAGGAATGACATGGAATTCATGAAGCTCGACGGCGCCGTGGACTTGCACGTGCACTCGTATCCCTGCGTGTTCCAGCGGAGGGTGGACGACCGTGAAGCCGTCAAGGCCGCCTCGGACGCGGGCATGGCGGCCATCGTTCTCAAGTGCCATCACGAGAGCACGGTGAGCCGCGCCTATCTCATCCAGCAGGAGTTCCCGGACATCAAGGTGTTCGGCGGCGTGGTCATGAACCAGTTTGTCGGCGGCATCAACCCGGCCGCGGCCGAGGTGGGGCTGCGGCTCGGCGCCAAAGAGATCTGGATGCCCACCATCGACGCCGCCCATCACGTCGACGTCCACGGCGCCCGCGGCAGCTACGACACCCAGACCAGCGGCGCGGACTTCGTGTGGGGCGAGCCCATCTCCGCGGTCAAGGACGGCAAGGTGGTGGAGGAAGCCTTGGTGGTGCTGGAGCTCATCGCCAAGTACGACGCCATCCTCGGCACCGCGCACCTTTCACTCGGGGAGATCGAACTCCTCGTGAAGGCGGCCCATGAGCGCGGCGTCAAGAAGATACTCATCACCCATCCCTACTTCCGTGTGCCCGCGGGCATGAACCTCGACTTCCTCAAGCAGATGATGCGCTACGGCGCTCTCGGCGAGTTCGGCTACTGCACCATCTCGCCCATGTGGGCGTACGTGAACCTGGAGTTCACCAAGGGCATCATGGACTCCATGGGCTTCGACAACTGCGTGGTCATGAGCGACACCGGCCAGTCCCACAACCCACTGCCGCCGGAGGCGCTGTGGCTCTACGCCCAGGGCCTGTACGAAAAGGGAGTGTCGCCCCGGAACGTGGAGAAGCTCATCATCGACAACCCGCGGGCGATGCTCGGCATCTGACGACGGCGGACACAGGCGGCGGGAAAGGAAAGTCATGACGGACTGGGCATCCCGGGGACGGATCGCGGAGGACATCACCGAGGCGGCGGGGCTGACGCCGTTGCTGCGCCTGCGCAAGGTGGCCGCCGGGCCGCAGACCCTGTGCGGCAAGCTGGAGTTCATGAACCCGTCCTCAAGCCTCAAGGACCGGATCCTGCGGCGCATGGTGCGGAGCGCGGAGGAACGCGGCGACCTCAAGCCCGGCATGACCATCCTGGAGGCCTCCACCGGCAGCACCGGCATCGCCACCTCGATGATCGGCGCGGTGTGCGGCTATCCGGTGGTGGTGGTGATGCCCGAGGGCATGAGCGAGGAGCGCAAGGCCTCCATGCGCGCCTACGGCGCGGAACTGGTGTTGACGCCCGGGGCGGAGAGCGACGTGGACCTGTGCCTGGAGAAGGTGGAGGAGCTCAAGCGCGCCGAGCCCGGGCGCTACTGGGAGCCCGGCCAGTTCTCCAACCGCGACAACATCGCCGCCCACTACGAAACCACCGGGCCGGAGATCTGGCACCAGACCGGCGGCGCGGTGGACGTGTTCGTGGCTTCCCAGGGTAGCGGCGGTACGGTGTCCGGGGTCGGCAAGTACCTGAAGGAGCAGAACCCGGACGCGAAGATCTACGCCGTGGAACCGGAGGAGTGTCCGATCCTGTCCGGCGGCACCTGGGGACCTCACGCCATCGAGGGCATCGGCGACGGCTTCATCCCGGAGAACCTGGACCTCGACTACGTGGACGGCGTGGTGACGGTCTCCTCCGAGGACTCCATCGCCATGGCCCGGCGCTTGGCCCGGGAAGAGGGCGTGCTGTGCGGCATCTCGTCCGGCTGCAACGTGGCCGCGGCCAACAAGCTGTCGGCGGCGCTCCCGTCCACGAAGATGATCGTGACCATGATCAACGACACCGGCATGCGCTACTTCTCCACGCCGCTGTTCGGCAAGGACGAGGGCGTGGATATTCCCGACCGCGAGCATCCCATCCGCGAGGAAGACCGCGCCAACCTGGCGCGCCGGAACCTCCACATCGTTCGGTAGTGAACTCTGTTGTCCAGAACGGCGTTCTTCGCCTCTGCTTCGCTGACTTCCGCTTCGCTCGGTACGAATGCTTGTGGACGCGTTACCCCGTTCGTTCTGAGCGTAGCGAAGCGAAGTTGGAGGACGCCGTTCGGACAGGACACTGACGATGCCTCTTCCGGAAAGCATGACCTGCGTCCTGTGCGGCGCCGCCTACCGGGAAGATTCCATCCGGTACAGTTGCCCCGAATGCGGCGAGTTGGGCACCCTGCGGGTCTCCTATGACTATGACCGCATCAACGCGTCGGCGAGCCGCGACGGCTTGGCCGCGGCGCCTTTCCGGGATCACTGGCGCTACCTTCCGCTGTTGCCGCTGGCGGCGGACGCGGTGGAGTTTCCGCTGGCGGTGGGAGCGACCCCGCTTTACCCGGCCCCCGGTTTGAGAAGAGCCCTGGGCCTGGAACGCCTCTGGATCAAGGACGATACCGCCAACCCTTCCGCTTCCCTCAAGGACCGCGCCAGCTCCGTGGTGCTGCTCAAGGGGCAGGAGTTGGGCCGCCGGGAGTTCGCCGCCGCCTCCACCGGCAACGCGGGGGCGTCGCTGGCGTGCCTTGCCGCGGCGCTGGGACTGCCCTGTCACATCTTCGTGCCCGAGACGGCGCCCCGGGCCAAGGTGGCGCAACTCCTGATCTTCGGCGCCGACGTTCTTTCTATCCGCGGCAGTTATTCCGAAGCATTCAGCCTCTGCGTCGAGGCGGCCGACCGCTTCGGGTGGTACAACCGCAACACCGGCTACAACCCCTACACCGTGGAGGGGAAGAAGACGGTGGCGCTGGAGATCGCCGAGCAGCTCGGCTGGGAGCCGCCCGACACCGTCATCGTCGCCACCGGAGACGGCTGCATCCTGAGCGGGGTCTGGAAAGGATTCACGGATCTTCACCGGCTGGGGTGGATCCCGCGCCTGCCGCGGCTGGTGGCGGCCCAGGCCGAGGGCTCCCAGGCCATCAAGCAGGCCTTCGACGGCGACGGGACCGTTCGCCCCGTGACCGAAGACACCCTGGCCGACAGCATCAGCGTGGCGTTGCCACGCAACGGGGTCATGGCGGTGCAGGACCTCCGCGCTTCCGGCGGGACCGCGGTAACCGTGTCGGACGGCGAGATCCTGGAAGCGATGCCGCTGTTGGGCAGGACCGCCGGACTCTTCGCGGAGCCGGCCGCGGCCGCGGCGGTGGCGGCCCTCGTGAAGCTCGTCGATCGCGGCGACGTCTCGTCCGCGGAGCGAGTCGTCGTCCTGTCCACGGGCCACGG
The DNA here is from genome assembly GCA_022823055.1 of Candidatus Binatia bacterium. Lineage (GTDB taxonomy): Bacteria > Desulfobacterota > Binatia > UBA9968 > JAJDTQ01 > JAJDTQ01. The sequence goes on along the minus strand of JAJDXX010000011.1, from coordinate 266 downwards.
CCTCAAGGACGTCGATGCCGCCCTGCGGGCCGTCGAGCCGCCCGAGCCCCTCGCCTGCTCCATCGAGGCGATAGCGAAGAGGGTTTCCTGGCAGCCTGTCCGAATATTACAGCGATTGGACTGATATGGGGCATCCCCTCCGTCATTGATATCAAAATAAAATCTTGTTCAATGATTTTTGGTAGTTACGGAATTCCGCTACACCCCAATGAGTCATTCCCGCGCAAGTTTACCCTCGACCCCGATCGGGGGCGGGAATCCAGGCG
>JAJDXX010000064.1 GCA_022823055.1 Candidatus Binatia bacterium | reverse complement strand
ACCGTTAAATCCACGCTCTCCCATCCCCGCCGCCTTCACACACACTGCCACGAAGCCGACTGCGTCGGTAAGCCCCTTACAGATGCCCCTCTGTTTCATCCCACGGGGCGGCTCCCCTCGGAACCATGGCCGTTTGCACGGGACTTCCCCGGGCTCCTCGTCCTCTTCCTGCTCCTGGGACTCCCTATCGCCACCGGCACCCCGGCCGGCAGCAAGGCCATCGCCGGCTGGTTCCCGGACCGCGAGCGCGGCACCGCCATGGGCATCCGCCAGACCGGCATCCCTCTCGGCGGCACCATCGCGGCGCTCACGCTGCCGTCCCTGGGCCTGGTTTACGGGTGGCGCCCGGCGCTGTCCGTGGTGGGCGTCATCACGGTGGCCACCGGGGTGCTGGTGCTGCTGTTCTACCGGGAACCGGAGCGGGCGCCGGTCGCGGACGGCGCGGCGCCCGCGGTGGGGTTGAGGGAGATCATCCGGCGCGGGGACATCTGGGCGGGGGCGTTCTACGCCGCGGTGCTCGCGGGATGCCAGTGGTGCTACATCAGCTACATCGAGCTGTATCTCACCGAGGACGTGCTCTTCTCCCTGGTCTTCGCCGCCGCGTTGCTGGCGGTGGGACAGGCCTGCGGCGGCGCCGGCCGCATCGGCTTCGGCATCGTCAGCGACAGGGCCTTCTACGGGCGGCGCGTGCCGGTGCTCATGATGCTGGCGCTGCTCGGCTCCGCCGCCGGCGCGGCCACCGCCTTCCTGTCGCCCGGGATGCCTTGGTGGCTCGTGGCCGTGGTGGTGTCGCTCCTCGGCCTCGGCACCATGAGCTGGCAAGGACTGTACCTCGCCCTGGTCGCCAAGGTCGTCGGCATCCGCGTCGCCGGCGTCGCCATCGGCCTGACCAACACCGTGGCTTTCGCCGGCGTGGTGGTGCTGCCTCCGGCCTTCGGTTTCATCGCCGACTACACGGAGTCCTACAAGATGGCCTGGATCGCCTTGGCCGTCGCCATCGCCGTGCCGCTGCCGTTCCTGTGGAGGGTCCGGGAGGACGCGCTGTAGGTTTTCCCTACGTCGTTCGCGCCTCCTTCCGTCGTTCGCGCCTCCTTCCGTCATTCCCGCAGAAGCGGGAATCCAGGCGGGGTGGGGCGGGGAAGGACGGGGGAACCCGAAACTCGATTAGCCGCCCAGGCAATACTCCGCGATCTCTCGATAAGTGGGTTGCCAGATCTCGCCGCGGTGCCGGTTGACGTACTCGATGATGCGCTCGAAGCCGGCGGCGAGGTAGGGCCGGCCGCCCAGTTCGGCGTGGACGCAGGCGTCGATCATGCCCGGGCGCCCTCGATTGGCCTCCTCCCAGACGAAGTCGAACCCGTCCTTGAACCCGGTGAAGAAGGTGCCGGCGTTGCCCAAGCCGTTGCCCCAGGCGCGCCAGTCGTTGGCGTACCAAGTCTTGGGAATGACGCAGATGCGCCGGCCGTCGACCGATTCGACATGGGGGATGTCGTCGTCCGACGGGTCCCCAGACCACAGGTAGCCCGCCTCGGCGAGGAGTCCCAGCGTGACGTCCGTGTGATGCCCGCCCGGACCGAACCAGCCCACCGGCCGTTCCCCGGTGATCTCCTCCAGGATCCGGGTGCAGGAGGCGATCTCCTCTTTCTGTTCTTCCGGACTCAGCTCGATCATGCTGACTTCGTTGGTGGTGCCGTGGCCGGCGATCTCGTGTCCGGCCTCGTGCAGCGCGCGCACCGCGTCCGGCCACTTCTCCGCCGCCAGCGAGTTCACCAGGATCATGGCGCGCACGTTCTGCCGCTCCAGGATCTCGAGGATGCGCCAGATGCCGGCGTTGCCGCCGTACTCCGCATGCGACAGCGAGCTGTGGTTCACGTCGATGCGTGAATCCATCTTGAAACGGCCGGTCTTGCGGAAGGCCTCCAGCGCCACGCTGAAGGTGCAGCATACGAGCTTGTCGTCGGGCCACCGGATGGTGCGTCGAAAAGCGGAGTCGTTGGCCATGATCGGTTCTCCTTGACCCGTTACGCAGCCCGTGACGACAGCCGCGCGTAGCGCTTGCGGTGCGCGGCGGCGTTGCCGTACTGCGCCGACAGCGACATGGCCCGGCGCAGGTACAGGCTCGCGTCGTACTCGTCGGTGAAGCCGATGGCGCCGTGCATCTGCACCATGGACTTGGTCACCGAGAGCACCGCGTCCGAGGCACGGGCCTTGACCGCCGCCACCATCGCGCGGTTGCCGCGCCCCTCGTCCATGGCGACGCATACCTGGTAGAGCAGGGAGCGGGTCAACTCGATGTCGATGTGGTCGTTGACCGCCCGATGCTGCAACGCCTGGAACGAGCCGATGAGCCGTCCGAACTGCTCGCGCGTTCCCAGGTAGTCCACCGCCAGGGCCAGCCCCCGCTCCATGATGCCCAGCATCTCGGCGGACGTTCCGAGCAACACCAAGTCCAGCGTGGCCGAGGCGACCTCCGTGCCTCGTGCGCCTTGCGCGATCACCGCGTCCGCGGCGATGTCCACGTCCGCCAGTGTCAGCGCCGCGTGACCGGTGCCGTCCACGCGCCCGCGCTGCACGACCTCCAGTTCGCCAGCGTCGCGCGGCACCAGGCACACCACCGTGCCGTCGCCGCTCCGGGCGCCGACGATGAAACCGTCGGCCGCGGCCGCGCCGGGAACCGCGCCGATCCGGCCGGTGAGCCGGAAGCCGCCGTCTTCGGCCACCGCCTGGACGCGCGCGCCCTCCGGGTCCCCGGCGGCAGGGTCGTGCAGCGCCGGTACGACGACGGAGCGGCCCGTTGTCAACTCTTCCAGGGCCGCGCCCATGGTCCCGGGTCCCGAAGCCACCGCCCGCGCCGCGGCCATCACCGCCGCGACAGGCTCGGTCATCAGACCCCGGCCGGCGGCTTCCAGCACCAGCGCCGCCTCGGTGATACCGAGGCCCAGGCCGTCCCGTTCCTCCGGAACCAACAGCGACAGCCACCCGGCTTCCGCCACCTCCATGAGCCGCGCCCGATCGAAGCCGTGGTCGGTGGTACGCAGCTCACGGAACCGGGCGGGTCCGGCGTGCCGTTCGACGAGCTTGTCCGCGCTCTCCCGAAGAATCGTCTGTGCCTCATCGAGGACGAGTTCCATGGCTTCGCCTTTCTTGTGTCACCGCCCTGCTCCGGGCGCGACCACTGCCAGTGCGTCCAGCGCCAGCCCTCCGGCGCCCCGGGGCAGCGCCAGGAACGGGTTGATGTCCAGGCTTTCGATGACGTCGCCGGCCGCGGCCGCCAATCGCCCCACGGCCACCAAGGCATCGATGACGGCGTCGCGGTCGTAGGGGTCCTGGCCGCGGTATCCGTCCAACAGCTTGCCGGCGCGCGTGGAATCGATGAGTCGGGCGGCGCCGGCGCGGGTCATCCCGGGCGCGCCGAAGGCCACGTCCTTCACCAGTTCCAGCCACACGCCGCCGGCGCCGAACATCACCACCGGCCCCATCTCGGGGTCCCGCTGGATGCCCAGCACCAGTTCCAGGCCGGGCGGCGCCATCCGCGCCACCAGCCAGCCGTCCAGGCGGATGCTCGGGTCGTGGGCGGCGGCGTTGCGCGCGATGTCCCGGCAGGCCTGTTGCACGGCCGCCGTGTCGCCGACGTTGACCCGTACGGCCCCGGCGTCGCTCTTGTGGGTGAGGCTCGCGGCCACCCCCTTGACCACCACCGGATAACCGATACGTTCGGCCAGTTCCTGCGCTTCCTTCTCGGTTTGCGCCAGCCCTTCCTCGACCAGGGGCACCCCGAAAGCGCCTATCAGCTCCTTGGATTCCGGTTCGGTCAGCGGCAACGGGGTGGCCGCGGCGGCGGCCCGTTGCCGCAGTGTCTCCATTCGCACCGTCAGCGAATCCGGTAAAGCCGGCGCCCCCGCGGCCTCCGTCTCCCGGCAGCGCCGCCGGTAGTCCATGACCGCGCGGATGGCCCGGAACGCGCGCTCGGGCTCGTTGAGGCACGCCATGTGCGGGAAGCGGCGCCGGGCGGCGCGGCTGAACTCCGTGAGGTCGTAAGACGCCGGGGAGACGAGGGCGAAGGGCTTGCGGTCGGCGCCCAGGAACTGCCGGTCGATGGCCTCCATGGTGGCCAGCACCCGCGCGGCGCGGCGCCGGTTGGCGTCGTTGGCGCCCTCGTGGGGCGGCAGGTCCTCCTGGAAAACCACCATGTCCACGCCCGGGTCGTTGTACACGGCGTCCACGACCTTGAGCGCGTCCTCCAGCGGGCGGTTGAGGTAGCCGTTGGCGTCCAGCGGGTTGCTGATGGGCTGGGCCTCGCCCAGGAGCCCTCGGAGGCGCGCCCGGGTCTCGGGCGCGAACTCGGGCAGCGGCACCCGGTGCCGGTCGGCGGCGTCCTCGGCCAGTCCGCGCACGCCGCCGGAATAGACCAGGCCGCCGACGTTCTCGCCGCGCGGTTCGCTGGCGTGGAGCAGCATCTCGATGACGCCCACCGCTCCGTCGGCGCTCTCCACCCGGATGACGCCGGCGGGGCCGGCGACCGCGTCGAAGGCCTCCACCCGGCCGGCCAGCGAGCCCGTGTGGGACAGGGCGGCGCGGCGTCCGCCCTCGGACACGCCCATCTTGAGCACCACCACCGGCTTGCCGGCGTCGCGGGCGCCGCGGCAGGCGGCGAGGAAGTCCTCGGACCGGCGCACCGCCTCCACGAGACAGAAGATCAGGCGCACTTCCGGGTCGCCGACGAAATAGCGGATGTAGTCCGCGGTGATGAGCCCGGTCTCGTTGCCGCTGGTGATGACGTAGCTCACGTCGATGCCCCGGTCCATGAGGGTGCGCGCGATGTTGGGCGTGGTGGTGCCGCTTTGCCCCACCATGGCCACCGGGCCCGGCACCAGTTCGTGCACCCGGTCGTCCGGCAGCGTCAGCACGCGCGCGCGGGCCGAGAGGTTGCCGAGACAGTTGGGGCCGGAAACCGCCAGGCCGGTCTCCGCGATGGCCTCGCGCAGCTCCGCCTCCAGCGCTCGACCCGCGTCGGTGCCGGCTTCGGAGAAACCGGTGGCGTACACGGTGGCGCTGCGCGTGCCCATGGCCGCGGCCTCCCGCAGGATGCCGGCGACGCTGGCCGCGGCCCGCATCACCACCAAGTGGTCGGGCACCGTGGGCAGCGAGCGCAAGTCGGGAAAACACTCCACACCCCACATGCGCTCGTGGTTGGGGTTTACCGGGTACACCGGTCCGTCGAAATCGAAGCGGATCAGGTTGGCGAAGATGCGCGCCGTCCAGCCCGAGGGATTCTCCCGGGCGCCCAGGATGGCGACGCTCGTGGGATTCAGCAGTGTTGCGACCTTGTCGGTGCTCGTTTGGACGCTCATGATGGTGGCCGGGAGTATAGGCGACGATTCCGGGTGGTGGCAACTTGGCGGCGTCATTCCCGCGAATGCTTGCCCCCGACCCCGATCGGGGGCGGGAATCCAGGGGTGAGGAGGCGAAAAACGGTCTGCTTCTCGCAGGCCGGAGCCGGATCTGCTAGTGTCCCGCCCATGAGCACCGTCAGCTTCATCGCGGACACGAAGGAGGACGCGGCGTTCCGGCTGGAGGTCCGAAACTGGCTGGAGGAGAACCTGCCGCTGGAGCTCAAGGGCTGGTCCACGCGGCCGCCGCCGGAGATGATCCGTCCGTGGCAGCGCAAGCTCTACGAGCGCGGCTGGATCGCGCCGAGCTGGCCGAAGCAGTACGGCGGCATGGAGGCTACGGTCAACCAGCAGTTGATCCTCCAGGAAGAGTTCGGGCGCGCCGAGGCGCCGGTGCTGTCGCGCCAGGCGGTGGGGCACATCGGGCCGATCCTGATCCGCCACGGCACCGAGGAGCAGAAGGCCGAGCACCTGCCCAAGATGCTCTCCGGCGAGGTGCTCTGGGCCCAGGGCTATTCCGAGCCGGGGTCGGGCTCCGATCTGGCGAGCCTGCGCACACGCGGAGAAATCGACGGCGACCACCTGGTCATCAACGGCCACAAGATCTGGACCACCGGCGGCCACTACGCCGACTGGATGTACGCGCTGATCCGCACCGACCCCGACGCGCCGCGCAAGCAGTTGGGCATCTCCATGGTGCTCATCGACTTGAGGACGCCGGGCATCACCATCCGCCCCATCAAGACCCTGGCGGACGACGAGGAGTTCGCCGAGGAGTTCTTCGACAACGTGCGCGTGCCCCTCGCCAACGTGGTGGGGAAGCTGAACGACGGATGGCGCGTGGCCAAGGCGCTGCTGGACGGGGAACGGCTCGGCAACGCCAATCCGCAACTGGCCCTGGACATGCTGGAGCGGGTGCGCAAGGTGGCGCGCGCCACCGGCGCCTTCGACGACCCGGTGTTCCAGGACCGGCTGACGCAGGCGGAGCTGGACGTGCTGGCGCAGTCGGCGGTGTTCGCCCACGCGGTCCAGATCGCGCGCGCGGGCCGGGAGATTGGCGCGGACTCGTCCTTCATCAAGATCGTCTCCACCGACATCGTGCAACGCATCGCCGACCTGCTGCTCGACGCGGCCGGCGAGCACGCCGCCGACGCCGGTCCGCTGGACACTCCGGAGGGCCCGGTGGACGTGTCGGTGCTGTGGCGCGAAGTGCGGCGCATGTCCATCTACGCCGGCACCAGCGAGATCCAGCGCAACGTCACCGCCAAGCGGGTGCTGGGGCTGCCGTAGGAGGGAGTTCCCGCTTTCCAGGGGCGGGGAGGGGCCGCATGCCCGAGTTGCCGGACGTCGAACTCTACATCCATGCGCTGAAACCGCGGGTCGTGGGCGAGACCTTGGAAAAGGTCCGGCTTGCGAGCCCGTTCCTGCTCCGGTCCGTGGACCCGCCCATCCACGAGGCCGAGAACCGCAACGTGCTGGGTCTCCGCCGGCTGGGCAAGCGCATCGTCTTCGAACTCCAAGGCGACCTGTTCCTGGTCTTCCACCTGATGATCGCCGGGCGCTTCCGCTGGCGCCCGCGCGGAGCGCGCGTTCCGGGCAAGCTGGGTCTGGCGGCCTTCGACCTCTCCTCGGGCACCCTCGTCCTTACCGAAGCCGCCTCCATGAAGCGCGCGTCGCTCCACCTCGTGCGTGGCGCCGCCGACCTGAAGCAACAGGACCCCGGCGGCATCGAGGTACTGGAGTGCGACCTGGATGCGTTCCGGCGCGCGCTCCAGAGCGAGAATCACACCCTCAAGCGCTCCCTCACCGACCCGCGCCTGTTCAGCGGCATCGGCAACGCCTACTCCGACGAAATTCTCCACCACGCGGGGCTGTCCCCGATGAAGCAGACGCGGCATCTCGACCAGACCGAGATCGAAACCCTCTTCGCGGCGGTCCGGGAGGTTCTCCAGGAGTGGTGCCGAAGGCTCCGTGAGGAGACCGGCGACGGCTTTCCCGAGAAGGTCACGGCGTTCCGTCCGGGCATGGCCGTGCACGGCCGCTACCGTGAGCCTTGCCCCGTGTGCGGCGCGCGCGTGCAGCGCATCCGTTACGCGGCCAACGAGTGCAACTACTGCGCCCGCTGCCAGACCGGCGGCCGTCTCCTGGCCGACCGCTCCCTGTCACGCCTCATGAAGAGCGACTGGCCGCGCACGCTGGAGGAGCTGGAAGAGATCAGGACGGAGCGGAGTCTCTGACCAACTCGAGAGGCTAACGCAGCTTGACCCCCTGCCACCGCTTCTCCTCCGCCACTTCCCAACCGCCTTGCGCGTACCATTCCACCTGCCGGAACAGGCCGCTAAGGATCTTGACGTCGCGCTCCTCGAGGCCGGCGCGGCCCAGGACGCGGCGTAGTGCGAGCAGGATGTGCTCGGGGTTCTGCGGGTCGAGGAAACCGACCTTGAGCAGCGTGTCCTTCATGCGGTCGAACAGGGCCTCGACCGCTTCCGCCGGCGCGCGCTTGAGGCGCTCTTCGCGCGGCGCGCCAAGGGTGGCCGCGACGTAGATTTCGTAGAGGCAAACCATGACCGCCTGCGCCAGGTTGAGGGAGGGCTGCTCCGGGTGGCTCGGGATGGTGACGAGGCGCTGGCAATGCCTGAGGTCGGCGTTGCTGAGCCCGTGGTCCTCGGGGCCGAAGAGGAGGGCGGCGGGTGGGGCGTCCGGGCCGGCCACCGCCGCGACCATGTCCCGGGCCATCTCGCGCGGCAACTCGACGTGGTCGCGGTAGAGTCCCTTGCGGCAGGTGGTGCCCACCACCAGACCGCAGTCGGCGACGGCTTCACGTATGGTTCCGAACCGGCGCGCGCCGTCGAGGATGTCGCGGGCGTGCACGGCCATGGAGCGGGCCGAAAGGCTCTCGGTGCGGCCGCCGCCCACGAGCGCCAGCTCCCGCAGGCCGGTGTTCTTCATGGCCCGGGCCACCGAGCCGATGTTGCCCGACCCCTTGGGGCGCACGAGGACGACGCGGACCTTCGCGAGTGTCTCCGTTACGGTGGACTCGGGCATGAGGCGGGTCAGGAACCCTCGGCCCTGGCTCTGGCGATCATGCGGGTCAATTCCGCGAGGGGCACCGCGCCACGGGCGATCTGGTTGCCGACGATCACGGCGGGAGTCCCGTTGATGCTCAACGCCGCGGCGAGCCTGCGGGTCTTGCCGATGATGTCCTGTATCTTGGGGTTTGCCATGTCTTTCCGGAGCCGGTCGACGTCCAGACCCACGGCACGCGCGACCTTCATGAGAGTCCCTTCGTCGAGGGCGCCCCTGACGCGCATCAGCGCTTCGTGAAACTCGAGATAGCGCCCCTGGTTCCGCGCCGCCAGTGCCGCTTGGGCGCCCCTCAACGAGTCGGGTCCCAGAACCGGAAATTCCTTGTACACCACGCGGATCTTCGGATCGTCCTTCTTGATCTTCTCCAGGACGGGAGCGAACCGTTTGCAGTAGCCGCAGCGGTAGTCGAAGAACTCCACCAGGGTCACGTCGCCGTCCGGGTTGCCCCCCACGAACGAGTCCGGGTCCGCCAGGAGCGCCTGCCGGTGCTGCTTGAGGAGATTCCGGTCGCGCCGGACCTGAAGCTGCCGTTGCTTCTCCCGGTGGCGCTCCACCGCTTGGAAGATCACTTCCGGGTTGTTGAGGAGGTATTCGCGGATGATCTCCCCGATCTCCTCTTTCGAGCGCTGCCCCTTCGCCTCATCGGCGCCCATGGCCGGAACGGCGCCGCCGAGAAAAAGCGCGAGCAGAAGCGGCAGGCACCCTGCCGTGAGTCGCAACATGGCGTTCCTCCCTGAATGGCTCGGATCGTGTCCCGGTGGTTCGTGTCAACGCGCCGGGATATGCGCCCGGATGCGCCACCGACGGACGGTCAGTCTACGCGAGATCGACCGGCCACGCCAGTCCGCCGCCGGCGTGCCTTGGCCGGTCGCGGGAAGAACCGGACTTCATCCATCTCTTGCTTCCGGTTTCAAATTTCCATATTACTGGAATTATGGAACACAAGGACGCGGTAAGCGCGCTGGCGGCGCTTGCGCAGGACACGCGCCTGGACATCTTCCGGCTGCTAGTGGAAACAGGCCCCGACGGGTTGCCCGCCGGGGAGATCGGGCGACGGCTCGGGCTGCCCCTCGCGACCCTTTCGTTCCACCTGAATGCGCTCAAGCAGGCGGGCCTCGCGGAGTTCAGGCGGGAGTCGCGTTCCTTGATCTACCGGTCGAGCTTCGAGACCATGAACGAGCTGCTTCGTTATCTCACCGACAACTGTTGCGGCGGCAACCCCGAGGCGTGCGGCATTCCGGTATGTGAGCCGCCCCAGGAAGACCCATGGGACAAGCCCAAGAGAACCCGAAAGACCTCCCACGTCGCCTGACGGCGGAAGCCGTGGGCACGGCCTTTCTGCTGGCCGCGGTGGTGGGCTCCGGCATCATGGGCGAGCGGCTGGCCGGCGGCAACGACGCCGTGGCTCTGCTGGCCAACACCGTTTCCACGGGGGCGGCCCTATCGGTGCTGCTCCTGGTGTTCGGCCCCATCTCCGGCGCGCACTTCAACCCGGCGGTGACGGTAGCCGAGGGTTTCCTCGGCGGACTCGCGTGGCGTGACGTTCCGGCCTACCTGGCGGTGCAGGTCACCGGCGCCATTGCCGGGGTGGTCGTGGCGAACCTGATGTTCGACGAGCCCGCGGTGTTCTTCTCGCAGAAGGAGCGCTTCGGCACGGGGCAGTGGCTGGGCGAGTTCGTCGCGACCTTCGGCCTCCTGGCGGTGATCCAGGGGTGCGTCCGGCTGCGCAGTTCCACGGTGCCGTTGGCCGTGGGCGGCTACATCACCGCCGCCTACTGGTTTACCTCGTCCACGTCGTTCGCCAATCCGGCGGTGACCATTGCGCGCACCCTCTCCGACACGTTCGCCGGCATCGACCCCATGCACGCGCCCGCGTTCATCGTGATGCAGTTCGCCGGCGCGGCGGCGGCCACGGCGCTTTTCTGGTGGCTGGTGCCGCCCGAGCCCGAGGGTTCCATAATGACCCTCTGGAGGTCCACATGAGCAAGGACGACAAACGCTTCAACGTGCTTTTCCTGTGCACCGGGAATTCCGCCCGCAGTGTCTTGGGCGAATGCATCCTGAACCGCCTCGGACGCGGGCGGTTCCAGGCGTTCAGCGCCGGCAGCCACCCCAAGGGCGAGATCCACCCGCTGACCATCGAGACGCTGAAGAAGCTCAACTACGTGACCGACGGTCTCCGCTCCAAGAGCTGGGACGAGTTCGCCGCGCCCGGCGCGCCCGAGCTGCACTTCGTCTTTACGGTGTGCGATCAGGCGGCCCAGGAGGTCTGCCCGCTCTGGCCCGGTCAGCCCATGTCGGCTCACTGGGGCATACCCGACCCGGCCGCTGTGGAAGGCAACGAGGCGGAGCAGGTCATCGCCTTCGCCGACGCCTACCGGATGCTCTTCAACCGGATCTCGATCTTCGTGAACCTGCCGCTGACCTCCCTCGACCGGCTGGCGCTGCAACGGCGTCTCGACGAGATCGGCGGGAGCGGACAGTCATCCGGCGACAGCGCGGCGCCGGCTTAGCCCGCCGCGCGGAAAGTCTCGCGATTTCAAGCGGTTGGGTTGTTGTCCTCCCAGTGGGGTCCACGTGCGCGCCGCAGCCGTAACACACTTGTAACAGTGGTTTCATTCGCATGTGATGTCGCCGTCATAGAAGGATAATTCCCCTTGGTTAGATTGCCGCCAAACCGGCAGGGTCATTGGGACTCTCGTTCGGGTGTCGTGTTTTGGTGACAAGACTCTAACCACAGGAGGTTATCCATGCAGCGAAAGAGTGTGTTAATGGCGGCAGTGGTCGCACTGGCCGTGGCGGGAATGGCGACCGCCGTCTCGGCGCAGTCGCGCGACTACATCCAGATCGTTGGCTCGTCCACGGTCTATCCGTTCACCACGGTGGTGGCCGAGCAGTTCGGCAAGACCACCAAGTTCAAGACCCCCAAGGTGGAGTCCACCGGTTCGGGCGGCGGTCTCAAGCTGTTCTGCGCGGGCGTCGGCGTCGAGCACCCCGACATGACCAACTCTTCGCGGCGCATCAAGAAGAGCGAGGTCGAGCTTTGCGGCAAGAACGGCGTCAAGGAAGTCGTCGAGATGAAGGTCGGCTACGACGGCATCGCGGTGGCCAACTCGAAGAAGAGCAAGTCCCTGAGCCTCACCCCGCGGGATCTCTTTCTCGCCCTGGCCAAGGACGTGCCGGCCAACGCCGACGGCAGCGAGCGCAAGCCCAACCCCAACAAGACCTGGAAGGACGTCAACCCCAAGCTCCCGGCTCTGAAGATCGAGGTGCTGGGTCCCCCGCCGACGTCCGGCACCCGCGACGCTTTCGTGGAGTTGGTGATGGATGCGGGCTGCGGCACGTTCGCGGCCATCAAGAGCATGAAGAAGAAGGCCAAGAGGGCCGCCTGCCGCACCATGCGTGAGGACGGCGCCTTCGTGGAGGCGGGCGAGAACGACAACCTGATCGTGCAGAAGCTCGACGCCAACCCCGACGCCTTCGGCATTTTCGGCTTCAGCTTCCTCGACCAGAATTTCGACAAGCTCCATGGCGCGTCCATCAACGGCGTGAAGCCCGAGTTCGAGACCATCGCCGACGGCAGCTACCCGGTGTCCCGGCCGCTGTACATCTACATCAAGAAGGCCCACCTGGACGTGATCGCCGGCATGAGAGAGTTCCTCGCCGAGTACACCAGCGAGAAGGCCTGGGGCGATGAGGGCTACCTCACGGACAAGGGTCTGATCCCGATGCCCGAGAAAGAGCGGCAGATGTTCTCGTCGGACGTGAAGAACCTCAAGAACCTGGCTCTGTAGCAACGTGTTCGAGTTCTGGCCGCGGCGCGGGCGATGCGCCGCGGCCGGCCCCTTAACCCGGCAGTCCCTGCGGCCGGTGGTTTTCGTGTAGAGGTTCCCTGAGTCCATGGGCTCCCCAAGTCTGATTCTCGCCTTGCTGGGCCTGAGCTCGGTCAGCTACTACCTGGGCTGGCGGCGCTCCATCTCACTGGCCCAGGGCACCGTCCGGAACCTGCATTCCCTCCCGGGCTACCACGGTCTCTACACCGCCCTGTGGGCCGCGGTGCCCGCGCTCCTGCTGTTGGGCATCGGCGTGGCCTTGAAGGGGCCCATCGTTACGAACATCGTCGTGTCGGACCTGCCGCAGGAGGTCCAGAGCCTGTCGCCGGAACGGCTCAACCTGATCGTCAACGACATCCGCAACCTCGCGTCCGGCAACATCGCCTCACAGAAGACCCCGGCAATGCTGGCCGCGGCGGACCGCTACATCCGCCTGCAAGGCTACGCCGCCATCGCCATCACGGTGGCGGTGCTGGCCATGGGCGTCTTCTGCGGCGCCATCGCGTGGCGCACCATCCAGCCCGGCAAGCGCGCGCGCAACTCGGTGGAACGCATCATCCTGGGCTTCCTCATGGCCAGCTCCACCATCGCGATCCTCACCACGGTGGGCATCGTGCTGTCGGTGCTGTTCGAATCCATCCGTTTCTTTCAGGCGGTTCCGGTGACCGACTTCATCTTCGGGCTGGACTGGAGCCCCCAGACGGCCATTCGCGCGGACCAGGTGGGCGCGTCCGGGGCTTTCGGCGCGATTCCGCTGTTCGCCGGGACGCTGCTCATCTCGTTCATCGCCATGGTCGTGGCCGTGCCCGTTGGCCTCATGTCGGCCATCTACCTCGCCGAGTACGCGCGCCCAAGAGTGCGCGGCGTGGTCAAGCCCCTGCTCGAGGTGCTGGCGGGCATTCCCACCGTGGTCTACGGCTTCTTCGCGGCCCTCACGGTGGCCCCGTTCATCCGTGGGATGGGCGAACAGGTCGGCCTTGACGTGGCATCCGAGAGCGCCCTGGCCGCCGGCCTGGTGATGGGGATCATGATCATCCCGTTCGTGTCCTCGCTTTCCGACGACGTCATCAACGCCGTGCCGCAGGCCATGCGCGACGGCGCCTATGCGCTGGGCGCGACCCGGTCCGAGACCATCAAGCAGGTGGTCATCCCGGCGGCGCTTCCGGGCATCGTCGGAGGCGTGCTCCTGGCCGTGTCCCGCGCCATCGGTGAAACCATGATCGTCGTCATGGCCGCCGGGCTGGCCGCCAACCTCACCGCCAATCCGCTGAGCGCGGTCACCACGGTCACGGTTCAGATCGTGACCCTGCTCACCGGCGACCAGGAGTTCGACAGCCCCAAGACGCTGGCCGCGTTCGCCTTGGGCCTGGTGCTGTTCGTCGTGACCCTGGGTCTGAACGTCATCGCCCTGCAGGTGGTGCGCAAGTACCGGGAGCAGTACGAGTAGCCATGGCGGCATCCGGGAAAAGCACCATCGAACGCGTGCGCGCCACCCTTGCCCGGCGCAATCGCGCGGAACGGCGTTTCAAGAACTTCGGGCGTGCGGCGGTCCTGCTGGGCCTCTTGTTCCTGGTGTTGGTGTTCGTCAACATCATCCTCACCGGCTATTCCGCCTTCTGGCAAACTTTCGTGAAGCTCCCGGTCCACTTCGATGCACGTGTAATCGACCCGCGCGGCGGCGCTGATCCCGAGACCCTCGGGTCCGCCGACTACGGTGCCCTCGTGAAGGCGTCCGTGCGTTCGCTCTTCCCCGATGTAAGCGGGCGGCGTCACCGGCGGGAACTGGGCAAGCTGGTCAGCCGGGGCACCGTGTTCCAGCTCCGGCGGATGGTCCTGGAAGACCCCTCGCTGGTGGGCTCCAGTACCGAGGTGTGGGTGCCCGTCGACGACGATTACGACATGCTGCACAAGGGCAACGTCGACCGGACGCTGCCGGAGACGGACCGGCGCCTGTCCGACCGGCAGATCGCGTGGTTCGACCGGCTCGCGGACGATGGGCGCGTCGAATCGCGGTTCAACATTACGTTCTTTACCGCGGGCGACTCGCGGGAGCCGGAGTTGGCGGGCATCCGGGGCGCGGCCATGGGTTCGTTCTTCACGCTGGCGGTGACCTTGCTGCTGTCCTTCCCGCTCGGGGTGGCCACCTCGGTCTACCTGGAGGAGTTCGCTCCGCGAAATCGCCTGACCGCGCTCATCGAGGTCAACATCAACAACCTGGCGGCGGTGCCGTCCATCGTCTTCGGCCTGCTCGGGCTGGCGGTGTTCATCAACCTGTTCGGCCTGCCGCGCTCGGCGCCCCTGGTGGGGGGACTGGTGCTCACCCTCATGACGCTCCCGACCATCATCATCGCCGGCCGCGCGGCGCTCACGTCCGTGCCGCCGTCGATACGGGAGGCGGCCCTGGGGGTGGGTGCCTCCAAGTTGCAGATGATCGTGCATCACGTGCTGCCGCTGGCCATGCCCGGCATGTTGACCGGGACCATCATCGGCATGGCCCGGGCCCTCGGCGAGACCGCGCCCCTGCTCATGATCGGGATGGTCGCGTTCGTGGTGGACGTTCCGCAGAGCGTGACGGATGCGGCGACCGCGCTGCCCGTGCAGATCTTTCTCTGGCTGGACAGCCCGGAACGTGCCTTCGTGGAAAGGGCGTCCGCCGCCATCATGGTCCTGCTGGCGTTCCTCGTTGCCATGAACGCCCTGGCCGTCGTGCTGCGGCGGCGCTTTGAAAGACGCTGGTAAGACTGGCAAAAAAGAAGGTGCCGGCGCGCGAGCCCGCGGGGGTTCGGAGACGGCACGCTAACCGTTCAGGAGACGCCGTTATGGCCGATCAACCGGGTGTAGCAGCGATGGAGACAGGGTCGCTGGAATTCCGTGGAGCCGAGGTCGACCTTGTCGACGAGCGCCGCGAAAGCCGCGAAACCGTGGGCACGCCGTTCGTTGACGATGCGCGCATGACCTGCCGCGATGTCAACGTCCATTACGGCGACAACCATGCCATCAAGAACGTGAGCCTGGACATAGGCCGGGAGCAGGTGCTTGCCATGATCGGCCCGTCCGGGTGCGGCAAGTCCACGTTCCTGCGCGCGCTCAACCGCATGAACGACACCATCGACGGCTGCCGCATGACAGGGGAGATCAAGCTCGACGGCAACGACATCTATGCCAAGGACATGGACGTGGTGCCGTTGCGGGCCTTGGTGGGCATGGTGTTCCAGAAGCCCAACCCCTTTCCCAAGTCCATCTTCGACAACATCGCCTACGGCGTGCGCATCCACGGCCTGGCGGAGTCCAAGTCCGAGATCGAGGGCATCGTGGAGCACAGCCTCAAGCGCGCGGGCCTGTGGGAAGAGGTGAACGACCGCCTCCGCCAGCCCGGCACCGGCCTGTCCGGCGGCCAGCAGCAGCGCCTGTGCATCGCCCGCACCATCGCCGTGAGCCCCGAGGTCATACTGATGGACGAGCCCTGTTCCGCCCTCGACCCCATCGCCACCGCGCGCGTCGAGGACCTCATCAACGAGCTGGGCGCGGACTACACCATCGCCATCGTCACCCACTCCATGCAGCAGGCCGCCCGTGTGTCGCAGCGCACCGCCTATTTTCACCTGGGAGATTTGCTGGAGGTAGGGCCGACCGACCAGATATTCACCAACCCCATCCACCCACTCACCGAGGACTACATCACCGGCCGGTTCGGGTGATCGAGGTCAGTTTCCCGTCACCGAGTCCACATCCCCGAACAGCGCCTCAAGCCGTTCCAGCGCCCCGGCCGGCAACGGCGGCTTGAGCGCCGCCTCGATGTTGGCTGCCAGGTGCCCTTCGTCCCCGGTGCCCGTCAGCACCACGTCCGTGCCCGGCTCGTGCACGCAGAAGCGGTAGGCCGCCTCGGTCAGACTCCCGGCGCAACCGTCGTCCGTGAGGAATCCCAGGTCCGCGCCCGGTTCCACGAGGCCGCGCTGCTCCATTTCCACCAGCAGCCGTGCGAGCCGCGCCGGCTGGCTCAGCGCCCGCCGCACCGCGAACATCACCAGCGTCCCCACGCCCTTTTCCCGCGTGAGCGGGAACACGCTGCGCCGTGCCGACGGGTTCAGCAGGTTGAATCCCACCATGACCACGTCCCACCACGGATCCTGCAGCCCGCGCCGCAGCATCTCGTGCCGCGGGTTGGCGGGAAACTCCTCGGTGATTCCCACCGCGCGGATCTTCCCCTCCTGGCGCAGCTCCCCGAGGACAGGCGCCATCACGCCCGCCGCGAAGTCGTAGCGCTCCTCGCTCACCCCGTGGAGATGAAAGACGTCCACGTAGTCCGTGCCCAGCCGCTTGAGGCTCGCCTCCACTCCCGCGCGCATGAAACCCGCCGGATCGGGATAGCCCGGCTCGGGCATGATCTTCTTGGTGGATATCACGATGCGGTCCCGCGGCACGTCGCGGATGGCCGCGCGGACGATCTCTTCCGTGCCGTAGTTCTCCGCGGTGTCCAGGAAGGTCACGCCCAGGTCCAGCGCCTGCCGCACCAGCCGGACGGAGTGGTCCGTGCTCTTCCCGCCACGCTGTCCGAGCCGGCTGGGGCCGCCGCAACCGAGTCCGACGACGCTTACATCGAGCCCGGTGTTGCCGAGTCTGGTGTAGTTCATGGGTGCAGATGCTCCTCCAGAAACGCCGCTAACGACGCAACGATATGTGATTCCCTGCCCGCGCTCCAGATCCTGTGGCGAGCGGACTCGAACTCGACAAGTTGCACCGTCTTGCCGCTCTCCTTCAACAGATGGAACATCTCCTGGGAGTGGGAGGGCGGGACGCGGCGGTCACGAGATCCCGCGATCAACTGGACCGGAGCGACGAAACGGTCGAAGTTGTTGACCGGCGACACCTCGGCCAAGGCCACCTCGGGAAGCAACTCGCTATCGAAGAATTCTTGCCAAGGTACACGGTTGTTGGGACGCCGCCAGTCGGTTCTCCAAAATTCGACCGCATCCGTGACGGCATTGATGGCGATCCCCGCCTGGAATCGGTCGGGGTGATGCGCCAGCATCACGAGCGTCAGGAATCCGCCGAAACTGCCCCCCAACAGCGCGATCCCATCGCGCGTGGCGTGCCCGTTCGCGACGGCCCATTCGGCGGCATCCAGGACATCGTGCTGCATGCTCCCGAACAAAGTCCCTTTCCCGGCGGCGAGAAAGCTTCGATCGTATCCGGCGGATCCGCGGTAGTTCAGCCTGAGCACCGCGTATCCCTCGCCGGCAAGAAACTGAACCAACGCGCCGTCCGGCCAGAAGTACCTGGACCATGGCCCGCCGTGAAGCATGAGTATCATCGGCGGGGGACGGGCGGCATCGGGGTCCCGAGGCAAGGTGAGATAGCCGTAAAGCTCAAGTCCGTCGCGTGCCGGGAACGTCACGGGTCGAGAGGGAGACGGCGAATACGACGCCAGAGAGCTGGCCGACAGTTCCCGGGACGTTTTCTTTTCGAGATCCAGAAGATACCAGCTACGATACAGCCGAGGGTTCTCCACCAGGACGACGGCGGATTTTTCCATTCGGTCCAGGCTTACCAAATCGATACGCGACGGTCGGCCGACCTTTTCGTACAGCGCCTCGTATGCAGCCGCGAGTCCGTCATGGAAATGCACGACGACCTGGTAGTCCGGGTCATAGCTGGCCAGCAAGGGTGTGCCTTCCCCGTCCTCGTCGAACAGGACGAGGGCCTTGGTCAGATCATGGTGATCGTGCTCGAAGAAGACGTCCTCCTCGCCCGTCTCGACATTCAGCCGGACCAGCGCTACCCGCTCGCGCTGCCGGTTGGAGAGTGCCCATACCGTGCCGTCCCGCTGCACGAACCGGATAGGCTTCAGCTCGGTGTAGTGCGGGGCAAAGTGGAACCGGTAGTCCCACTCTCCCGTCGGCGTCAGGGATTGGAATACGTGTTGTCCGGTGACCGACAACTTGATCCTGGCGACGATTCGGCCCTTGGCCGTCGTGAGCCAGCGTACCACGCTCCGCCCATCTTCGATCAACACACGGCACCGGGTCTCCGTTCGATGTTCGCTCGAGGCCGGGCTCAAATCGCAACGATAGACCGGCCGGTGCCGTCGTGAACCTCGGGCGAGGAGAAAGGGAACGGTCCGTGACGGAAAGACGAGGACCCTGGGAGCCTGGTTCGCCGGGATAGCTTCCGGTCCGGTAAGGGCCACCTTGTCCATTCGTACGGTCTCGGCGTCCAGTGACAACCGGTAGACCTGCTTGTCCTTGGCGACCGCGTAAGCGACGTCGCTGTTCTCGCCCCAAACGGCCCGAACGAAGGAGTGCTTCAAGAGTCCGAGAGATCGACCTGAAGAGGTTTCCACCACGTCGAACAGTGTCTGCCCTTCGTGGTCCTCCTGGACGATCATCCTGGCGCCGTCGTAGGACAGGACATGCCACTCCGTCCGGGGCGGCGCATGAAGCTGAAGGGTAGCCGTGGCATGACGGCAGGATGCAGGCACCATGGCGGCCACGAGGGCGATCAAGGCCAGAGCGCGACCTGTCCGCCGTCCGGGAACAGGCCCGCCGGCGTGGGGGTACGAGCCCCGTGACGCTTGAGCGGCCACGTCACCGGGAAGGGTCTTCGAGCAGCTTCTCGGCAATGTCGTCAAGATTGAGTCGCTTCGCCAAATCGATCGCGGAGAGACCGCCCCGCCGGCCACAGTGATCGTAGTGTTTCAGTCCCGGGTCCTTTTTGAGCAGCACGTCAACTATTTGGGGATGCTTCATGGCAATGGCCGCACAGATCGCTCCGGACGACCGCCCACGCGTGGTAGCGCCCTTCTTCAGCAGGAACACCACCATCTCGGTCTGGCCGAAGAGAGCCGCCGCCATGAGGATCGGTCTCCTTATGACGCGGCCGCCCGCGAAACGCGGATGCTGAAAGGGAATGATCGTGTCCGGATCAAAGTCCTTGACCGCGGCCCTGCGCAACCCCTTGATGTCGCCGGTGGCCACGAGGATCGTGAGAGGGTGCGTCGTGGGGCTCTGCGATACCGGCGGACCGCCGGCGCGTGGCTCTTCCACCTTCGGAACGGCGATGCCGCGCACGCCCACCTTGGAGAGAAGGGACTCCAGGGTTCGGGCATCAACTCGAGCGGAAAGCGGGCAGTAGAAACCCATCAGATCACCGTTGCCGAGCGTGTCCGGCCGGCTGATGGTGCCGTCATCGAGATAGAGGTGAAACACGCCGCATCGGCGCTCGCCGCCTTCGAGAATCAGAAACTCGGCCGGCCCCACCGCCGTTCCGGCGGTGCCGGTCTCAACGGTCGAGACCGGCACGTTCTTGAACCTCGCGAAGACCTTTGTGAACCGATCAACCAAAGGAACTTCCCGGTCGGTGGGGAAGTGGTGATCGGGAGGGAGTATCCTCAGATCAATCCGAAAGACGGTTCGACGACCGGGACCGACCGTCCATCGGGCCCGGTAGCTCTCCTGGGAGTTGCTTGCGTCGAAGGGCTGGTAGTAGTGAAGCGCCAGGTAGTCGTCCAAGTCGCTTCCGGAGAATACGATCTTGTTCTCCGCTTCGGCGATTCCCTGCCACTTTTGCGCGAAAGCTCCCGTGGATGCCGCCAGTACGAGTGCGACGACCAGCGTGAACAGTCGGCCGAGTCGCATGGAACGGGTCAGATGATTCGATTGCACCGAAATGCCCTCGCATTTCATATGCGTGCTTGTGGCCAAGCACACTATCAGTGGATAAACGCTCGGTCAATAATCTCTTCAAGGGCACGCTGGTGAGAGCTGCCGGCTCGTCCGTTCGAACGCGTACGCTGCTCGATAGAGCGTGAACTCGTCGAAGTGCCTGCCCGCCAGCATCATCCCCACGGGCCGTCCGTCGGCCGTCGTGCCGCAGGGGATCGTCATGGCGGGATGTCCGGTGAGGTTGAAGGGGCCGGTGTTGGCGAGCATCTCGCCCGCCCGCCGGGCGCGCTCGGCCGGGCCGGCGTCGGCGTCGGGCAAGGGCGTCGCCGCCATGGGGGTGGTGGGCATGAGCAGCAGGTCGTAGCCGGAGAGGGTCTCGTCGTAGGCGCGGCGGATGGTTCGGCGCAGGTGCTGCGCCTTGACGTAGTGGTGTCCGGGGGCGCGGGCGCGCACGAAGGCGCCGAACAGGATCAGCGCCAACACGTTCTCCGGCAACTCCCGCCAGCGGTCGCTCCAGTTGGCGAACTTCTCGGCCAGGCCCGGGCCGAGGCCTTCGGCGTCGGGCATGACCCCCGATTGCCCCATGGAGTGGGCGAGGCCTTCGACGTAGATGGGCTGGGCGAGCAGCCAGGCCTGCTTGTGTACGGGAACGGACGCCTCCTCCACCGCCAACCCGGCTCGGACCAGGGTGTCGGCCGCGGACCGCACGTGTCCTTCGACTTCAGCCTCGGCATTGTGCCGGCCGAAGCCTTCCTTGACCACGGCCACGCGCAAGCCCTTGGCGCCGGCGCGGCGCGCCGCCGTGTATTTCACCGGCTGCCAAGTGCTGGGCTGGCGTGGATCCAAGCCGTCGCGTCCGGCGAGCACTTCCAGCAGCAAGGCGTTGTTGTCCACGTCGCGCGTCATGGGGCCGCAGTGGTCCACCATGGGGTCCACCCCCAGGATCCCGGTGTACGGGACGAGGCCGTGGGTGGGCTTCATGCCGACGATGCCGCACCAGGCAGCGGGCACCCGGATGGAACCGGCCTGATCGCAGCCCAAGGCCATGCCCGCGTCCCCCACGGCCACCGCCACCGCGCTCCCGGACGACGAGCCGCCCGCCGAATACCCCTCCTTGTGCGGGTTGATGACTGGCCCGTTGGCGCAGGTGTGGCTTCCGCCCGAAAGGGACAGATACTCGCAGTTGGTCTTGCCGACGATTTCGGCGCCGGCGTGGAGCGCACGGGTGACCACGGTGGCGTCGACGTCGGGCACGTGGCCCTCCAGGAACGAAGCGCCGTTCATCATCGGCACGCCGGCCACGCTGATGGAGTCCTTCACGGCCAGGGTCTTGCCCGCGAGCCGGCCGCGGTATTCTTCCCGGATGGACGTCTTGACGTACCACGCGTTGTAGCGGTTCTCCGCCGGTCTCGGCCGGCGCGCGGGCGCGCGCCGTTGCCCCACCGCCGGCACCGGGTCGGGCGCCTCGCCCACCAGCGCATAGGCCCGAGCGAAACCTTCCATCCGCTCCAGGTACCCGGTCAGCTCGTCGTCGGAAAGGTCGACGCCGAGGCCGTCCGCGGCGGCCCGCAGTTGTTCGCGCGTCGGTTTATCAATAGACATGGGACGGATTTCTGATGCCCGGACAATCAAGGTTCCACGGACAATCAAGCGTAACTCAACATTAACCGTGAAGGGGGTCAAGATGCACTTGCCTCCCCGTCAAAGTAACACACCTCCCTTGGAGCTTCCTTGCCGATGCCCGGCGTTTGGTGTATTGTAGGTGTATGTCACGTACCAATATTGACATTGATGATGAAGCATGCACGGAAGTGATGCGCCGCTACCGTCTACCCAGCAAGCGCGAAGCGGTAAACTTCGCGCTTCGAGCCCTCGCAGCCGAGCCCTTCACTGTCGAGGAGGCCCGGCGCCTTCGGGGCGCGGGATGGGAAGGTGACCTGGACGAGATGCGGACCCGCCCGTCGTGATCCTGATCGACACGTCCGCTTGGATCGAGTTCCTTCGCAACACGGGCTCCCCGACCTGCGACCGTGTCGATGCCCTGCTCGAAGAAGAGATAGCCGTCTGCGACGCGATTCGGATGGAAGTGCTCGCCGGCGCCCGTGACGAGCGGCACCTTCAGGCACTCCGGCGATTGCTCGCGCTTGCGACGGTGTTGCCGACGGAGCCTGCCCGCTACGACGACGCCGCGGCGTTGTACCGTGCATGTCGCAGGGAAGGCGAGACCGTTCGCAAGTTGATCGACTGCCTCATCGCCGCCGTCGCCATCCACGCCCGTATACCTGTACTCCACAGAGATGCCGACTTCGACGTCCTGGCCCGTCATACGGAACTGGAAACAGCCACATGAGTTGCGACGGTGTTGCGTGACCGTGCCTTCTCAAGCGCATCTGGATGACGCCCGAGTTCGGCTTCTTCGTGCCCGCGGACGCGCACTCCGGCGGAAGCAGCGCCCTGCCCCACGCCAAGGTTCCGTTCGGCTTCCAGGCGGTCATCGGCGGCGCCATCATGGCCGCGACCCGCCTCGCCGGCGAGATGTCGTCCGCCGCCGGGGGACCGTCGGAAGGGTCCGAGCCAATCTATCATTCGGCGAGCCTGTACGAGGGCGCGGCGGACATCGTCGCCCGCACCCGCTACATGGCGGATGTGATCGAGCACGGCCGGTTCGATCCGGAGGAGCTCAGACGCAAGTCCACCACCGACTACGCGGGCTCCAGCGAAGCCCACGACCGGCTGGTGTACGATTTCGGCGTGCCGTTCCGCACCGGCCACCGGCTCCTCGGCGCCATGGCCCGGGCGGACTACCTGGGCGAGCCGCAGATCGACCTCAAGCAGGCGCTGCTGGACGAGACAGGGCGCGATCTCGACGTGGACCAGGACGAGATCATGGACATCGTGCTGGGCCGGCGGCTCTGGCCGACCACGTTCGATTTCGAGCGGCTCAGGGAGTTGTGGACGGAGTTTGGCAAAGAGGTCGCGGCGGCGGAGGAAAAGCTGACAGACGAGAACCCGGTGGAGCGGACGCTCGAGGCGTTGCTGGCCGAGGCGCGGGCGTGGCTTGCCCGGCGTAGTGAGGCGTAGCCTCCGCTCGGAAGACGGGAAAGGAGAATCAGCCATGGCCCGTGTTGCCTTCGTCGTTGACGATTACCCTTCGGAGGAGCGCACCCGGCGCGAGAAGGTCGCCCTGTCCTACGCGACCGCGGAGGTGGAGGTCGGCATCGTGTCCGCCCCGGTGACGCCCTACTTCCACGGCATGACGCAGGCCGAGATCACGATGGTGTCGCCCGCGCTGATCCAGGCGTTTCGAGAGGCCGAAGCACAAGGCTACGACGCCGCGGTGCCGCTGGGTTTCCTCGACCTGGGAGTGGACGGCGGACGGTCCGCGGTCGACATTCCCATTCTTGCGCCCTTCGAGACCGCGCTTCACGTCGCCGCGCTGATGGGTGACCGGTTCGGTTGCATCGCCTACAACGAGATTCACTTCCCGGTGCTGCAGGGTCTCGCGCGGCGCTACGTCATGGAGCACAAGATCGTCGGCTGGGCCGGATCGGGTTTCGACCTGCCGGACATCGCGGCCAACCACGATGCCATGGTCGAGAACTTCGTCGCCTCGGCCCGCAAGCTCATCGACCAGGACGGCGCCGACGTGATCATTCCCACCGGCATCACTCAGTGTCCGGTTCACATCGATCCCAAGTGGCTGATGAAGGAGTTGGGCGTTCCGGTATCGGAAGGCATCGGCGCACCCATCCGCATCGCCGCGGTCTTCGCGGACCTGGGCTTGCACCAAAGCCGCAGGCGCTGGCTGAAATCCCGCTCGTTCGAGGGGTAACGCGGGAGTCGGCCGCTACCCGAACCATGCTTGGCTCCCTGACGCTGCGGAACTCGCGGCTGAGACCCGATGCGGCGGCCATCCTGTTCGAGGGACGGACCATCACGCACCGTGTCTTCGCCGAGCGCGCCCTTCAGCTTGCCGCCGCGCTGCGGCGCCGGGGGGTGGCGCGCGGCGACCGGGTCGCCATCCTGGCGCAGAACTGCCCCGAGTATCTCGAAGCGTACGCCGCCGGCGAGTTGGGCGGCTGGACCAGCGTGACGGTCAACTACCGGCTGGCCGCGCCCGAGATCGACTTCATCCTCGCCGACAGCGAGCCCAAGGCGATGATCGTGGGCGCCGAGTCCCTGGACCGGTTGAGCCCGGCGGCATCGGCTCGGCTTGATCATGTTCTCGTCATCGGGGATGCTTCGGTCGACGTGTCCTACGAGGCCGCGCTGGCGGTGGAACAGCCCGAACCGCCGCCGACTGTGTTGAAACCGGACGACTGCGCCTACCTGATCTACACCAGCGGCACCACCGGCCGGCCCAAGGGCGTGATGCTGAGCCACCGCGGCATGATGGAGGCCGCACGTCTCACCGCGCTGGAGTCGCTGGTTCGGCCCGACGACCGGGTTGCGCTCACCATGCCGCTCTACCACATTGGCGGGCGGCTCACGTCGCTGGCGTACGCTTTGCACGGCTGCGCGATCGTCCTTCACCGGAACTACCGCCCGCGTGCGTTCTTCGAGTCCCTCCGGGCTAACGACGTGACCGCTACGCTGCTCGCGCCCACCATGCTCGGCGACCTGCTGGAAACGACACCGGCCGGCCGCGGGTCGCTGCCCAGGCTGTCCAGGCTCTTCTATTCGGCGGCGCCGATGCCGGAAGCCCTGCTGCGCCGCGCCATGAAGGGGTTCGGGCCGATCTTCGCGCAGTTCTACGGCATGACCGAATCCGCCGGCCCAGGATGCGTGCTGCACGCCCATCAGCACCTGCTGGACGGCCCCGAGCACGTGGTGCGGCGGCTGCGCTCCGCGGGCCAGCCCATGATCGGCTGCGACGTGCGGGTGGTGGATACGGACGGCGTCTCCTGCCCGGTGGGCGAGGCGGGCGAGATCGTCATCCAGAGCTCCTCGCTCATGATCGGATATTGGCGCAACCCCGAGGCCACGGCCGAGATCATCCGGCACGGCTGGCTCCATACCGGCGACGTCGGCATGGCGGACGAGGAAGGGTTCATCTTCGTCATCGACCGGCTCAAGGACATGATCATCTCCGGAGGAGAGAACATCTACTCCCGAGAGGTGGAGGACGCGCTTGCGAGCCACCCCGGCGTGGTCGAAGCGGCGGTGATCGGGCGCCCGGACGCGCGTTGGGGCGAATCGGTGCTCGCCTTCGTGGTGCGGCGCGAGGTTCCCCGCGTCACGGAAGAGTCGTTGATCGAGCACTGCCGGCAGAAAATCGCGCCGTACAAGAGGCCCGGGGAGATCCGCTTCGTCGACTCGCTGCCCAAACTGCCCAACGGAAAGGTCGAGAAGGCAAAGCTGCGCGAACAGGTCACCGCGCTGGCGAGCGCGCCATGACGTCCCCACGCGTCCGCGAAGCATCACGGAAAGGAAGACACAAGACCATGCGCAGCAAGTTCAGCCTGACACTCGAGGACGTGCACCGGATCGTCGCCGCGTGCCGGCGGGAAGCCGACAGGGTAGGGCGCGCCGCCACCATCGCGGTCGTGGACGGCTCCGGCGTGCTCATGTACCTGGAACGGCCCGATGACCAGCCCGCCAACAGCGTCGACATGGCCACCGGCAAGGCCCGGACCGCCGCCTTCCGCGAACGCCCCAGCTCCAGCCTCGAAGCCCGCGTGAAGGAGCGCCCGGGCTTCCTCACCTACCCCAACGCCATCGCGGTGACCGGCGGCGTGCCGCTGGTGTACCAAAGCCAATGTGTCGGCGGCGTCGGCGTGTCGGGCGTCGCCGACGATGACGAAGTCGTGGCAAAGGCCGGGGCCGAGGCGCTGAGCGGCGAGTGAACCGGCTCGCGATCTCGACTATCCGAACAAGTCTTCAAGTCCGGTTTGTATTGGTTGGTCGCTTCGCCCATCCGGTCTCCCGCCGGAGCGCGGAGAGGGTGTCAGCACTGCGGCAGGTTCACGGCGAGGCCGCCGAGGCTGGTCTCCTTGAAGCGCGTGCTCATTTCCTGGCCGGTTTCGCGCATGGCCGCGATGCAGTTGTCGAGGGGCATGAAGTGGCTGCCGTCTCCTCGCAGCGCCAGCGAGGCGGCCGCCACCGCCTTGTTCGCGCCGATGCCGTTGCGCTCGATGCAGGGGATCTGGACCAAGCCCGCCACCGGGTCGCAGGTCATGCCGAGGTGGTGTTCGAGGGCGATCTCGGCCGCGTTTTCGACCTGCGCGGGCGTACCGCCGAGAACGGCGCACAGGCCGGCGGCTGCCATGGCGGAGGCGGAGCCGACCTCGGCCTGGCAGCCGGCGTCGGCGCCGGAGATCGACGCGTTGTGCTTGATGAGCCCGCCGATGGCGGCCGCGGTGAGCAGGAAGTCGGGGATGAGGTCCTCGGCGGCGCCGATGCAGTGGTCCCGATAGTATCGAAGCACCGCCGGAACGACCCCGGCCGCGCCGTTGGTGGGCGCGGTCACCACCTTGCCGCCGGCCGCGTTCTCTTCGTTCACGGCCATGGCGTAGACGTTGAGCCAGTCCGTGACCACGTGCGGCTGCATCCGGTTGGAATCCCGTTCGCGGTGCAACTGTTCGAACAGCGCGCTCGCGCGCCGCTTCACTTTCAACCCACCGGACAGTTCGCCGCGCGCGGCCAGGCCACGCTCCACGCATTCGTTCATCGCGCTCCAGATGGACCGGAGCCCGGCGTCCAACTCACCGTCGGACCGCCGGACGCGCTCGTTCGCGCGTGCCATCTCCGCGATGCTCTTGCCGCTTTCGCCTGCCATCCGCAGCATGGCCGCGGCAGTGTCGAAGGGGAACGGGCAGGACGGGTCCTCATCCTCGCCGTCGGCTGCGGGCGCGCCCCGGGCGAGTTCTTCTTCGGTGACGATGAAGCCGCCGCCGATCGAATAGTAGACTTGGGTTAGCCGGACCGCGCCGGCCGAATCCACCGCCTCGAAACGAAGCCCGTTGGGATGACCCGGCAGACGCACGCGCCGGTCGAAAACCAGATCGCCGTCCGGGTCGAACGCAAGGGAGAGGCCGTCCGATGGAGGCAGGAGGCGGTTTTGCCGCAGAGAGTCGAGGTCGGCCTCCGCCAGGTCGAGGTCGAGGTCCGCGGCCCGATGGCCCAGGAGCCCGAGCATGACCGCCCGGTCCGTCGCGTGCCCCTTGCCGGTAAAGGCGAGAGAGCCGTGGAGCGAAGCGCGGATGCGCAGCCAGTGGCCCGGCGGCGCCTCGCCCCGGCAGCGTTCCCGAACCAGCTCGACAAAAGCGCCGGCCGCCGCCATCGGCCCCATCGTGTGGGAGGACGACGGACCGACGCCCACCTTGAAGAGATCGAAGACGCTCAGAAACATCGTGCACCAAGCTCCCGGTTCATCGACAGTAAACTATTGCCGAATGAATTCAAGGGCTACAAATGCAGTGGCCGCCCGAAACGTCATTCCCGCGGAAAGCTTGCCCTGGACCCGATCGGGGGCGGGAATCCAGGCAGGATAGGGCGGCTGCAATGTTTCCCTGACTTGGTTCTATACGATGCTTGTAAGGCTGACCGTGACCTCTGTGTGGTGCCGGCTTAGCCATTTGAGGTGGTCGTCCAGCTTAACTTGGCCTTCAGGCTGTTCAGGCGCGTCCAGGGAACAAGCCTCTTGTGTTGAAGCCTGCCAACAACGATACCGGGAGCAATTCCCTGCTGGTCGGCAAATGCCCGGACGGCTTGCTCGCTGAACAGCGATGCGGCAACGAATGGTTCCCACACACGTTGCGGGACGAGAGTGTTGGACGCCCACTCGTTGGCCTCAGCTTCCAGCCCGGCGTCGTCTCCGCCACGTTCGTCAACAAAAACGCTTTTCTTGCTGTGAAGAAGAATATGCGCGGCTTCGTGGAAGAAGCTGAACCAGAGGTGATCGTCGGACTTGTGCCGGGCGCTTAGCTGAAGAACGGCCTTCCTCGGCGAGAGCCACCAAGCTGCACCGCTGAGGGCTGTCTTCGGCAGCGGAGGCACCAACGCCAGAGCAACGCCGGCCCCGTTGCACAGCCTTTCCGTTCCCCGCAGCGCCTCATCAACCGGTTTGCGGGTCAGTTCGCGGATACTCCGAACCGCGTGTTTAAATCGGTTTTCGTCGTAGTCCACGCAATCCTGGCGTTCGGCTTCGAGTTCACCAAGCCGCAGCCAGGTGATCAATGCAGTCTTGTTGCTCTTGAAGCTTGGGGAGTGCCGGAAGGCGACATTCGCGAGGCCGTAGCGTCCGGTCCACGCGTCGATGGAACCGACTCCGAAAAACGCCAGTAACTTGGCTACTGCATCAACATCCGATTCCGGGCGTGGGAAACAGGCTCGCTTGACCAACTCCCGGACCGGAAAGGCCTTGGCCCAGTCCACCGCCGCAGCCGCTTCCGTGGCCTCAGCCTCCCGAGCCCTGTGAAGTTGATAGTCGGCCTCGATCCCAAGCCAGATGCCGGCATCAACGCCAAGCACCTTCTCGAACTGGAGCGCCGTGGCCGGTTCGAGCGGCGCTTTGCCTGCGATGATCTCGCTGATCAGCTTGGGAGAGCGTCCGCACCTGCGCGCGAACTTGGCATGTGAAATCCCCTGGACCTCCAGGCGCTCCTCAAGGAGCCATCCCGGCGGGACCGCGTAGTTCGGCTTGTATCGGTTGGTTGCCGTCGCCATGTGTCTCCTCCCTTAGTGATAGTCGATCACGTCCAAGATCGTGATCGCGGTGACCTGTTGCGCGTTGATCCCTCCGTCGTCATTGCGCGGGGGTGGCTGGGTACTGGGTTCGAATACGAGCCGATGGGGGTGGACGAGATCGATGGCGAACTGTCCCGCCCGATCCCCGCTGAGCTGATGTCGCCTATCCGGTCTGGTGGTCGGCACCAAGGCCAGGTTATGGGCTGCCCTGAGAACCGCCATTCGCATCATGATGACGTTGGCCATCTGCGCCCCATAGGTCTTCTGCAACGCAGCCACGCTGTTGAAGGTCCTTTCGAGTTTGCGGGTGCGGAAAACGATGTCCATTGAAGCGGCTCAATCACGTTACGCAATAGGTAACGCTTTTAGAGCTATAAGTCAAGTGGAGGAGATAGAAAACGAAGCCCGTTGGGATGTCGCGGCAGCCGCATCCGGTGGTCGAAAACCAAGTTGCGTCCGGGCCGAATGCAAGGAAGAGATCGTCCGGCAGGGGCAGAAGGGGGCCCCTCACCCACGTAAACGCCGGTAGCGCCGTATCAACGCGTTCGTCGAGCTGTCGTGGTCCAGTTCCGGCGCCGTCTCGCTTTCCAGTTCGGGGACGATGCGCTGCGCCAGGGCCTTGCCCAGTTCGACGCCCCACTGGTCAAAGGAGTTGATGCCCCAGATGGAGCCCTGGATGAAGACCTTGTGCTCGTAGAGGGCGATGATCTCGCCCAGGGTTTCGGGGTCGAGCCGCTCGGCCAGGATAGTGTTGGTGGGACGGTTGCCCTCGAAGGTCCGGTGCGGCACCTGGAAGGCGGGCATGCCCTCCGCGGCGGCTTCCTCCCCGGTCTTGCCGAAGGCCAGGGCCTCGGTCTGGGCGAAGAGGTTGGCCATGAGGAGGTCGTGGTGGTTGCCCAGGGGGTTGAGGGTCCGGCAGAAGCCGATGAAATCGCATGGGATCAGCTTCGTTCCCTGGTGGATCAACTGGTAGTAGGCGTGCTGGCCGTTGGTGCCGGGCTGGCCCCAGATGATCGGGCCGGTCTGGTAGTCCACGGTGTCGCCGTCCAGGGTCACGTGCTTGCCGTTGCTCTCCATGTCGAGCTGCTGGCAGTAGGCGCTCAGGCGCCAGAGGTACTGGTCGTAGGGCAGGATGGAATGGGTCTCGGCGCCGAAGAAGTTGTTGTACCAGATGCCCAGGAGGCCCAGCAGCACCGGGAGGTTCTGCTCGAAGGGCGCCGTGCGGAAGTGCTCGTCCATGGTATGCAGGCCGCCGAGCATGGCCAGGAAGTTGTCCGGACCCACGGCGATCATCAGCGACAGGCCGATGGCCGAGTCGTAGGAATAGCGGCCCCCGACCCAGTCCCAGAAGCCGAACATGTTGTCGGTGTCGATGCCGAAGCGCCGCACCTCCTCGTGGTTGGTGGACACGGCCACGAAGTGCCTGGCCACGGCGGCCTCGTCCTTGAGCGCGGCGAGGCACCATTCCCGCGCCGTGTGGGCGTTCTGGAGCGTCTCCAGCGTGGTGAAGGTCTTGGAGCTTACGATGAACAGGGTCTCCGCCGGGTCCAGCCCCTGGACGGTCTCGGCGAAGTCGGTGGCGTCCACGTTGGAGACGAAGCCCAGGTCGAGGGAGCGGTCGCTGTAGTGCCGGAGCGCCTCGCAGGCCATCACCGGTCCCAGGTCCGAGCCGCCGATGCCGATGTTGACCACGTTGCGGATGCGCTTGCCGGTGTGCCCCTTCCACTCGCCCGAGCGCACCCGGTCGGCGAAGGAGGCCATCCGGTCCAGCACCGCGTGCACCTCGGGCACTACGTCCTCGCCGTCCACCAGGATCCGCTGGCCGCGCGGCGCGCGCAGCGCCACGTGCAGCACCGGCCGCCCCTCGGTGACGTTGATGCGCTCGCCGCCGAACATGGCGTCGATGTGCGCCCGCAGGCCGGTGGCCCCGGCCAGCTTCAGCAGGAGTTCCAGGGTCTCGTCGGTGACGCGGTTCTTGGAGTAGTCGAGATAGAGCCCCGCGCCCTCCACCGCGAAGCGCTCGCCGCGGGTCGCGTCCTCGGCGAAGAGCGCGCGCAGGTGCACGTCCTTGATCTTGCGATAGTGGGCGGCGAGGGCTTTCCACGCCGGCAGATCGGTCAGGCGGTGAGTGGCGATGACGGCTCCTCCTGCGTTATTCGGCCCGGTTCAGCGTCACCGAAAGATCGCCCTTGGTCACGCGCACGTGCGCCAGGTCGGACTTGCCGGCCAGTTGCTCCACCAGCGCCACCATCGGCGGCCGCGTGCTCACGTAGGCCTGGGGCGGCGCGGCCGCGCGCATCGCGGCGATCTCCTCCTCGCTCATGAGCCAGCGCAGCAGCAGCTCCTCGTCCGACACCCCATCGCCGCCCAGACGGGCGCGCATCTCGGAGAGCGGCGTCTCCTCCGGCTCCTGCGCCGCGATCTCCCGCGCCCGCGGCCGGTCGAGGATCTTGTCCTTGACGTTGGGGTCCATGAGCCGGGCGCCTTCCTCGCCGGCGCGCCCGAGGGCGTAGCGGATCACCTGGTCGGTGACCTCCTTGTAGCGTTCCCCGACGATGACGTTGAGCGCCGCCTGGCTGCCCACGAACTGGGACAGCGGCGTCACCATGATGGGGTAGCCGAACTCGGCGCGAACCTGGATGGACTCTTCCAGCGCCCGCGGGAAGCGGTCGCCGAGCCGCACCTTGTCGAGCTGGTGCTGCAGGTTGGACAGCATGCCGCCCGGCACCTGGTGCTGGTACTGGGCGTAGTCGTATTCCACCGGCTTGCCGATGGGGAAGCCCTCGCGCCTAGCGACGGCGATGAAATGCTCGGAGACGGGCTCCAGCACCGCCTCGTCCACCAGCGGGTTGTAGCCCAGCGCGCGGGCGTTGCTCACGACGTTGAAGACGTTGGGGTTGGAGGAGCTGTCCGCCAGGGGCGGCACCGCGGTGTTGATGCTGCGGATGCCCAGTTCCAGGGCCTCCAGGCAGCACAGCGGCCCCAGGCCGGTGGTGCAGTGGGTGTGCAGCTCGATGGGGATGCCGTTGCAGTTCTCGTACATCACCGGCACCAGCGTGCGCATGCGTTCCGGCGTGAGCAGGCCGCCGGGGTCCTTGAGGCAGATGATCGGCACCTCCAGGGAGGCGGCTTCGCGGGTCTTCTGCGCGAAGTACTCGTCGGTGTGCTTCGGAGACACCGAGTAGATCATGTTGATGATGGGCTTGATGCCCACTTCCCGCGACACCTCCACCTTGCGTTTCCACCCCGCGTAGTCGTTCCACTCCTCGGAGATGCGCGCTTCGCGGATGCCGTTGGCCGCCATGCGCTCCATGAACAGCCGGTACATGGACAGCGGGTTGAACTCGAACGTGTTGACCCGGCCCGCGATGACCCGGAGCGGCGTCTCCGTGATGCGTTGCGCTACCAGCCGCACCCGCTCCCACGGGTCCTCCTTCAACTCGCGCACGCACTTCTTGAGGTGCGAGCCGGAGATCAGCTCCATGGCCTCGAACCCCGCCCGGTCCATCTGGTCCGCCACGGAAAGCATCATGCCCGTGGTCATGTTCTCCGCCCACAGGCTCTGGTGCCCGTCGCGCAGGGTGGTGTCGACGAAGGTGATGTCCTTGCTCATGTGGTCCTCCAAACCTGCACCTGAACTTAGGGCGCGGGCGGGGAAATCTCAAGGGATCAGTCGAGCCCGTAGAACCGGCGCGGATTGTCGCAGAGGATCTTCTCCACCACCTCGGGCGAGACGTCTTCCTTGCGCCGCATCACCGCCACCATGCCGTCCTCCCGGGACTGGTCCTGGTGGCCGTAGTCGGAGCCCATGATGATGTGGTCCTCGCCGATGTGGGTGAGCAGGTAGGGCAGGTCCTCGTCCGCTTCCGCGGCCACGTAGAGCCGGTAGTCGCGGAACAGGCCGGGGCCCCAGTCGAGTGACGCGTCCGCGTCGCCGCCGGCGTTGAGCCGGGCGCCGCTGGCCCGTTGCAGATGGTGAAGCACGTAGGGCACCCACGACGCCGAAGCCTCGATGAAGCCGAAGCGCAGGTTGGGAAAGCGCTCCGGGATCTTGTGCGCAACCAGGTCGCGAAACGCGAACAGCGGCAGCGAGCGCACGTGGGGCAGGTTGTGGCTGAAGTTCCGGTCGAACACCTTGGTGATGTCCGGCGCACCGGCGCCGGTATGGATGCAGATGGCCATGCCCAGCCGGTTGGCCGCCTCGTACACCGGAAAGAAATACGATTCCGCCAGCGAGCGGTCCCCCTCAACCCCGCGGAAGAACACCCCCACCGCGCCGTGGTCCCGGGACGTCTCGATCTCCCGCACCGACGCGTCCATGTCCCGCAACGGCGGCACCACCACCCATCGCAGCCGGTCCCCGGCCGTCTTCCACGCCTGGCCGAGAAAGCGGTTGTAGGCCCGGCAGATAGCCACCTCCAGGCCAACGTCAACCTCCAGGTAGCTCAGCAGCAGGGTAGGGTACACTACCTCAGTGTGCACCCCGCGTCTGTCCATGTCCCGCACCCGCGCCGCCGGGTCCGTGACGTACCTCACTGACGCCGCGATGTCGGTGCGGGCATTCTCTCGGTCCGAGCCACCCACCGCTACCAACGCGCTGCCCTTGCCGAAACGCTTGGGCACCGCCATGCCGTCGATGAGCCATACTTGGTTGTTTTCCCCATAGACACTGTCTGCCGTGGTCGACGCCAGTACCGGCCGTCGCTGGTATAGCTCAGGATCGAAAAGCTCCCACATCTCCGGATGCTCGATAATATGCGTGTCCGCATCGACGACGCCGGGCATGGTGGCCTCCTTCAGGTGGTGTTGATTCGCTGTGTGACGGGGATCACCCGTATCAAATGGGTTACGAGGCGATAAGCTTTTCGAGGATCTGCGTTCGCACATCCTTGCCGCCTACCGACTTTTCTGCCAGTACGAAGACGCCGCGGCCGTTGCTCTTGCGGTGCCACAACTCGCCAATGGTGCGTTTCCGTTCCGTCAGGCTTGCGGCCGTGCTCAGCTTCTTATCGTCGGGCTGAAGCCCTGACTTGCAGATGTCGTCCCATCGCCCCCATCGCCGCGTCCACCTGATCCATCCGGGAGTTGTGGTGGATGTCTAGTATCCGATCTACTTGTGGCAGGTGCCAGCCGAGGCGGCGCGCGAGTTCCGCCTTGCCGACGCCTTGTTCCCGCATCTCTTGATAGAGCATCACTTTGATGGCGGTGAGCGTCGGTAGCACAGCCACCTGACGGCCGGTTGACGGTGGTGGAATATCCCGGCCGTCATGAATACGGGCCGCTATCGCCTCCTCCAGTGCGTCGGCCGCCCGTGCTAGGGCGTCTTCTCTGTCAGTCCCAAAGGTCGTGAGTTCCGGAAAGTCCACGGAGGTGGCAAGCAGGGTGTCTTCGTCGTCTTCGAGTACGATTGGATACGCCAGCATCAGTTCAACCCGAGATCCTTCTTGATCTTGGCCACGAGACTTGGCCCTAATTCCCTGTTGCCGCCGTGCATCGGCAACTGCGACGTGCGGTCTCCCCGTCGGATTGTGACATGACCGCTGCCCCCCTTGTGGGTATGAAACGTGCAGCCACGCTTCCTGAGCCAGCGACGGAGTTCTTGAGCATTCATCGAAGGTTACACGACGGAGGCGCCAAGGTCAACAGAAGTGTTGCGCGCGTGCTCTTTGGATGCCTTTCCAATGACTCATGATCGTCCGTCAGACAGGCCGGGAACACGATACCCCGCGCTATCTGCGCCGCCGGCTCCTCCTTGCCCATCAACCGCATACCAACTGCGTCCGCTGCTCCGCGCTCAACGTCGACTTCTTGCCCATCTCCGACCTCCTTGTACACTCCTCAACTATCACTTCGGCCAGCCGCTATCGACGCCGCATTTGGGAGCCTGGATGTCCTCACCGACGACGTGTTCACTCTGGCATCCCGGAGGTCCGCGCGGCCAGAGCACTCCTCGATGAATTGAGGGCCTGTCGACATGTGATGCGTTACATGTGGCCGTGATGCACCGAGCCGGTATCCAGCGCATCTTGAGCTTCGACCAAGGCTTTGATGCTTGTCCCGGCATTGAACGTTGACGTGAGCGGTGCGGCAACCCCTCCTAACACCGCAGCCTTCGGCATCCGTCAAAAGCGGGTTGACTGCCTCGCTTCAACCCGGATAATCTCGGACCGTATCGCACAGCTATCCACGGAAGGAGACCGATCCAATGGGATGGGTAGACGCTGACGCGCATGTCGTCGAGAGCCCGCGTACGTGGGACTATCTCACGCCGTCGGAGCAGAAATACCGGCCTGCACTCTTCGACCCGAACGACGGGACGCAGCGGCAGAACTGGGTCATCGACGGGAAGATCCGGGGGCTGTTCCGGTTCACGTTCACGGAGGAGGCACTGGTAGAGCGGTCGCGCAGGACCGGCAGGCAGATGACCACCAGCATGGAGACCCGCGACGTGGCCAACGTGGGGGCGCGGCTGGCGCACATGGACGAGCTGGGCATCGACGTTCAGGTGCTCTACACGAGCATCTTCCTGGACCAGTGCACCGAGCGGCCGGAAGTGGACGTGGCCCTGTGCGGCGCCTACAACCGCTGGCTGGCGGACATCTGGAAGGAAGGCCAGGGACGGCTGCGCTGGATGTGCGTGCTGCCGTTTCTCAGCATGCCGGATGCCATGGACCAGTTGCGCTTCGCCAAGGAGAACGGCGCCTGCGGCGTCTTCATGCGGCCCATGGAGGGTCCTCGCCCCGTGGACGACCCGTTTTTCTTCCCGATCTACGAGGAGGCCTCGAAGCTGGACCTGTGCATCGGGCTGCACCAGTCCAACGGCAACGCCAGCCTGGTGGACATGATGTCCAACCC
This sequence comes from Candidatus Binatia bacterium, assembly GCA_022823055.1. Taxonomy (GTDB): domain Bacteria; phylum Desulfobacterota; class Binatia; order UBA9968; family JAJDTQ01; genus JAJDTQ01. Next base: position 77,803 of record JAJDXX010000064.1, on the reverse strand, counting down.
CGACGGCAGCCGCGAGTTTTTCAACCAGTACCGCATCTTCAACGTGGGCGCCTTCTTCCGGCTCGTGAGCTCCAGTGTGCCCAAGACGTTTCCCAGACTGCGGTTCGGCTTCATCGAGACCGCGGCGTCGTGGATTCCGTGGGTGGTCTACGAGTTGCGCCGCCGGCTGGACACGGTGGACGACAAGCTGCCGGAGGATCTGTTGCACGAATACAACCTGTTCGTGACCTGCCAGATCGGCGACGACGTGCCGTATCTGATGCAACAGGCCGGCGAGGGTACGTTGATGATCGGCACGGACTACGGGCATGCCGACTCGTCCACGGAGCTGGAGGCACTCACCTCGCTCAAGGAGGACGGCGGCATCAGCGCGGCCATGCACACCAAGATCGTGGAGGACAACCCGCGGCGGTTCTACGGCCTGTAGCTCTTGGGACTGCGGGGTCGTTCGGTCAGGCTCGTCGCCGGGCCGTGGATCCTGGCCATCCCGCTATCGAATTGTTGTTCACACAACGGCGTAAGAAGGGGAACACACCATGATCGGATATCCAGTCATCGACGCGGACGGCCACCTGACCGAGCCCATGACCGCCTATCGGGAGCGGGTTCCGGAGCCCTACAGCTCCGCCCGCGAATTGTACCCCCACGACGGCTGGGACCGGAACCTGGGACGCATGGGGCATCGGGTGGCGGACCCCGAGCGCGAGCTTTCGGACATCGACGCCGAGGGCATCGACACCGCGGTGCTCTTCCCCACGGCGGGGCTGGGCATCGGCAACGTGCGCGACCCCGCGCGGGCGCGCGTGCTGGCCAACGCCTACAACGGGTGGCTGCACGAGTTCTGCGGCGCCTCGCCCGAGCGCATCAAGGGCGTGGGCATCGTCGCGCTGCAGGAGGTGGAGAGCGCGGTGGAGGAGTTGGAGCGGCTGGTGGAGTTGGGCATGGTGGCAGTGCAGGTGCCCACCTACGTGGCTTGGCGCAAGCTCTCGGACCGCGAGCTGGATCCGTTCTACGCCGCAACCGAGCGGCTCAACGTGCCGTTGGCCATCCACAGCCAGCCGCGCGACGCGGCCGGCACAGACCGCTTCGACAAGTTCCTGGCCATCCACGCGGTGACCCACCCGTTCGAGCAGATGATCGCCATGACCCAGCTCATCTTCGGCGGCGTGCTGGAGCGCTACCCGGGGCTCAAGGTGGGCTTCCTGGAGTCGGGCGCCGGCTGGGTGCCCTACTGGATGGACCGTCTGGACGAGGAGTGGGAGAAGCGCGGCGACGTGGAGGCGCCGCTGTGCAAGCGCGCGCCCAGCGAGTACGTGAAGAGCGGCCGGTGCTACTTCGGCGTGGAGTGCGAGGAACTCACCATCCCCGACGCGATCCGCCACATCGGCGACCGCTGCCTGCTGTACTCGTCGGACAATCCGCACTGGGATACGGACTGGCCCCACTCGGTGGAGAAGCTGCGCCGGCGCGACGATCTCACCGAGGAGAACAAGCAGCGCATCCTGTGCCGGAATGCCGCAGATTTCTATGGGGTGCCGGTGAGCGAGATCGCCGCCGTGCCGGCCCAGGCGTAGCGCCTGGAATCAGTGTGTTGGGAGATTGAGGGGTCAGCCTTCCGCGTCCCGCGCGGGCCGGAAGGCTGACTCCGGGAAAGCCGTCCTGCCTGGGAGCCGTCTACAGGGTTCCCGAGCTTTTCACTGGAGGCATGTGCACCTCCGGCCCTTCGTTTTCGTCGATCCAGCCGCCGCGCTCCGCCTCGTCCAGCACGTTGAGGATGGTGTCCACCAGCTTGCGGGCCGACTCCACGCTCAACTCCACGGCCACGCGGGCGCCGGTTCCCTCGTCCTCGTTGACGAAATCGATGTTGAGGGAGTGCTCCCGGAAGACATGGTAGGGATGGTCATAGGCGACGTTGGCCTGGTTGACCTTGAACCAGTCCTCCGACTGCTTGCCGCTGCCCTCCATAACGACCTTTTTGGCGATCATCGTGCACATGGTCGTCTCCTTTCGCTTCTTCGGAAATGAACCCGCGCGTGCGGCCCGTCCGCCTGGCGGCTGGCTGCAACCGCTACACGCCGAGGCGTCGGGCGGGTTCGAAACCCGCCCCGACGCCAAGCTCTCGCGGCGAATATCCTAGCCGAGCTGCTTGCCGAAGAACTCCAGGAGCTTCTTCCAGCCGTCCACGGCCTGCTCCTGACGGTAGACGGGACGGTCGTAGTAGAAGAAACCGTGGCCGGCGCCGTCGTAGCGGTGGAACTCGTAGTCCTTGCCGTGCTTCTTGAGCTCGGCCTCGTGCTGGTCCACCTGTTCCGGCGAGGGGCTCTTGTCGTCGTTGCCGAAGATGCCCAGGATCGGGCACGAGAGGTCGGCGGTGTAGTCGATGGGGGCGACGGGCTGCTTCTCGGTGAGGTCGTCGCCGCTGGCAACCACGCGGCCGCCCCAGCACTCCACCACCGCGTCGAAGCCCTCGGCGCGGCAGGCGGTCAGGAAGGCGTGGCGCCCGCCGGAGCAGGTGCCCCAGATGCCCACCTTGCCGTTGTGGTAGGGCATGGAGCGCAGGTACTTCATGGCGCCCGCGAGGTCGCCCACCACCTGGTCGTCGGCCACGCCGCCGTCGGCGCGGATCTTGGCGGCCACGTCTTCCGGCGTGCCGGCGCCGGCCCGATGATAAAGGTCCGGCGAGATGGTGGCGAAGCCGTGGTGCGCGAGCCGGCGCGTGGCTTCCCGGTACCACTCGTCCCAGCCGGGCAGGTGGTGGATGGCCACCACGCCGGGGAACGGCCCCGCGCCCAGCGGACGCGCGTAATAGGCGTTGATGGTGTCGCCGTTGTGGCCCTGGATGGTGATGGTCTCGGCCAGCATGCCCTCGTATTGGTCGGTCGTGTACATGATTACCTCCTTCAGGATTTGCCTGGGTTGGAACCGACTCCGGACGCCGCGAGGGTCTCGTGCGGCGCCCCGTTCGCTGTGAGAACTAATACCAAGGCGCCGGGAAATTCAACCCCGCGCGTCTTGACGGCGTGGCGGGGGCTTCAGTAGATTGGACAGGCAGGACGCGGGGCCGAATGGGGGACCGGCTTCAAACCCCCGGACCCGGACGGTGTGCCCAAGACGCCGGACCGGAAACGGCCCGCGATTCACAGGCGCATCAAACACAAAGGCAAATAGCGCGAAGGAGGACTGATCATGTTCGTCTGTCTATCCCCTGGAGGCCAGTTGCTCACCCACGGCGAAACCGCCGGCGACAAGCTCCTGGTAGGCACCGTGGACGGCGTCTTCTCGTTCCGCCGGGACAACGGCTCGTGGCGGCAGGACAACGTGCACCTGCCCGGTAAACACGTCAGCGCCGTGATCTTCGAGCCCACGACCGGGACGCTGCTGGCGGGCACCTACGGCTGCGAGGTCTACGCCAGCGCCGACGAGGGCGGCACCTGGGAGAAGCGCGACAGCGGCATCGGCGACAAGGAGATCTACTCGCTGGCCACCCAGGTGGTGGACGGCAAGCCCAGGGTCTACGCCGGCACGCAGCCCGCGCATCTCTACTACAGCGACGACCTCGGCAAGAGCTGGACCGACCTGCCGGGGTTGCGCCAGGTCCCCGGCGTCGAGAAGTGGACTTTTCCGGGACCGCCGCACCAGGCCCATGCCAAGAGCATCACGTTCCATCCCACGGACCCCAACATCATTCACGTGGCGGTGGAGGTGGGCGGGTTCCTGCGCAGCACGGACGGCGGCGAGACCTGGAGCACCATCGACAACATCAATCCGGACGCGCACCGCGTGTTCATTCCGTCCAACGACCCGGACAAGCTCTACGGCACGGCGCCCACCACCAACTGCGGCCCCGAGGTCATGGCGGGTTTCTGCGTGAGCGGCGACGGCGGCGCCACTTGGCAAAACATGACCCCGCGGGACTTCCGCATCGGCTACGTGGACCCGTTCTTCGTCCATCCGCAGGACTCCAACCTGCTGTTCGTGGCCGGCGCCAAGACCGGCCCGGGCACGTGGCGCAAGCTGCACACCGCGGACGCGCGCGTGGCGCGCAGCCGTGACGGCGGCCAGACCTGGGACATCCTGGGCGAGGGCCTGCCCGAGCACATCCGCGCCAACATCGAGGCCATGTGCATGGATGCCTGGAACGGCGGGTACGCCATCTTCGCCGGCACCACCGACGGCGACGTCTTCTACAGCGACGACGAGGGCGAGCACTGGACCACCCTCGCCAGGGGCATCGGCCCGGTGTCCAAGTCGCACCACCACATCAACCTCGCCCTGGAGGGTGAGGCCGCGCATCACTAGCGGGTTCCCCCGTGTGAACCCGCTGCCACACCCGCGGGGCTCCCGTGGCCGGCACCGCGCCGGCGACGGGAGCCCTGTCGGGGCTCGTTCGGGTGTCAGGCGAGGAGGGCTCCGGGTCGAGCCGGGGTGACGTACGCCGCCCTTGTCCATCCTTTCACACGTCCGGATCACGCTCCTGAGTTTTGCGCTGCTGCTCCATCTGTTGGGCGGCGAGGGTTTGAGGAAGCTCCTTCGGGGTTGGCGCAGGCGCAAGCCCGTCGTTCGTACCCTCGCCATCGCCGACGGCGAACGGCACATGGTGGCCGATCTCTACGCGGTCCAGCATGTGCAGCCGCGCGCCGGTCTGCTCGTCACCCACGGGGTGCTCGACACGGGCAAGGACGACCCGCGCCTGGTGGCGCTGGCGAACGAACTCGCTTCCTGCGGGTTCGCCGTCCTGGTGCCCGAGCTCGAGGGGCTCAAGTCCCTTCGGCTGGAGATGGCGGAGTCCGAGGACATCACGGCCGCTTTTCGCTTCATGCTCTCGCGGGAGGAGGTGGACGAAACCCGTTCCGGCCTGTTGGGCATCAGCTTTGCCGCCGGTCCGACCCTGAAGGCCGCGGCGGACCCGTCGATTCGGGATAGGGTGAAGTTCGTGGTGTCCTTCGGCGGCTACTACGACACGGTCAACATAATCCGCTACCTGACCACCGGCCGGGACGAGTACCGGGGCCACCGGCACGTCGAACCGCCGGAGATCTACGCAAGGTACGTGTTCGTGAAGAACCTCCTGGTCCATGTGACGGTCGAGGAGGATCGCAGGGTGCTGTCGGGCCTGCTCGATGACATGCAGCGGGAGGCCAACGCCGGCGTCACCAGATGGGACGGGGAGGCGCCGGTGATCCCGCCGGAACGACTCACGGAAGACGGACGCGCCGTGTATGACTTGATTCGGAATCAGGACCCGGCCCGAGTCCAGGGTCTCGTGGAGGCGACCGAACCCGGCGTGCGGCACTACCTGGAGGGCCTCTCTCTGCCCCCGGTGGTCCCGCAGGTCACGGCGCGGGTCCTCATCGGCCACGGCGACACCGATCCGCTGATCCCGTCCACCGAGAGCCTTCGGCTGGCGGATGCACTACCGGACCCGAGCCGCGTCTACGTTGCCGTCCTGAAGGTGGTGAGCCACGTGGACGCGCGGCTGTCGGTGCAATCCATCCGCGAGTTCCTGACGGCGACGTTGCCCTCCTGCTGCCGTTTCTACGGTCTGATTTTCCGTATCCTGAAGCAGCAGCTTGATTTGTAGTCGATTAGAGCGACGACTAAATTTAGTTGCCCGCATAAATTTAGCCTCGTTTCTTACTTTTCACGGACGAAACCCTTAAGATCCCCCTTCATCGCGCCTTCATGCGAACATCTCCGAGGAGGAAACCGCATTCATGAGCTTTGAACCCAAGACACCGGCGTTCTGGGACAAGGGAGCCCTGCGCAAGGAACTCGATCGCGTGTTCGACATCTGCTACGGCTGTACGCTGTGCCACACCCTGTGTCCGTCCTTCGTGAGCCTGTTCCAGATGATGGACGAGAACTTCGGTGACGCCACTTCCCTCAAGGATGAGCAGATGAAGTCGGTGGTGGACCAGTGCTATCAGTGCAAGCTCTGCGACCCCATCTGCCCCTACGTGCCGCCCCACGAATGGGACATCGACTTCCCCAGGACCATGATGCGGGCGACCCTCGTGGAGGCCAGGGAAAAGGGCGTGACACGGGCCGATCGACTGATGGGGGATACGGACCGGGCCGGGAAGCTGGCGAGCTGGTTCGCCCCCTTGGTCAACTGGGCCAACCGGACCCCGTTCGTGCGCGGCCTCATGGAGAAGTACCTGGGCGTGCACCGCGACCGGCTGCTGCCGGCCTATCACGGGCAGACCTTCGCCAAGTGGATCCGCCGGCGCCCGGCGGCGCCCAAGGAGAACCGCGGGGAGAAGGCGGCGCTCTTCTACACCTGCACCGTCAACTACAACGAGCCGGACATCGGCAAGGCGGCGGTGGGGGTGTTGGAGAAGAACGGCGTCGAGTGCGCCGTCCCCGAGCAGCAGTGCTGCGGCATGCCGTTCATCGACGTGGGTCTGCTGGACGAGGCGGTGAAGAAGATCGAGGCCAACGTCAAGAGTCTGAGCGAGGCGGTGCGGCAGGGGTACAAGATCGTGGTGCCCACCGCGAGCTGCAGCTACATGCTCAAGCAGGACTACCCGCGCATGCTGCCCACCGACGACACGCGGCTGGTGGCGGAGAACACCCTGGACCTGTCGGAGTACCTGGTGCAGCTACACGAGGGCGGCAAGCTGGACGTCGACTTCACCCAGGCCGCGGGCAAGATCCGCTATCACCAGCCGTGTCATCTCAAGGCCCAGAACATCGGCTTCAAGGCCCAGGAGCTGATGCAGCTCATCCCGGACTCGGAGGTTTCCCGCATGCAGTGCTGCAGCGGGCACGACGGGACCTGGAGCGTCAAGAAGGAGAACTTCGAGGCGTCGATGCAGGTGGGCCGGCCGCTGTTCAAGTTCATGCGGTCGGATGACGCCTGTACGGTGACGGACTGTCCGCTGTCGGCGGTTCAGGTGGAGCAGGGGACCGGCAACAAGCCGGTGCACCCCATCATCGTGATGGCGCGGGCCTACGGGCTTGATGTCGAGTCGTAGGCCCGCGCCGGTCGCGAAATTCGTCGTTCCCCGGATTACCTCGGGTCGAGGATCCAGCCGCCTTCCTTTTCCATGCCGATGACGAGCTCGTCGTCGGCGTCCGAGGGCATCACCTCTTCCAGGTGCTTCGCGTAGTCTTCGTCGGAGAGCAGCTCGCCGGTGATGCTGTAGGGCTGGCCGGCGTAGTTGCCGATGTAGCGACGGAACTTGTCGCTGGGAATCGTCAGCTCGGGCTGGCCGTCGGCGATGTTGTGGTTCAACGCGTCCACCAGCGCCTGCACCTCCTTGAAGAAGGTGGTCCTCGACAGCTCGTTCAACCGGTCCATGTCCGCCGGCTCGTCGTACAGGTGCTCGTCGTAGCGCCCCTTGAGACCCCAGACATAGGCCCAGTGGGCCGAGCTGGACTCGTCCTGCCCGAACAGGTCGTAGGCGGTGGAGATCCACTTGTTGAAGTACTTCTGGATGATGGGCATGGGGATCTTGCCGGCCTTGACGATGCGCATCAGGCCGATGTTCCCTTGGGCCAGGTGGTAGGCCTCTTCCTTCAGCATGGGCAGGGTGCTCCGGCCCAGCGGGGCGAAAGCGCTCCGGCTCAGCATGTTCAACTGGTACTTGCCGTCGCGGTCGATGAAGCTCGTGTAGACGAAGAAGTCGAGCCAGTTGCGCACGGGCTGGTTGAAGGAGTCCAGCAGGCGCGAACCCTCGGACGCGCGCCGCTCCAGCAGCCGCTGGGACTGGCGCTTGCCGGACTCGCCGAACTGGGTCACCAGCACGTAGGCCATCTGCCAGCCGTGGCGCATCTCCTCGCGGTTGATGCGGATCAGGTTCTTCAGGTCCACGTCGGTGGGCGCGCGCTCGATGAGGTTGGTCTGCTGCTCCACCGAGGCGAACTCGGTGTCGCCCTGGAACTCGATCAGGTGCGCCAGCGCGTCCTGGATGCGCTGGTCGGGGATGTCCGTCACCTTCTCCCACTTGGGCCGGCCGGCGTACTCGCCAAACTCGATCTCGTTGCTCTCCACGTCGTCGAGTTTGGTCTCGAAGGTGTAGTCGCCGCCGATCAACTCCATGGGGTAGCCGATGTCGTCGTGCCACTGGTGGAACGCATCCACCCAATCGTCGAAGGTGTCGATCCTTTCCTTCTTTATCAACATGGTCTCCTCCTTGATTCCGTAATGAACGTTAGTACGAAATATTGTCCCAAGCTGACTCCTCGCCGGCTGCACCGACGGGAGACTTCGCCTGAGGTTTGATGGGTGTAGAACTATCCATACTCCGTTCGGCGCCAATTTGCAAGAGCCGAACGATCGTCCGCACGATTATTTTTGCAGTTCCCACTGGAGCCAGCGGACGATGGTGGGAAGGGTGTGCGGCGTCTGGCCCATGTGGCCTCCGGGGAAGACCCGGGCGGTCTTGGGGCCGCCGTGTTCCAGCAGCAGATACAGGTCCTCGATGGGGGTCTGCAGGTCGTTCTTGCCGTTGACGATCAGCATGGGACAGGAGGGCTTGTCCAGCAGCCCCTGGGTCTTCAAGGACAGCGACGGGAAGTACGAAACCAAGTCCTCCAGGTCGCGCAGGCCGAAGGCGCTGGCGCGGCAGATCTCGTGGTCCATGAGGTAGCTTTCGGCGTTGGTGGACCGGCGCACCCACTCCGCCTGGAAGTTGTAGTGGACCCCGCCGCCCCATACCACCGACGCGCGTAGCCGCTCCGGCTCCACGAAGCTCATCTTGGCGGACCAGTAGCCGCCGAAGCTGCGTCCCAGGATGGCGATGCGCCGCGCATCCACGTCTTCACGTCCACACAGATAGTCGATGACCGCGCCGAACATGCTCTCGGCCGTGGTGGAGCCCTTGATGGGAGCCTCTCCCACTCCGGGCATGTCCATGGCGCAGACCCCCAGCCCCGCGTTTAGCAACGCCTCGTCGTACTCGTGGCATTCCGGCTTGTAGGAGTCTATCCCGCCGAAGTTGATCACCACCGGGCAGGGACTCACACTCTCGGGCTTGCGCAGGAAGGCGCGGATCACCAGATCGCCGGGGTAGGGGATCTCCAGGACCTCAAGCGCCGGCGTGAAGTGGCGCGCGGCGCGCAGGTACAGCTCCAGGCTCTTGCGCGCGCAGTCCTGCTTCCGCGGCGAGAGGGGCACGGGATAGCGCCCGATGGTGTAGTACACGTAGGCCATGAGGAAGGCCTCTCGCGCCTCCGCCGCGCGTCCCGCAGCCTCGTGCGCCTCGCCGGCTTCCGCGTAAGGCTCCGCCGCTCGCGACCACTCGGCCGCCCAGAGTTCCGGGTCCTTGGTCGTGAGCCGGTCGAGCACCGGCTCCACGTCCTCGATCCGGGCGCCGCGGAAAACCGTGCGCTTGCCGGTGCGCTCGCGCACCATGGCCTTGATCTCGTCGAGGTTCTTGATCCTGCCCATGGTCTCTGTGGACGTGACTTGTAGCAGGTTTCAGAACAACCATCGACCACCGTCGGTCAGCAGCACGTTTCCCGTCGCGAATGTGAAGTCCGCGGCCGCGGCGACGACCGCGCCGGCGACCTCGTCCGGGCTCGCGTGGCGCTTCATGGCGTTTAGCTGAGCGCGCTTGTTCAGTTCTTCCTCACCCCACATCTGCGCCAAGGGCGTCAACGTCATGCCCGGCGCCACCGCCAATACCCGAACTTCGGGACAAAAGACGCGCGCGAGGGTCTGCGTCATGCTCTCCACCGCGGCCTTGGAGGCGCAGTAGGCGACGTTGCTGCCCATGCCGGTGCGCGCCGCGTTGGAGGAAATGTTGATGATCGCGCCGCCACCCGGCGATGACTTGATGATCGGTCCGAAGGCGCGGCAACAGCGGAACACACCGGCGACGTTGATGGCGAAGATCCTGTCGAATATGTCGTCGGTCAGACCATCCAGATCCTTGTGCGGGATGACGGTGCTCCAGCCGGCGTTGTTGACCAGGTAGTTGAGCCGGCCTTCCTGAGCCAGAACGCTTTCCCTGATTTTCCCAAGCGCCTCCGAATCCGTCACCGACGCCTGTACATGCCGATGCCCGGATCCCGGGAGTTTGCCTATGACCTCCCGGGCTTCATCCGGGCTGCTGCTGTGCAGGACGATGACCTGCGCGCCCCGCTCGGCGAAACGGCTTGCCACTGCCGCGCCGATTCCGCGGCTGCCGCCGGTAACCAGGGCCACCCGACCCTCAAGATTGTCCATGATCTTCCTTTCCGCTGGCGATGGAGCTCGATACTGCTTGCGGCCCCATCAAATCTCGGTAAACATAGAAGCCAACTCTTGAATGTCGATATTTCTTCGCGGGCAACCGAATGCAACAAGCGTACGGAACGGGAGCGATACGATGACCAAACAGGATGCGCAGCCCGGCCGCGACATCGACGCGGCTCTCCTTGAGCGATTGCGGTCGCTCGACACGCCGACGGTGTGCAACGCTCTCGAACTCGTGGTTCCCGAACGACGCGGCCACGGCTACACCGTAAGACCCCTCGTCTGCGCGCGCCCCTCGCTTCCTCCGATGGTCGGCTTCGCCAGGACCGTGACGATAAAAGCGCAGCATCCGCATGACCGCACACCCGAGGAATTCCGCAAGGTTCTGGTTCGCTATTACGAATATATCGCCGCTGGCCCGACGCCTTCCGTGATCATCGTCGAAGATCTCGATGACATCCCTGGTTATGGCAGCTTCTGGGGCGAGGTGTTTACCAACGTCCACCAAGGGTTCGGCGCCCTGGGCTGCGTAACCAACGGCTCGATCCGCGACATCCCGGCCAATGCCGAGGGGTTTCAACTCCTTGCGGGTATGATCGGCCCATCGCATGCCTATGTCCGGGTGGAGGATTTCGGCGTCGACGTCGAAGTCCAGGGAATGGCCGTGAGCGACGGCGATCTGATCCATGCGGACCAACACGGGGCGGTGGTCATTCCACATCATGCGGCCGAGGCCGTTCTCGACGCCGCGGCCGTCATGGCCGAGCGGGAATCCTTCATCATCGAAGCCGCGCGCAAGCCTGGATTCAGCGTCGCCGATTTCGAAGCGGCACTCCTGCAGGCGGCGAAGGTCCGCTATCCCAGGTAGAAGGCGGGCCCGCCTGGAGTCGACGGGCCCGTCCGACCTTGTGAGTCACGTTTCAGACTTCCTGAAACCGACCTCCGATCGCTGTTTCTTCAGCCCTACAACCTCAAGCAACGCGGCGTTGTCCTTGTATTACTGCGCAAAGAACGCCGTACACTAATCACGTCAGCCTTGGCGGCCGAAATGCCTCCGTCAGACACGCTGTTCTCCATTCTATTCGCCGTTGTAGAGATGGCAGGCGACGTGGTGCCGCGGATCATCGGGCCGGGGAGCGAGCCCGGGCGTCTCCCTTTCGCACACCTCGCCGATCTTCAACGGGCACCGGGTGTGAAAGCTGCAGCCCGGCGGGGGGTTGATCGGCGACGGCACCTCTCCCTCCAGGATGATCTCCTCACGTTCGATATCCGGATGACTCGGCAAGGCTGCCGAGAACAGGGCCTGGGTATAGGGGTGTAGCGGCGCCTCGAACAGACTCCTTGTCGGCGCCAGCTCCACCAGCCGGCCGAGATACATCACCGCCACCTTGTGCGCCATGTACCGCGTGGTGCCGAGGTCGTGGGCCACCATGAGGTAGGACATGCGGTACCGGTCCTGCAGGTCCTTGAACAGATTCATGATCTGAGAACGGATCGAGACATCGAGGGCGGACACCGGCTCGTCGAGGACCAGCAGCTTGGGTTCGGAAATGAGCGCGCTGGCGATGGCGATGCGCTGTCGCTGCCCGCCGCTGAACTCGTGGGGGAAGTTGCGTGACTGCTCGGGCCGGAGTCCCACGTCGGACAGCACCTTGGCGACTCGGTCGGCAACCTCTCCCTTGGCCACCGCGTGGTTGACCACGAGCGTTTCCGAGACGATGTCGAACACTCGCATTCGCGGGTTCAGCGAGGACCACGGGTCCTGGAAGACCGCCTGCACGTCGGTGCGGTATTGCTTGAGGGCGGTCCCCGCCATCTCATGGACGTCCTGACCTTCGAACTCCAGCTTGCCGGAGGTCGGCGTTTCCTGCCGCAGGATGAGCTTTGCGGTGGTCGTCTTGCCGCAGCCGGATTCACCGACGAGCGCGAGGGTCTCGCCTTGGCCGAGGTCGAGGGTCACGCCGTCGACGGCGCGCACATGGCCGATCGTCCTGGCGAAGATCAGTCCCTTGGTCACCGGAAAATACTTGGTGACTTCGTTGAGCTTCAGGACCGGCTGGGAATCCACTCCGGCTCCTCCAGCGCCCAGCAATCGGCGTAGTGACCGCCGCTCGCGGTCGCGGCTTTTGCGAGCTTGGCCGGATACTCCGTCTTGCAGCGCTCCATGGCCACGTCGCAGCGGGGCTCGAACCGGCATCCCTTCGGCATGTCCCAGAACGCCGGCGGCTGGCCCTTGATTGAATACAACCGGTCAACGTCCTCCTCGACGGCCGGCACCGAGTTGAGGAGCGCCTTCGTGTAAGGATGCGCCGGGGAGTTGAAGATTGCGCGCACGGGACCGTATTCGACCACGCGCCCGGCGTACATCACCGCCACCTTGTCGCACATGCGCGCGACGACACCGAAATCGTGCGTGATGAAGATGATGGAAAGACCGGTTTCCTGCTGGATGTCCTTCAGCAGCCGCAGGTATTGCGCCTGGATGGTGACGTCCAGCGCCGTGGTCGGCTCGTCTGCGATGAGAACGCTCGGGAACGAGCCCAGGGCGATGGCGCCTACGACCCGCTGCTTCATGCCGCCGCTCATCTGATGAGGGAAATCGTCGACGCGGCGCTCCGGATCGGCGACGCGAACACGGCGGAGCGCCTCAACCGCCCTTTGCACCAGCGTCTTGCGCGGCGCGTCGGCGTGCATGCCGATGGCTTCGACGACCTGGAAGCCGATGGAAAAAACGGGATTCAGCGACGTTTGCGGATCCTGCAGGATCATCGAGATGCGCTTGCCGCGCACCTTGCGCATCTCGTTCTCGCTCTTCTCCAGCAGGTCCTCGCCGTCGAGGAGCACCTGTCCCCTGGCGATGTACGCGGAGGGCTTCGGCACCAGCCGCAGGATGCTGAGGGCGGCAATGCTCTTGCCGCTCCCGGATTCGCCGACGATACCGAGAGTCTCGCCGTGCTCGACCGAGAACGAGACGCCGTCCACCGCCTTGATCAGGCCGAGCTTGGTGTCGATGCGGGTCTCGAGGTCCCTGACTTCCAGGGCCGGCCGTTCCGAAGGGCTGCGCATCACACCTCCTTCAGCCTAGGGTCCAGCCTGTCGCGCATCCAGTCGCCGAGCAGGTTCAACGCGAAGACGGTGAGGGTGATGGCGAGGCCCGGGAAGAACGCGATCCACCAGGCACTGACGATGAGCTGTCGGCCGTCGGCAACCATCAGTCCCCAAGCCGGTGTGGGTCGTGGAATGCCGACCCCAAGGAAACTCAATCCCGCTTCCAGCAGAATCACCGAACCCACCTGCAGGGTCGCCAGCACGATGATGGTGTTGGCGGCGTTGGGCAGGATGTGCCGGACGATGATGCGCAAATCCGATGCCCCCGCCACGCGCGCCCGGGCGACGAAGTCCCGCTCGCGGATACTCAGGACCTCCCCCCGGACCTGGCGGGCGTAGAGCGCCCACAGCACGAAGGTCACCACCACGATGATGGTCTGGAAGCTCGGCCCAACGGTCACCGCCAGCACCAGGGCCAGCAGGATGCTGGGCAGCGCCATGGTGATGTCGACAAGCCGCATGATGATCGCATCGGCCAGACCCCGGAAGTAGCCGGCGATCAACCCGAGAGCGGTGCCCAGAACGCCGCCGGCGAGAATGCCGGCGATGGAGATGGAAAGCGACACCTTGGCGCCGTGCATGATGCGGCTCAGGATATCCCGCCCGAGGCGGTCGGTGCCGAGAGCAAACTCCCACGTGCCGCCGAAGAACACCGGCGGCTTCAGCCGGTCGGGGATGGAACCGCGGATGGGGTCGTGGGGCGCCAGCCAATCCGCGCTCAGCGCCGGGATGACGAGCAATACCACGAGCACGAACATCGGGATCAACGGCAGTCGGCGAAGCCCGTGCCAGAGGCCCGGCTTTCTCCCGGTATCCTCGTCGTTAGCCCGATCAGCAGTAAGAGGTGCGCCGGTCACTCCAGGCTCCGTTCCCGGTTACTGGTAGCGGATGCGTGGATCGAGATAGGCGTAGAGCGTATCGACGATCAGGTTGGCGACGATGAAGACCCCGGCGAAGGTGACCACGACCGCCTGGATCACGGGAAAGTCGCGGCCCCGAATGGCATCGATGGCGAGCAAACCGGTGCCCGGCCAGGCGAACACGGTCTCGATCACGACCGAACCGGTGAATATGGATCCGGCGATCACGCCAAAATAGGTCAACGGCGCGATCGCCGCGTTCTTCAGGGCATGGACCCAGATCACCCGGCGTTCCGGGACCCCCTTGATGCGGGCCAGCTTGATGTATTCGCTGTCCAGCACCTCCAGCATGGCGGAGCGGGTCAGGCGCATGAAGGCCGCGACCTGGAACCAGCCCATGGCGATGGCCGGCAAGATCATGTGGCTGAACCCGCCGCGGCCGGACGTGGGCAGCCAGTGCAGATGCACCGCGAATATCCAGATCAGCACGATGCCGAGCCAGAAGTTGGGCATGGCCTGACCGAGCAGGGCGACGAGCTTGCCGGCGGAATCGAAAGGGGTGTCTTTGTAGACCGCCGCGAGGACGCCCACGGGCAGTGCGATGATCGTGCTGACGATGATGGCGAACCCGCCGAGTTGGATGGTCGCCGGCAGGCGTTCAAGCACCAGGCCGAACGCTGTCTGACCCTGCCACTTGATCGAGTCGCCGAAATTACCTTGAAGGGCATTGCCCAGGAATACGAAGTACTGCTCGTAGAGGGGAAGGTCGAGACCCCACAGCTTGGTAAGCCGCGCGGCCTCCTCGGGTCCCGCGTCATCCGGCAGCATGGCGTCCACCGGGCTCCCGGTGAGGTGGGACATGGCGAACGCGATGACGCTGATGGCCAAGAGGGCGAGCAGGCTCTGCAGACTCCGGATAACCAGGTATCGTTTCATTTGCCCCGTGGGAAGGAAGGCGGGTACCCGGTCCCGGGTACCCGCCCTTCGGACGAGAGATTACACCCTCATTTCGTGGCCTTCACCGTGTGCCAGTGACCGTAGCCGGTGGAGGTCACGCCGGGGAATTGCCACGACCCTACCATCTTGGGGTTGAAGGCCAACTGCGTCCGCAGTTCGAACATGGGCATGCTCACATACTGTTCGAACAGGTAGTTGAAAAGCTTGCGGGCAATGGCATCGCGCTTCTCGGTATCCCGCTCGGCCCGGAACGCCTTGATGTTGCTGCTCGTGAAGTCGTCTTCCCATCCCTGGTAGGGGCCGCCCGGCTTGGAATAAAAGGCGCGGAACGCGACTTCGGTGGGCCGCGGCGGAGCGTTCTTGCTTGGATGGATGATGTATGCCTTCCGTGCGCGGCCCATGGCGCCGACCGTTGCGTGATCGATCTCCCGGAGTTCCGCCTTGAAACCGACCGCCGTCAGGTACTGATGGATGAGCTCCATCTGCAACGCCACTTCGGGCACGCCGGCGCTGGGTTTCAGCACCAGGTGGATGGTCGGGTCCTTGAAGGCCTCGGGGTAGCCGGCTTCCTTCATCAGCTTCTTGGCCCGTTCCGGGTTGTAGCCGTACTCCTTCTTGAAACGCTCCACCAGGGTCGGATCATAACCCTCGTGGCCCGGCGTCATGGCGTAGCGGGGCAGCAGCTTGGCGCCGCCGCCGGGGAACAGTACCTGGACCATTTCCTCCCGGTTCAGGGCGATGTTCATCGCCTCCCGGATCTTCCTGTTGTACCACGGCAGGTGCTTGCCGCATGCCTCATCGCCCGACTCGCAATAGAGGCCGTTCAAGACGACGTCGGTCTGGATCACGGCGCGCGCCGATTCCGCGGTCTTCATCCCGCCCGCCAGGGCGTCCTTCATCAGCTCGCGGGGGAGGTCGGCGATGGCCGCCTCGCCAGACAGCAGCATGGCGAGCTTGGTGGCGGGCTCATCGACGAAGCGGAATTCAAGGACCCTGAAGTCGGGCTTCACCGATGAATAGTGCTTGTCGAATCGCTCGTAGAGAATCTGGCCGGGCTTGCGCGACACGAACTGATAATGGCCGGTGCCGGCGAACTTGCGGTCGTAGCCCTCCAGACCCTCCTTGTCGAACTGTGCCTTGCTATAGACCTTCATCACGCTGCGTCCGCCGTGAAGGAACAGCAGGTTCTTGTTGGGCTCGGGATAGGTGAACCGCACCGTGTACCTGTCCACCGCCTCGGCCTTGGCGCCCCTCAATTGGTCCACCGTCGGGATGATGGCATCCGGGCCGGTGTGGAGCTTGTAGCTGTGCACCACGTCGGCGGCGGTAAACTCTCCCCATCCATGGTGGAACTGGACGCCCTTGCGGAGCTTGAAGGTCCACACCTTGAAGTCGTCGCTGGCCTCCCACGACACCGCCAGGCCCTTGTCGGTGTTCTCGCCGGTGACGGGGTCCTGGTCGAGCAATCCTTCCAGGGCGGGATCCATGACGTGCCACATGGTGCTGCCGGACCAGAACCGGTTGGTCTCGGTGCCCGGCTTGCTGACCGCGGCGACCAGCTTGTCCGCCTGTGCCAGGGCCGGCGACCAGGCCAGCAGCACCAGGCCAACGAGGGCAACCACCCCAAGATTACACGCGATTCCATGGACGACGGGCCGAATGCGTCTCGGACGGTCGGTCCGCAGCACACGGTCGGCGTGCTGACGATCATTCACAATTTGTGACATTGGTACCTCCCACTTAAGGTTCAGATGCGCCAACGGTATTCCGTCTCTCCTCCAACAAGTTCCATCACAAACGGTTACAACTCAGTCCGGCAGGGTTCGTCCTCGAAGGCGTCCGGCATTATGTTTGCTCGCTGGATTTCCGCGAGGGGGTGCGGCTCCTCCTCGCCATCGACCTCCCCGATGACGGACGCGTAGAGTCTGCGCCGGTCGGGGGAGACAGCCAGCGGCAGGCCCTTCCCGGACAGCCCGACGGTTTGTTTCCGCGACATCTCGCCGGTATCCGCGTTGATATTGAACACGTCGATTCGGCCGCCACTCAACGACGAGACATAGATGTGGAAAAGGTTCTCAACCGTCATGAGTGGCCTCGGAACGCCTCGCAATGTCAGACATGACACCCACCACACTCATGCGACCGCGAATTCGCGTACCCGGTCGAGGTCCGGCTTTACGCCCAGTCCCGCCTCGCCGGTCAGCGTGATTGTCCCGTTCCGCACCGCCGGCCAAGGGTCGGCCAAGCCTTCGCGCAGCGGGTTTGTGCTGTAGTCCACTTCCAGGGAACCATCGCCGCCGACCGCCGCGAGAAGATGGGCGCTGGCCACAAGCCCGATCCCGCCCCCGAGATAATGCGGGCAGTAGCGAACGCCGGCGGCCAGGATACCGCGGACGATCGGCAGGTTCGCCGATATTCCGCCCCACTTGCAGATATCGGGCTGTACAACGCCCAGGTAGCCGCTGTTTATCTTGTGTTCGAAATCGTGCTGTCCCCGAATGTTCTCTCCCGCGGCTATGGGGATCTTCGTCTGTTCAGCCAAGGCTCGCCATTCCGCGTCCGGCCGGTCGGCTCGAAGCGGTTCCTCGAGCCAGGACAACGGAATGTCGCCTGTCCGGTCGACGAACCGTCGCGCCTGTTCGATGGTCCAGGCTTGATTGGCGTCGGCCATCAATCGCTCGCCATCGGTCAGTCCGGAAGATACCTCCGAGAGGACGGCCAGATCTTCGTCGTGGCCAAAACCGATCTTGACCTTGAATGCCCGATAGCCATCGCGGCGCGCGCGTTCAACCGTTTCCGGGGCGCCGGTGGGATTGACGCCGCTGGCATAGACGGAAACCGACGACCCTTCGCTCCCCAGCAACCGGTGAAGCGGCAAAGCCGCCTTCCGCGCGGTCAAATCCCAGGCGGCGATGTCGAGGCCCGCGATGCATTGCGCGATGGGTCCGACCTCCGCGGTCTGAATTGCGAGAACGTGGCTGCGCTCGGTGAGGTAATCGAACAACTCGGGCGGAGCCTCGAAGCTGTATCCGATCAGAAGTGGCTCGAATACCGTCTCGATCAACTTCGCCCGGTGCTCGGCTCCGCAGGTAGGATAGTTGCACCAGACCTCGCCCCATCCTTCGGCGCCGTCCTGGTCCTGGAGACGGACTATGACGGCCGGCCGATCCGTCATGTTGCCGAAGGACGTCATGACCGGTGTTTCGATGGGTGCCCGGTAGACAGTTACGTCGATTTGTCTGATGACGTGAGACATTTCGACCGTCGACAAGGGCGCCGGGCGCGCAAGGCGGCGATTGCGCCGTGGTCATCCCGAAGGCCCTATCAACTAGACTGCCAGAACACTAGTACAATTGAGGCAACGGATGCAATGGATTTTTTTGGATAGCCCCGCGCTCGGGATCTTGCGCTCCGCAGCGTGGGACAGACATGGACGGCGCCCGAAGAATTCCGGGAAGGTTAACGGTGAACGGGTTGGTCAATCGGAGGTGTCGGTCGTGAACTCCATCTCGAATTCAAGCACATCGCCGGGATAGACAAGGTTCGCCGAGTAGATCAACCGGCCACTGGGGTCGAAGAACTCTCGGAACACGCGGAATACGGGTGAGTTGACCTTGATCTCCAGGGCCTGCGCTATTTCCAGGTCCGCGTACGAGATGGTCACCCGCTGGCGCGCGGAACCGACCGGGATCCCCATATCCTTGAGGACGCGGACCACGATTTCGGAAGAATACCTCTCCGGGGCTTGTTCGTAGAGGGCGTTGTCCACCCGCAGGTCGACATGACAGAAGGGTTTGCCGTCAAGAGAGTGAATTCGCTTCATGTATCGATAGGCAACCCCGTTCTCGTCCGTCGTCGCGGCCTGGGTTTCCTCGACCAATACGGAGACTTCCAACTGAGCCACCATCGACTGAAGCTGCGACAGGTCCGCCTGCATGTTCAGTGTCTGGCGCTTGGGAAGGTCGACCCGCTTGACGAAAGTGCCGCGGCCCGAATGGCGTTCGATCAACCCCTCGGCTTCCAGCGCATCCATCGCTTGCCGGACGGTCATGCGCGCCACGCCCAACTTTTCCGTCAGTTCGCTGAGCGGCGGCAGTTGCGCGCCCGGGGCAAGGGTGCCAGTCAGGATCTGGTGTCGCAGCATCGCCGCGACTTCAGCGTGCAGGGGTACCGCCTCTCGTTTGATCGTAAGAAGATTCATGTTGAGCGGGTTCTCCTTGGTAGCGAAGGCAAGGATAGGAGAGAAAGGGTTTCGAGTCCAGGGTTTCGGGATGCTCGTTGGGCAACAGGACGCACCCGCCTGGGATCGGCGGAGTCGTCCGCGATGATGAGGATTTCGGTAGACTGGCCAGGAGGTTGATGCCTGTTCGGCCCGGTGGTCACGCGAGAAGGTCTCCATGGCGTGTGCCTGGCACGGTCTCGATCGCTTGGCCGGGCAGCGCCCAGCGCCGCTCCAGCAGGCGCACGCCGCGCACGATCAAGAGGGTCAGGAGAAGGTAGATCAGCCCCGCCAGCGCGAAGAATTCCACCGCCAGGTAGGTGCGTGCGATGAGGGTGCGCGCGACGCCGGTGAGTTCCAGCAGCGTGATGGTGCTGGCCAGGGCGCTGCCCTTGAGCATCAGGATCACCTCGTTGCCATAGGCCGGCAGCGCCTGACGCACGGCCCTGGGCAGCACGATAAGGCGTATTTCCTGCCAGCGCGAAAATCCGAGAGCACGCGCCGCCTCCCGCTCGCCGAGGGGTACTGCCAGCATGCCGCCGCGGAGGATCTCGGCCGTGTAGGCCGCGGTGTTCAGGCTGAAGGCGATGATCGCGCACCAGTACGCCTCGCCCAGGACCGGCCAGAGGAAGCCGTCTCGTATCGCCTCGAACTGCGCCAGCCCGTAGTAGACCAGGAAGATCTGAACCAGAAGGGGCGTACCCCGGAAGAAGAACACGTAGCCGTACGCCGGCGCCCGGAGCCAGCCATGGCGTGACGTCCGCATGAGCGCCAGCGGAAAGGCCAGGGTGGTGCCCACCAACATGGCCAGCGCCGTGAGTTGCATCGTGAGCCAGGCGCCAGCCAAGAGCTGCGCAGTGCTCTCGGCGGCCATACCGTGGAGGGCAGCCATCATCCGGACCGCTCCATGCCGCGTGCCGCACGTCGCTCCAGCACCTGGATGCCGGCCATGGAGACTGCTGTCATGGCGAGGTAGATGAACGCGGCGGCCAGATAGAAGGTGAACGGCTGCTGCGTGTAGCTCACCGCGAGGGCGCTTTTTCGCATGATCTCGTCCAGCCCCACCACCGACACCAGAGACGTATCCTTGAGCAGCACGAGGAACAGGTTGCCCAGGCCCGGGAGCGCGGTGCGCCAGACCTGCGGCAACAGCACGTGGGAAAACACGCGCGCGCGTGTAAGCCCCAGGGAGTAGGCCGCCTCGGTCTGTCCCGGCGGGACGGCAAGGAATGCGCCCCGCAGCACTTCGGCCGCGTAGGCGCCGAAGGTGAGACTGAGGGCCGCCACGCCGGCGAGAAAGGGGTTCAGCTCGAAGAAGCCGGTAACGCCGAACAGCGCAGCCACGCGGCCGACGGCGGCGGACGCGCCGAAGTAGACGATCAGGATCACGAGCAGCTCGGGCACGCCGCGTACCGCGGTGGTGTATGCCTGGGCGGCGGTACGCGGCAGCCGCCGGCGGGACATCCGCGCCGCGGCCCCGGCGATGCCCAGCAGCAGGCCGCCGGCGAGGGAGGCCACCGCCAGCCCGACGGTTACCAGGGTCCCTGCCGCGAGTTGGGCGCCAAAGCCGAGTAGCACGGGCGGAAGAACACTTCCGGGCACGGCCATATCGCCATCATGGCAAGATGGGAAATGCCCGGCAAGGAAACTGCCCAGAGCTTGGCCGGGCAGGGCAATCGCAGTCGAGAGTAGGGGCGACCGGCCGGTCGCCCCTACGGGGAACCACCGCAATGCAGGCTGCTAGTAGATGCTGAAGGGGAAGTACCGCGCGTTGATCGCAGCGTAGGTGCCGTCCGCGAGCATGGCGGCAAGCGCGGCGTTGAGCCGTTGCCGCAGCACGTTGTCCTCCTTGCGCACGGCGATGCCGATGCCCTCGTCCAGCTCGTAGGCGTCGCCCACCATCTCGAAACCGGCGCCCGCCTTGGTCTTCAGCCATTCGTGAAGCACCAACCCATCGGCGAAGATGGCGTCGAGCCTTCGGGCAGCCAGGTCGAGATAGGCATCGGTCTGCTTGTCGTAGAGTTTCACCTTCGCGCCGCCGGCGTTCTTCGCCAGCCAGTTCGCGGCAATGGTGGCGCGCTGGGTGCCGATGGTCTTGCCGTCGAGTTTTCCGGGGTCGAAGCCTCCGCCCTTGGCGGCCACGAAGCGCACCTTGTTGCTGTAGTACTTGTCGGTGAAGCTCACCACCTTCTTGCGCTCGTCGGTGATCGACATGCTGGCCACGATGGCGTCGTACTTACCCGCCAGAAGCGCCGGGATGATGCCGTCCCAATCCTGCGCCACCAGCTTGCACTCCACCTTCAGCCGTTCGCAGAGCGCCATGGCGATGTCGATGTCGAACCCCTTGAGTTGACCCGACTGGTCGACGAAGTTGAATGGCGGGTAGTAGCCTTCGCTGCCGATGCGCAACGGATTGGGTACGCCCGGCTCCGCATATGCCACGCGTGCGGTGGACAACAGCCCCGCGATGAATGCGGCCATCAAGAATGCGATGAGACCTTTCATGGAACTGTGCTCCTTTCGCCCTGCCACGAGTTTGGACCAGCGTGCACGTTGCCGGCGCCGGTTTCAACAGGCCTTTCTCTCGTCCTGCTCCGAGCCGCGCTCGGCCCTTTTCATCGCAGCGAAGGCCCCCGCTCCAAAGACCGCGAAAGCGGTAATCTGGGCATACATGGTGCCGTCGAAAGTCTGGCCAACCAACGCTCCGAACGGCACCGCGATGAAAGTGGGGAGCGAAGCGACCACCGCCGCTCCCACACCGGCGATGTGGCCCAACGGCTCCATGGCGAGCGCATTGAGATTGCCGAAGAGGAGTCCGAAGCAGACGAACATGACGAGCAGGTAGGCCATGAACAGCCACAGCGGGGGAAGCCCGTCGAAGGCGGAGGCCGGCGCCCACATAACGACGGAGACCAGTGCGATGGACCCCGCCGCCGCCCTCGTGATCCGGCGCATCCCATACCTGAGCACGAGGCGGGCGTTCATGAGCGAGGCGCCGCCGATGGCCAGCGCCAGCGCGCCGAAATAGACCGGAAAGAGGGCGCCGACCCGGTAGGCTTCCTGGAAAATCTGCTGGACAGAGCTCAGGTAGGCGATGAACGGCGCGAACGCGCAGGCGGTGGCGAGGATATAACCGCGCGCGGCCCGAATGCGCAGGACCTCCAGGACGGCACCACCGACGGACCGCGGCGAGAGGGGGCGCCGGCGGGCGGCGGACAGGGTTTCCGGCTGCCGGAGCGCAAGCCAGGCGAATCCGATGGCGGCGACGGCGAAGAATGTGCCGAATATCGCCCGCCAGCCCGCCAGCCACTGGATACCCTGTCCGAGGGCCGGAGCGACGGTGGGCACGAGGATGAACACGGCGATGGCGAACGACATGAGACGAGACATCTGCCGTCCCTCGTACTGATCGCGCACCAGGGCGATGATCACGATGCGCGGCCCCGCCACTCCGATGCCCTGCACGACGCGGCTCGCGATCATCACCTCGAAGACGGGAGCGAAGACGCTCATGAGGCAACCCGCCATGTACAGGCCCAAGCCGGCATGGATGGCGGGTTTGCGTCCGAAACGATCGGAGAGCGGGCCGAAAACGATCTGACCGAGGGCGAGCCCCATGAGCATCGCCGTGATGACGAACTGCACGTCGTTCCGGCGCGGTGCCCCGAGGTCGTGGCCTATGGCGGGCAACGCCGGCAGCATCGCGTCGGTCGAGAGCGCGGGGAGCGACATCAGCAGGGCGACGAGGGCCAGGAATTCGCCGCGGCGAAGCGGGGTCGTGCGACTCAATCTTCCTCCCCGTGCTTCACGGCGGACTGGTCAAGGAAGTGACTTGTCCGGGCTGTTGACAGGGTCTCCATGGGGATGCATCCTCGATCAGGTTGCATCTCTCCATGCATATTACCAACGGGGGCGGTGGAGGCAACCCGCCGCCGGATTCGGTGCACGCAGCGGCCGGGGTCCTATGGCCGCTGCTTCGTTTGCCCAACCGGCCTGACCTTGGTTTACTCTACGGATGCCCTTGGGATTCTCCGCAGCATGGCGACACGCACGGCTTATCTTGCGCTGCCTGTGCCTGACGACGCTCGCGGGGGTCCTCTCCCTGTCGACCGCATTCGCGGGAGAAGGCCGGCTGCAGCTTTCCTACCGCGCGTACTTCGCCGACATCCGTGCGGCCACTCTCGATCTCCGCGTCGATTTCGATGCCGCGTCCTATGACCCGGATGCGGCGGCATACGATCTCCATGCATCGGCGTACGCCGTGCGGCTGCGCATGAAAACCACCGGCCTGGTCAAGACGCTCGCCCGCCTGAAGACGACGGCCTATTCACACGGTACTTTCGTTTCGGGGGAAATCGTGCCGGTCCGGGCAGGCTACAGCAGCAAGCGGTGGCGCAAGAAGCGCTTGGTCGAGCTTGGCTTCAACGAGGGAACGCCGAGGGTCGTGCGCATCAAGCCACGTCGGAAGGGCGGGAACCCGCCGTCGGTTCCCCCGGCCCAGCTCAAGGGCGCCCTCGACCCCGCCGGCGCCCTGCTTGCGGTGCTTTCCCGTTTTGACGCCGGCCAGGGATGCAGGCTGCGGATTCCGGTCTATACCGGCCGCCGTCTCTACGAGCTCGTGGGCGAGCCGCACGGGACCGGAGTGGGGCGACTCAAGGCCAGCCGGTACTCTCCCTTTGCCGGCTCCACGGTGAACTGTCGCCTCCTGCTCGAGAGGAAGGCGGGATTCAAGCGGCAATCAGGGAAAGGCCGGGACCGTCCCCACACCGATGTGCGACTCCACATGGCGCGGGTATTCGATGAGACCCCGCCGGTTCCCGTGCGTTTCGCCGGCGAGACGGGGTACGGTTCCTTGGCCGCGTATCTCCATCGGGCAAAGCTGGACGCGGGTGGCCTCAAGCGCGAGTTGCGCCTACGCACGGGAAGGAAGCGCCGGCGCTAGCGCGCGGCAGATGGCTTCACGCCTTGAGCAAGCGTCCGAGCCGTCGGAGCGATGCGTCGTGGGGGTCAGGGAAAGAAGACCAGCTTCACAAGCAGCAAAAGGCCTCTACAAGCACTTGTCGGCAGGTTCCACGAGAACCTTGGTTCTGTCGGGTTGCCTCGCGGGACTTCTGCTGCTGGCGGTCTGTGCGGGCGCCTCGGCCGCCGACCGCAATTTCTCGCAGTATCCGGGATTCGCCGAGTACTTTGCCGCGAATCCGCCGACGCCGGCCGCGAGCCCGGCCGACCGGGCTCTAGCCCGCCGGCACGCGCCGCGTTTCCACCTGCCCGCGGGCCACGAGGGGCCCATCGACTTCTACCGCGACTACATCGCCCACGGTTACCTGGTGACGGGCGACGGCGTCCGCGTCGACGGCCCGACTCCCGCGGACCTGAACCGCTACCGGGAAGACGTCCGAGCCGAGTTCACGCACGTGCCCGGTGACGGCCATCCGCGTCCGGTGGTCTACGTCGCGGTGGAGCGCACGGACTTGTGGACGCCGCGGAAGGACGGACGGGCGCCCGAGGAGTTCACCGTCGTCACCTACCACCTGGTCTTCCGGGTGAGCGGCCTGCCCGCGGCGCTGCCCATGGCGTTCGCTTTGCCGCTGCGGTTGGTAGCCGACCTGGACGACTGGCACCAGCTCGACCACTACACCGCCGCCTTCGTTGTTCTGGACGCGGCCGAGCGTCCCGTGGCGCTCACGCTGCAGCAGCACAACTACCTGCGCACCTACCTGGTGGGAGAGTCGGTGGAGTTGGGACGCGGCGGACGGTTCGACGTCGACATCGCCATCCGCTCCAACGAGCTGTACCCGCACGCGCCCGGGCGCACCGTTCGGCGCGCGGTGCGGTTTCTCGACTCCGAAGCCAGGGCCTTCATGATGGGATTCGGCGAACGGCCGACCATGTCCGCGGACGACATCACCGACCCGGACCGCCCTGTCGACTACCAGATGGAGTTCCTTCCGGGCACGGACGCCTTCTACTCCTTCCACGGCTTCCTGGGCGAACGCCGCCGCCTGCCCGGCCGCGACGGCCCGCCCGGCGCGCGCTACAACACCCGCCCGCAACTCAAGCCGTTGCCTGCTCAGGTCCTCGACGGCTACTGGCGCGACGGCAACGAGGGTGACTGGCGGCGGTACCAGCGCAGCCGGGAGAACGGCGCCAGCCGTGCCGGCTTCGCCCGCGCCCAGGCGCCGGTCTTCCACCACAATCTGGCCTGCCTGCGCCGCGGGCGGCAAGGTTGCGGCCTTCGGTAGGCTCAAATACCGCCCTACGCCTGCAACGCCGTCGCCACCACCAGATACAGGGTCGTCCCCAGGAGGTCGTTGAACGCCGTCACCAGCGGGCCGGCGGCGACGGCGGGGTCGCGGTTGAGCTTGTAAAAGATGATGGGCTGGACGGTGCCCACGCAGGCGGCGGTGGTGACGGAGACGACCATGCCGATGAGCACCGCGAGGGAGAGTTTGAGGATGTCGGGAGTACCCATGTTGATGAGGTAGCTCGCGGCGGCGGTGATGAGGCCGCAGCTCGCGCCCAGGACCAGGCCGGTGGCGGCTTCGTAGAGGATGACGGAGAGGACGCGCTGGAGGGACAGGGTGCCGAGGGCGATGGCGCGCACCACGAGGGTCGAGGACTGAAGCCCCACGGCGCCGGCGGTGGCGATGATGACCGGCAGGAACGCGGCCAGCAGCGCCATCTTCTCGAAGGTCTCCACGAAGACCTTTGAGATCACCAAAGCCACCACCAGCCCCAGCAGCACCGTGGTCAGCACCCATGAGAAGCGTTCGCCGACGCGCTTCAGGACCGAGTCGCGCGCCAGGTTGATGGACTCGCTCTCGACGCCGGCGATGGCGTAGATGTCCTTGCTGGCCTCCTCCTCGATGACGTCTACCACGTCGTCGATGGTGACGCGGCCCACGAGCCGGTCCTGGTCGTCGACCACGGGAACCGTGACGAAGTCGTACTTCTGCAGGACGCGGGCGACCTCGTCCTGCGGCATCTCCACCGCCACGGAGATCACCGGACGCTCCATGATGTCGGCGACGGATTCGTCCGGGCTCGCCAGCACCAGGTTGCTGAGGGGCAGGATGCCGGTGACGTGGCGCTCGACGTTCACCACGAAGACGTCGTGGACCTCTGGCACGTCGTCGTGGGCGCGGCGGATGATCCCGATGGCCTGCTCCACGGTGGCGTATTGCGGCACGGACACGTACTCCGTCTGCATGATGCCGCCGGCGCTGTCCGGCGGATAGTCCAGCAGGTCCTCGATTTCCTCCGCCAGCTCCGACGGCATTTCCGCCAGGACCGTGGGGGTACGCTCCTCTGGCAGGGTCTCGATCAGGTCCGCGGCGTCGTCGGTGTCCAGCTCCTCCACGAGCCCGGCCAGTTCCCGGTCCGAAAGGTCCGCCACGAACTCGTCGCGCAAGTCCGGCGAGACGAGGCTCAGGACCGCCGAGGCCGTCGCCTCGGACAGCAGCCCGAATGCCCGTTGCCGCACCCGTGGCTCATCGAGCTGATCCAGCAACTCCGCGATGTCGGCGGGATGGAAGTCGGCCAGGAGCCGGCGCACGTCGTCGTAGCGGCCCAGCCCGGTCCACATGACGATGTTCTCCAGTGCCACCTCGCGCGGCAACGGACCCGCGGACGCATCCACGGGCGGTTGCGGTGCTTCTGGAGTCGAATGCGGCATCTCGCCGCTAGCCTCCCGGCTCCAGGCAGGCGTTGAGGATGTCGCCGTGGAGGTCCACGGCGGTGAGGCCGCAGTAGTCGAGGTCGTAGCCGGCGCGCACCTCGATCCCGTCTTCCAGCAGGCGCTGCAGCACCAGGCGGCGGAAGCTGCCGTGGCCCATGACGCCGTCCTCGTGCTCCTTGAGGTCGGCTTCCTCGTGGGTGGAGAAGTAGACGGCCTGCTCGGGGGTGAGGCCGTAGTGGGTGGTGAGGGCCTTGAAGAAGTCGGCCGACCAGTAGCCGGTCTGTTCCTCGGTGGCTCCGGCCGCGTAGAACTCGGCCACGGTTCCCTCCCACAGGATCGTGCGCTTGAAGTCGATCTTGGCGCGGAACTCGGCCAGCATGGGCTCCAGATAGACCTCGTCCTCCTCGATCCCCAACGCCTTGGCCGTCTCCAGCACCACGTGGATGTGTCCGGGCGGTTCGGGATGCAACAGCTCGTCGGCGAGCTTGCGGGCCATGGGGGCCATGAGGTCGCGGTTGCGACGGAAGAAGGCGATGTGCTTGTGATAGGACGCCGCCTCCACCGTGTTGATCTCGATGGTGTACGAAGCCCAGTTCTTGAAGAACGTCCGCAGCGCGGCGCGCGGCAGGCTTCCCTCCATGAGTTGAATCATGAAGGGCGAGCCGGTCACCCGCTCGCGCCACCGTTGCGCCACCTTGCGGTAGTGCTCGTCCACGCGGGCCTTGGCCTCCCGTGAACTCATCCCGGGAATGATCATATCGCTTGAAGTCCCTTCCAGCCTGAGCGTTCGACGGTCCGCGCGCTGTTGCCCGGCTCCGGTTCGTACTATACAGCATATACAGCACGGAGTCCGAAAAGGCTGTCAACATGGAGGAGAAGCTCATGTACAAACGTTTCAGGATGATCGCTGGGCTCGTGTTGGGTTTGGCGTTCGTCGCGGTTCTGGCCGTTCCGTCGGCCGCGCAGGAGTCCTTTGCCGGAAAGACCGTCAAGCTGGTGGTGGCCTACTCGCCGGGCGGCTCCTTCGACTTGTATACTCGGCTGATTGCCCGCCACCTCGGCAAGCACCTGCCGGGCAATCCGGCGACGCTGGTGCAGAACATGACCGGCGCTGCGGGCATGATCGCGGCCAACTACATCTACAACACGGCGAAGCCCGACGGTCTCACCATCGGCGCCTTCGCCGGCCCACTGGTGCTCCAGCACGTCATGGGCAACGACGCGGCGAGGTTCGACGGCCGGAAGTTCGGCTGGCTTGGCGTGCCGGCGCCCAACCACAGCGTGTGCAGCTTCAACCAGAAGAGCGGGATCAAGAGCATGGACGACTGGTTCGGCTCGAAGAGGGAGCTGTTCATCTCCGCCATCGGGCCGGGCACCAGCACCTCGGACATTCCCAAGCTGATGAAGGCGGCGCTCGGGCTCCCCACCAAGGTCGTCGACGGTTACCGGGGTGGCGCCCGAGCGCGGGTGGCGGTGGAAGCCGGGGAAGCGGACGGGTACTGTGGCTCGCTGCATACGGTGAAATCCATCTGGCGGGAAGCCTTCGAGGCCGGCAGGGTCAACATGGTTGTCCAGAACACGCTCAACGTGCACCCGGACATCAAGCAGATCCCGCGGGCCATCGACTACGCCAAGACCCCTGATGCGCGCAAGCTCCTGGAGGTGGCGGACTACGCGCACCGCGGCCAGTTCCCCTACTCCACGCCGCCCAACATGCCGGAAGCGCGTCTCAAGCTGATGCAGAAAGCCTTCATCGATGCCCTCAACGATCCCGCATTGCGGGCGGAGGCCAAGAAGCTGCGTCTGGCGGTGGACCCCATCGACGGCGCCGCTACCTTGAGCAGCGTCAACAAGCTCTACGGTCTGGAGTCGGGGCTGGTGGCAAGGTTGAAGGGAATCGTTCTTCCGAAGAAGTGACACGCCGCGTCTCGCCCGGTGCGCCGGCCGGTTCGCGGTTGCCGCGGGCAGGGGCTGCGTGACGTCGTGCCCCGGGGCTACCGGGTGGGCAACACCAGCGTGCAGTGCCCGGTCAGGATCTGCCGTCCCTCCTGGTTGGTGCCATTCAGCTCGCACTCGATCCACGGGTCGGCGGGGTCTTCGCTCTTTTCCACTGCCCGCGCGGCGAACCGCATGGTGTCGCCTTCGAAGGTCGAGTAGGTGTGGCGGATGCCGAGCTTCCGCAGCCTCCCTCGGGGGCCGACCCAATCGGTCAGCATGCGCATCAGCAGCGCCTGCCGGTAAGCGCCGCTGGCGATGAAGGTGCGCAGGCCGGCGTGCTCGCGCACCCAGTCGCGATCATAGTGAAGCTGTTGGGTATTTTCCTGGACGCCGGCCCAGCGCACGGTGTCGATGATGGTCAGAGGGCCGTGTTCGCGGGCCATCAGTTCGGTGCCGGGCCGGACGTCCTCGAAGAATCGCTGCTCGGCCATCCTTGTCTCCATGCGGGTCAGAGGGCGCCGGTCTCCGCCAGCGCCCGGCGCTGGGCGTCGGAGCAGCCCAACTCGCCCAGGATCTCCGCGTTGTGCTGGCCCAGGGTGGGCGCCGGCTTCATCTCCTGTCCCCGGACCCGAGCGACGGTGCCGAGCGGAAACGGGATGCCCCCGAAACGGGGGTCCTCCGTCTCGGTGAGGTAGCCTCGCGCCTTGAGCTGCGGGTCCCGGGCCAGATCCAGGGGCGTGGATACCGGCGACGAGGGGAACCGGCGCCGTTGGCCCTCCTCGACGATCTCCGACTTGGTGAACTGCCTGGACCAAGCCAGCACCCGGTCCATGATGAAGTCCTTCTTCTCGCGTTGCACGTCGTCCGAAGACAGAGAAGGATCGCCCATGAGATCCGCGTCCCCGACCCACTCCGCGAACTTCTCCCAGCGGCCCGGCCGGTTGATCTGGCTCACCACCCAGTGTCCGTCCTTGCACGGAAGTGCTCCGGAGATGGCGGTGATGGTGCCGCGGTTGCCGCGCCGCTCGGTGCGGGTGCCCGAGAACGTGTACTCGACCATGGCCTGCTCGACAAAGGTCTCCAGGCAGTCCTGCATGGAGACGCGCACGCGCTGGCCCTGCCCGGTGATGCGCCGCACGTGGAGCGCGGCGGCCGTGCCCACCGCCGCCTGAATCCCGGCGGCCAGATAGATGATGTGACCGCCCATGAGCATCGGGCGGCCTTCACGCTGTCCGGTGAGGGAAAGGAGTCCCGAGCGGGCATAGGCGCACAGCTCGTCTTGTACCTCCTCGATGTCGGTCCACACCAGGTCCGCCTTCGTGTCTTCGTCGTCTACGGGGAGCCGTTGGCTGGTTACCACGGCGTCGGCGGTCTGCACCAGTTCGAGGAACAACGGCCATCCCTCGGGGGTGTCCGGGTTGATGGAGACGCTTCGTTTGCCCGCGTTCAGGAAGTGGTGGAAGGCTCCTTGCTCTAGATCGGGAACATCTCCCAGGAAAGGTCCGGTGCGGCGCACCGCATCCCCGCCGGCGGGTTCGACGCGGATGACGTCGTGGCCCGATTCCGCCAGCAGGCGCGTCGCATAGGCTCCCGCCAGGTTGCCCAGATCGATGATGCGCCACATGGTCAACCCGGCCGTCCCGAGCCCTTTTCCTCCACCTTCCGTTCCGGAAACAGCGCCACGGTATGGCGCCGTGTGAACACGAGTTCGCCCTCTCCGTTGCGCACCTCCTCCAACTGCGCGACGTAAATTCCCACGCCCATCTTTCCCTCCCTCGCCGTGATATCGACGATACGGCTCTGGCAGGTCAGGGCTTCGCCAAGGTGCACGGGCCTCAACCACTCGGTCTCGCTGCCCGCGTTGCGCACGTTGGTGTAACCTGCCGGCACGGGGAGCTGCCGTCTCACGTCGAACGAGGACGCCTCCCCTTCCGGCTCCTTGATGCTGAAAGGCGTCCAGCCCACCAGGATGGGGGGTAGCAGGCGCCCCTTGTAGCCGGTCGATCGGGCGAAGTCGTCGTCGAGCCACAGCGGGTTCGCGTCGCCGGTGGCATCCACGTAACGGCGGAGGTCCGACGCACTCAACGTCTCCAGCGCGCGTACCGGGCTCGTCCGGCCAACGCAACGGCGCAATTCCTCGGAGATGATCGTTTCGGCGGTTTCGCTCACTATATCAACGCTCCCGTGGCGGCCAGTTCCGACAACTCGTTCGCCGGGAGGTCCAGCCACTCGCGCAGCACCTCTTGAGTGTGTTGTCCCAGGCACGGCGCCGGCGTTGCCGGCGGCAGGGGGCTTGCCGACAATTCGAGGGGCAGGGCCGTCGTCAGCATCGATCCCACCCTCGGTTCGTCCATTTCCCTGTAGGCTCGGGACGGCGCGCTGTTCTCCACCAGGTCCTGCACCCGCCGCATGCGCGCCGCGGGGACGCCGGCCCGCTTCAGCCGTGTCTCCACGTCCGCGCTCTCCAGCGCGCGGGTCCACGCCTCGATGCGCTGGTCGATCTCGTCGTGACCGCGCATCCGTCCCGACCGGGTGGCGAAGCGGGGGTCGCCCGCAAGGCCGGGGTCCGGGACTCCCTCATCCACGGCCTCGGCCAGCGCCCGCCACTGCGCGTCGTCGTGGACGCTCACCGCACACCATTCGTCCTGTCCCGCGCACCGGTAGACGCCTTGGGGCGCGAAGCGAGTCGATCGGTTCCCCATCCTCTCCGGGTTCCGCCCGTTCACCGCGCTGAACAAGACGAGCGGCGCGATCATCGAGACGCTGCACTCGAACTGGCCCATGTCCAGGTGGATGCCCGCGCCGGTCGCTTTACGCTCGGTCAGCGCGCCGATGATGGCGTAGCAGGTGTGGAGTCCGCCGATATAGTCGTTCCAGGAGTTCGAGATGGCCGTCGGCGGGTCCCCCTCGGCGCCGGTGACCTGCATGAGGCCGGCCGCGCCCTGGAGGTTCATGTTCATGCTGGTCCAGTCGCGCCGTGGACCACTGTGGCCGTAGCCCGACATGCTGGCGAACACCAGCCCGGGGTTGGCGGCCTTGAGCGACGCGTACTCCAAGCCCAGCCGCTCCATGACCCCCGCGCTGAAGTTCTCCACTACCACGTCCGCGGCCACCGCGAGGCGCCGGGCGACATCGCGCCCCGCCGGGTGCTTCAGGTCGATGGACACCGAGCGCTTGTTGCGGTTGGTGTTGAGATAGGATGCGTGGCGCCCGTCCGGATGCCGGTAGGACGACGGCCACGGGAAGTCCGGGTGTCTGCTGCTCTCCACCCGCACCACGTCCGCGCCGAGATCCGCCAACAGCCGCGTGCAGAACGGCGCCGCGAGCACGTGGCCGAAGTCGAGGACGCGGACTCCGGAGAGGGGAGGGTGGTCGGGGTTCATCGTCTTCCAATGCCTTTCATCGGTGTCTTGCAGCCTTGGGAGCAACCATGACCGGCCTCAGAAACTATGTCGCAGAAAAGAACGGTGTCAAGCTGACCAATGGACCCAAGGTTGCCCGGTCAGGGAGACGTGTCTGAATCTTCTCTTGCGGAGGTGGGTGTCGATGTGTATGATTTCTGCAAGTATACACATTCGGGAGATCGGGATGCGCACCAATATCGAGATCGACGAAGATTTGATGACGAGGGCGTTGAAGGCGGGCGGATACAAGACCAAGAAGGCCACCGTGGAGGAGGGCTTGCGCCTGCTGGTGCAGACCCGGGCACAGGGCCGTATCCGGCGGCTGCGCGGAAAGCTGCGCTGGGAGGGTTCGCTTGACCACATGCGGCGGGACCGATGATTGTCGTCGACTCCTCGGTCTGGATCGACTACTTCAACGGCGTGGAGACGCGAGAAACCGCGCTGCTCGACGACTTCCTCGGAGAGGAACTGATCGTCATCGGCGACCTCATCCTCGCCGAGGTCTTGCAGGGCTTTCGTTCCGAACAGGACGTTCGCAAGGCGCGAGCGGCACTGGACACCCTGGTATTCGAGCCCATGGTGGGTCGGGATATCGCTCTCAAGGCCGCCGGCAACTACCGCGCGCTTCGCGCCAAGGGCGTCACCGTGCGCAAGACCATCGACATGCTTATCGGGACTTTCTGCATGGAGAACGGCCACAGGCTGCTTCATCGCGATAGGGATTTCGATCCCATCGAGAAGCACCTGGACCTGGAAACCGTTTGACCGGGTCCAGGTTCGTGTGGGAAACGTGGAGCCGTCTTCGATAGGACCGCCGAGAGCGCAGGGGAGCACAAGCCATGGAAATGAATCGCATGAACGAATTCGTGGACACCCGACAGGGCCTGCTGGACCGCCAGGTTTTCTTCTCCCAGGAAATCTACGAGCAGGAGCTGGAACGAATCTTCGCGCGCTGCTGGCTGTTCCTGGGCCATGAGACCCAGATTCCCAACCCCAACGACTTCCTCGCCACCTACATGGGCGAGGACCCGGTGCTGCTGTGCCGGGGCGGGGACGGCACCATCCGCGCGTTCCTCAACATGTGCCGCCACCGGGGCAACCGGGTGTGCCGCGCCGACCGGGGCAACGCCACGTCGTTCATGTGCACCTACCATGGCTGGTGCTACGGCAACGACGGCAAGCTCATCGGCGTGCCGGGCATGAAGGAGATCTACAGCAACGAGCTGGACATGTCCCGGTGGGGCCTCGTGGAAGTGGCCCAGCTCGACGTCCACAAGGGGCTTGTCTTCGCCACCTTCGATCCGGAGGCGCCGCCGCTGCTGGACTACCTCGGCGGCCAGGACCAGGAGTTGAACTTCATGTTCGACCGCCGCGCCGGCGGCACCGAGATCATCGGCGGCGTGCACAAATGGGTCATGAACGCCAACTGGAAGTACGCGGCGGACAACTTCTTCGGCGACGACGGACACCACACCGTGACCCATGCGTCGGTGCGCCGGGTGCCGGTGGACAAACGCTATTACCCGCAGACCAACGACGATGCGCGACCCGACACGGACCGCGCGCTCTCGCGGGTCGCCGAGGGCCTCATCCGCGACTACCACCAGGATCACTTCGATGAGCTGGTGCGGCGCGTCGGCCCCGACATGGCCGAACGGCCCGGGCTGGTCACCACCGTCTTCCCCAACGTGTCGCCCAACTTCAGCCGGCACCTGATCCGGGTTTGGCACCCCAAGGGGCCGGACAAGACCGAGATCTGGTCCTACTGTGTGGTGGACAAGGACGCGCCCGACGAGGTCAAGACCGCCATGCGCCTGCACTTGACCCAGACCTTCGGCCCTTCCGGGAACCTGGAACAGGACGACATGAACAACTGGATCCAGTGCACCGACACCGCCCGCGGCGTCGTGGCCCGGCGCTACCCGCAGAACATCCAGGCCCATCTCGGACACGAGGACCGCTGTCCGCCCATCGGCGGCGGCCGGCGGCTGCGCGCGTTCTACGCCCGCTGGGAGATGATGATGAAGGCCGGGAACTGGGCCGACGTCGACCTGGAGTCCCGGTACTGGTAACGACCCCGCAAGCAACACGCAACCCGACGAGGCGGAGGCAACGTGACCGATCACGATCTTTGGCATGAGATCAACGACTTCCTCGTGCGCGAGGCGCGCCTGCTGGACGACCGCGCGTTCGAGGAATGGCTGGAACTCTTCACCGACGACATCGTCTACTGGATGCCGGAACGGACCAACCCCTGGGAGAGCGACGATCCGGCTGACACCGTCTCCAAGCCCGGCGAGCTGGCGCTGTTCGAGGAGAGCAAGGAGACCCTGCGCACCCGCGTGGCCCGCCTCGCCACCGGCATGGCGTGGTCCGAAGTACCGCCGTCGCGCACGCGCCACCTTGTCACCAACGTGCAGGTGGAATCCGGCGAGACCGAATCCGAGCTGCGGGTGCGTTCGTATTTCATGGTGTACCGGACCCAGCTAGAGCACAGCCAGGACGTGTTCGTGGGCGAGCGCGACGACGTGCTCCGAAAGGTCGGCGACGAATGGAAGATCGCCCGGCGCACCATCGTGCTCGACCAGGCCGTGCTGCAGTCACCGAACCTGAGCATCTTCTTCTAGGGAGAGCGGGATGAGCCAGATGAACGATCTCGTGGATACCCGACAAGGCTTGCTCGACCGCCGCATCTTCGTTTCCCAGGACATCTATCAGCAGGAGCTGGAACGCATCTTCGCGCGCTGCTGGCTGTTCCTCGGCCACGAGAGCCAGATCCCCAACCCCAACGACTTCCTCGCCACCTACATGGGGGAGGACCCCGTGCTGCTGTGCCACGGCGCCGACGGCGTCATCCGGGCGTTCCTCAACGTGTGCCGCCACCGCGGCAACCGCGTGTGCCGCGCCGACCAGGGCAACGCCACCTCCTTCATGTGCACCTACCACGGCTGGTGCTACGGCAACGACGGCAAGCTCATCGGCGTGCCCGGCATGAAGGAGATCTACAGCAACGAGCTGGACATGAAGCAGTGGGGGCTCGTGGAAGTCGCCCAGCTCGACGTCCACAAGGGTCTCATCTTCGCCACCTTCGACGCCAAGGCGCCGCCGTTGCTGGACTACCTCGGCGGCCAGGAGCAGGAGCTGGGCGTCATGTTCGACCGCCGCGCCGGCGGCACCGAGATCATCGGCGGCGTGCACAAGTGGGTGATGCACGCCAACTGGAAGTACGCCGCCGACAACTTCTTCGGCGACGACGGCCACCACACCGTCACCCACGTGTCCGTGCGTGAGGTGCCCGTGGACGAGTTGTCCTACCCGCGCACCAACGAAGAGCCCCGCCCCTATTCCGACGACATCGGCTTCACACGGGTCGCCGGGGGCATCATCCGCGACTACCTCCTCGACCACTTCGACGAAGCCGTGCAGCGCATCGGCCCCGACCTCGCCCGGCAGGCCGGTCTCGTCACCACCGTCTTCCCCAACGTCTCCCCCAACTTCATCCGCCACATGATCCGCGTGTGGCACCCCCGCGGCCCCGAGAAGACCGAGATCTGGTCCTACTGCGTCGTCGACAAGGAAGCCCCCGCCGAGATCAAGACCGCCATGCGCCGCCACCTCACCCAGACCTTCGGCCCCAGCGGCAACCTCGAGCAGGACGACATGAACAACTGGGAGCAGTGCACCGGCACCGCCCGCGGCGTCATCGCCCGCCGCTACCCCCAGAACATCCAGGCCCACCTCGGCCACGAGGAAAAGTCCGGCGCCTTCGGCGGCGGCAAGCGCTTGCGCCGATTCTACGCCCGCTGGGCGATGATGATGGGAGCGGAGAATTGGGGGGACGTGGACCTGGAGACCAAGTACTACTGAGGGGACCGCTTGGCGACCTCCAGAACCCGCTTGTACACGTCGCGTTTGGCCAGCGAGAAAGTCCGGGCGACGAGCTTCGCCACCTCGTTGGCCGTCCCTCCCGCTTCCAGCAACCGGCCGATCTCCGCCCGCAACACTTCCTCGCTCACCGGCGGCCGCTCGCCCCGCCCCGCGATCACGACGACGAACTCCCCCTTGGCGCCCTCCTCATCGAATCTCTCCGCAAGCTCCGACAGCGTCCCACGCGACAGCTCCTCGTGCACCTTGGTGAGTTCCCGGCCCACCACGGCCTCCCGGTCGCCCAAGACATCGTGCATGTCGCGCAACGCCTCCCGTATCCGGTGCGGCGCCTCATAGAGCACCAAGGTACGGTCATCGTCCCCAAGCTCCCGTAGCACTTCCCGCCTCCGGCCCTGACGGGCCGGCAGGAACCCCTGGAACACGAACCGGTCCGTCGCCAGTCCGCAAACGCTCAAAGCCGCCGTGGCCGCCGACACCCCCGGCACCGGCGTCACCGCCACCCCCAGTTCCGCCGCCGCCCGTATCAGGTGATAGCCTGGATCCGAAATGGTAGGGGTCCCCGCGTCCGACACCAGGGCGATGTCCTCGCCCGCCTCCAGCCGCCGCGTCAGCACCCCCGCCTTGGTCCTCTCGTTCCCCTCGTGGTAGCTCGTGACCGGCGTCCCGATCTCGTAACGGCTCAGCAGCTTGCGCGTATGCCGCGTATCCTCCGCCGCGATCAAGTCCACCTCCCGCAACACCCGCAACGCCCGCAACGTAATGTCCTCGAGGTTCCCGATCGGCGTCGCCACCACGTAAAGCATGTTTCCGTCCGCCCGGAGGGGTCGAGGCAGAGACCCCTCTAATCGTCATTGATATGAAAATAAACAATTATTCAATGATTTAAGGTAGTTATGGAATCCCGCTACACCCCAATGAGTCATTCCCGCCCCCGATCCCGTCCGGCTACCACTCCCCCGTCCGGACATCCACCAAGCTCACCCACTCCCCTCCAACAACGCCCTCAACCCATCCTCATCAAGCACCCGAATCCCCAACTCCTCCGCCTTGGCCGCCTTAGACCCCGGATCAACCCCCACCACCACATAGTCCGTCTTCCCACTGACGCTCCCCGACACGCGCCCGCCCAACGCAACGATGGACTTCTGCGCCTCGCTCCGCGACATGGTCGCTAGGCTCCCCGTAAGCACGAAGCTCAACCCCGTAAGCGCCCCCTCCGCCGGAGCCTCCGCCTTCAACCGGAACCCCGCAGCCAGCAGCTTCTCTATGACCCTCCGGTTCCCCGGCTCCGCGAAAAAGCCCGCGATGCTCTTGGCCACCTCCGGCCCCACGTCCCGCACCTCCGTCAACGCCTCCTCCTCCGCCCCCATGATCCCGTCGAGGCTGCCGAAGTGCTCCGCCAGCACCTTCGCCGTCGCCTCCCCCACGTGGCGGATCCCCAAGGCCGTGACGAAACGAGCAAGGGACGTGTCCTTGCTGCGCCCCAGCTCGCGGATCAAGTTCTGCGCCGACTTGACTCCCATGCGCTCCAGCGACGCCAGCGTCTCCTCTTCCAGGCCGTAAAGGTCCGCGCTGTCCGCCACCAGTTCCTTCTCCACCAACTGTTCGATGAGCTTCTCCCCGAGCCCCTCGATGTCCAGCGCGTTGCGCGAACCGAAGAACTTGAGGCTCTCCTTCAGCTTGGCGGGACACGACAACCCCACGCAGCGGTACGCCGCCTCGCCTTCCTCGCGATAGACCTGCGAGCCGCAGCGCGGGCATTGCGCAGGCATCTCGAAAACCCGCTCGCCGCCGTCCCTCGCCTCCTCCACCACACGCACCACGTATGGAATCACGTCGCCCGCCCGCTCGATCACGATGGTGTCGCCGATCCTGATGTCCTTGCGTTCGATCTCGTCCATGTTGTGCAGCGACGCGTTCCGCACGGTGACCCCCGCCAACTGCACCGGCTCCAGATGCGCCACCGGCGTGAGAGTGCCCGTGCGCCCCACCTGGGTTTGGATATCGAGGATGCGCGTGGTGGACTGGCGCGGCTTGAACTTGTAGGCCATGGCCCAGCGCGGCGAGCGGGCGATCTGCCCCAGGCGCCGCTGCAGTTCCAGGTTGTTGACCTTCACCACCACGCCGTCGATCTCGTAGGGCAGCTCGTCGCGCCGCCCCTCCATCTCCTCCTGGTAGGCGACGATCTCATCCACGCCGCGGCACACCCGCGTGAGCGGCACGGGCTTGAGCCCCCAGTCCCGCAGCCGCGCGTGGAAGTCCGACTGGCTGGCGAACGACGCCGGCTCCACCGCGCCCATGCCGTGGCAGAACAGGTCCAGCGGCCGGCTGGCGGTAATCTTCGAGTCGAGTTGCTTGAGGGCGCCCGCGGCGGCGTTGCGCGGATTGGCGAACACGTACTCGCCGGCCTCCTCGCGCTGGCGGTTGAGACGCCTGAAGCCCTCGGTGGGGTAGAACACCTCGCCGCGCACTGCCAGGAGCCGCGGCACGGGCGCGCCGTCCCGTCTCAACGAAAGCGCCACCGAGCGGATCGTGCGCACGTTCTGCGTGATGTCCTCGCCGTCGGTGCCGTCGCCCCGGGTGGAGCCCACCGTGAGGACACCGTCCTCGTAGACCAACTCGACCCCGATGCCGTCGATCTTGGGCTCCACGACATACTCCAGGGGATCGGCGGTCTTGAGGAAACGCTGAATGCGCTGTTCGAAATCCGCCAGCTCTTCCGGGTTCGTGACGTTGTCCAGCGACAGCATGGGCAGCGTGTGCCGCACCGTGGCGAACCGTTCCACCGGCGGGCCGCCCACCTTGGCGGTGGGGGAGTTGGGCAACGCCAGCTCCGGGTGCTCCTGCTCCAGCCGGCTCAGCCGCCGGAACATTTCATCGTATTCGGAATCGGTAATGATCGGCGCATCGAGGACGTGGTACCGGTAGCTGTGCTCCTCCACCCGCGCGGTCAGCTCCCGGACCTCCGCCTCCAATGCCTCCAATGATTCGGCCACCATGCAGCTCCTTCAATGCACGCCACGAACTCCTGTTTTTTGTATGTCAACAAGAAGGCGGAGGCGCAAGGTTCGAATTCCCCTCCGTCAGGCCGGGATGGACACGGCACTTCGCGAGCCTGCGAATGACTCCCTCCGCCGTCAGCCGTCCCTCCTCGGTGATGATCGCGGTGACGTAATCCAGAGGCGTGAGGTCGAAGTAGTAGTTGACCACCCGAAGTCCCTCGGGGATCTCGGCCAGGACCTCCTCGGGCGGCCGTTCCCGCAGGTGACCGTCCGGAGACGCGGACGGCAGGAACTTCTCGCTCCCCGCCAGAACGTAGAACGGGACGCCCCAACTCCCGGCCGCCGTTGCCAGCCCGAGGGTGCCGGCCTTGTTCACGACGCCGTGGGGAGTGACGGCGTCCGCCCCGACCACCAGCATGGCGCGTTCGCTCCGCCGCACCAGCGCGAACGCGAGGCTGTCGGTGGAAAGGGTCGCCGCGATGCCGTGCCGGGCCAACTCCCGCGCCAGGGCGCTGCCTTCGCCCACGGGGCGCGACTCGGTGCAGTGGACCGAGAAGCGGCGTCCCGCATCCCGGCAACTCAGCAAGGCGGCGCGGACGGTGGAGGCCGCTGAATGGGTGAAGATCGCGGTACCCGGATCGACGATCGCGCCGAAGCGGCGCCCGATGGCCCGGTTGTGCTCGTCCATGCGTTCGACGAAGGCGGCCGCGGCTCGCCGCACTCTACCAGGGATATCGTCGCGGCTTGCCGTGCCGGCACTGCCGGTGTCGCCGTCTTGCACGCATTCCAGCAAGGCGCCGAAGAGATTGTACAGGGGCGCCATCGCCGGATGGGCATCGATCAGCGCGTTTCCCAACTCCAGCAGCAGCGTCGCGACTTCGCCGTGGTCTGCGGTGCCGCGGGGCGCCGCGGCTTGCTGCCGGCAAGCTTCGTCGACGCGCTCCACCGCCAGCGCCGCCGCGTGCCGGGCAATGGTCTGGGAGCCGGAGGTGTTGTCGTCACGAATGGAGTCAACCGCCGCGTCACGCTCCATGGAAACCTCCCGCCGCCGTAATGCCCGTCCCGAATACCGGCCCGCGGGTGCAGCGCGTTGACCGGTCACGCCGCCTGTGATAGCTAGTCCTCAATTCCGGGTTGACCGCCTGCGCCGGTGGGCTGGTTGCAAGTAACATTGTGAAACTGCTGACGTTTCTTGTCACGGGCTCGCTTCGATGCGCACCGGCGGATACCGGTCCATTCTCAAGAAATACCATGTGGCAACTCCGCTGGGGAATCCTGTTCAGCCTGTTTGTCACGGCTTGTCTTCCCGTAGATGAAGTCGCGCAAGGACCCACGGGTCCCTTTGCGGACGACGTCAAGGTCACCGTACCGGCGGAAGCTCAGGCCATGTATCGCTACATGCGCGCCCGCATGGACGTGCTTGACGGCGACTTCCAGGCGGCGCACGAGCACTACAAGGCAGTGCGGGAGCATGACCCCGACAGCGCCTTGGTGCGCGCGCGCCTGGCCGGGTCGCATCTCGTCCTCGGCGAGATCGACGACGCCCTGCGCGAGGCGGAAGCCGCGGTGCGGCTGAATGACCAGGAGCCGGAGAACCACCGCCTGTTGGCCGGACTCTACGGCGCCACCGGCCGGGTGGACGAAGCGATCCGGGAATACCGGAAGTTGCTGGAGCTGGACCCCGAGGATTCGCAGTCGCTCCTCTACCTGGGTGCGATCCATCTGGCCCAGGGCGGCCACGAGCAGGCGCGCGAGCACCTGGAGCGCTACAAGAAGCGCAATCCTTCATCGCCGTTGGGCCCCTATTACCTCGGCCGGACCCTGGCGAACTCCGGCGAGCTGTCGCTCGCGGAGGAGAGTTATGCCGCCGCCCTCAAGCTGCACCCTTCCTCCGCGCCCGTTCTGGCGGAACTGGCGCTTGTGCAAGAGCTCCGCGGTCGCCGTGAGCAAGCTCTCAAGACCTACGAGAAGCTCCTGAAAGCCGATTCACGGGACGAGTGGGCGGGCAAACGCATCGAAACCCTGCGCGCCGGCGGCGAGGACCTCGCCGAGGCACGGGCCGAGTTCGACCGCCGCGGAGATCGAGAGGCCTCGCCCGGGTCGGCCCGGATGAAGGTGGGACTCGTCTACTACGAGTTGGGCAGCCTGCAGGCCGCGGTCACGGAGTTTCGGCTCGCCTTGGCGGAACGGCCGGATGACCAGCGTATTCGGTTTTTCCTGGGCCTGACGTTGGCCCGGCTGGAAGACCGGGAAGGCGCCGCGGCGCACTTCCGGCGCATCCCACGGGACAGCGAGTACTTCGTCGATGCGCAGATCCAGCTCGCGTCGGTCTACCAGGGACAGGAGCGGTACTCCGAGGCGGTGGCCGCCATCCGGGAGGCGATGGAGGAGGACGACCGGCGACGCCAGGAGTTGCTGCGTTTTCTGGCCGAGATATACCGCAAGGCCAAGGACTACCCGAACGCCATCGAGGTCATGCACAAGGTGGTGGAACTGGACCCCGAGAACGATCGCGTCTACTTCTCGTTGGGGGCTCTGTACGACGAGAGCAAGGACAAGGACAAGACCATCGAATACATGCGGAAGGCCGTCGAGCTCAACCCCGACAACGCGTCCGCGCTGAACTATCTGGGTTACACCTACGCCGAGTTGGGCGTGGAGCTCGACCGTGCGGAGGAGCTGATCGTCCGGGCGCTGGAGATCGCTCCCAACGACGGCTACTACATCGACAGCCTGGGGTGGGTGTACTACCAGAAGGGGGA
Source organism: Candidatus Binatia bacterium (assembly GCA_022823055.1). Taxonomy (GTDB): domain Bacteria; phylum Desulfobacterota; class Binatia; order UBA9968; family JAJDTQ01; genus JAJDTQ01. The sequence continues at coordinate 35,804 of JAJDXX010000064.1, read as the reverse complement.
CTACCGGAGAGCCATCGAACAGCTCGAGAGGGCGGTGAGCCTTGTGCCGGATGACCCGATCATCATCGAGCACCTCGGCGACGCGTATCTCAAGGTCGGCGAGACGGACAAGGCGTTGCGAAGCTACCGCGATGCGCTGAAGGCGGCCACCAAGGACGAGGAAGTGGAGCGAATCCGAGGGAAGATCGGCCGGCTGGAGCAGGGAGTTTGACGGCGTTGCGGAGCATACGAACGTACACATTGGCGGCCGTGTTGTGCGCGGCGGCGCTGTTGGCGGGATGTGCTCTCAGGCAGGCCGGCCCCAAGCCCGAAGCGGCCTCCGAGCCCAGGGCGGTTCGACCCCTCGGCGCCATTCTCGAGGAACGGGACCGGGCGCTTCAATCGTTGCGCGGCTTGGCGAGGATCAGCTACCGCGCGGCCGGGAAGAGACGCGCGTTCAACGCCGCGGTGTTGGTACGCAGACCCCACCGTCTAAGGCTCGAGGCGTTCTCCCTGGTGGGCGCGGCGCTCATTCTCACCGTCGACGACGATGAGGTCACCGGGTTCCTCCCTTCCGAAGCGCGTTTCTACCGCGCGCGGACTTCACGACAGAACCTTTTCAGGGCCACGGAGTTGCTGCTTGAGCTGGAGGAGATGGTGTCGTTGATGATGGGTCTTCCGCCGGTGCGGTCGGGCGCCGCCTGGAGCGCGGACGGCTCGGTGCTGCGGCGCACGCGGGCGGGCGGCGGCACCGATGTCCTCACCTTCGATGCGCAAATCCAGGCGCCGGTGCGCTGGCAACGCTTCGGCCCCTCGGGCAAGCCCTGGTACGTCGCCACCTTCGAAGACTTCGCCGATACCTCCGCCGGTCCCTTCCCGCTGAAGATCACGCTGGAAACCCCTCCGCTCCGGCGCTCCTACGAGATCCGTTACGACGAGCCCGAGCTGAACGTCACCCTGCCCGAATCCCACTTCGTCCAGGAACTGCCCGAGGGCGTCGTGAGAATCCCGCTGCCGGCTCCCACCGGCTGATCAAATGTCGAACGCGGCGGCCACGAGCTCCTTCGTGTACTCGTGCCGCGGCGCCTCGAAGATGGCCGCGGCCGGACCCTGCTCCACGACCACGCCCCGGTGCACCACCAGGACGTGGTGACTCATGGCCCGCACCACCTTGAGGTCGTGGCTGATGAACAGGTAGGCGCAGCGGTGCTGCTCCTGGAGCCGTCGCAGCAGCGCGACGATCTGTGCCTGCACCGACACGTCCAGGGCGGAGGTGGGCTCGTCCAGCACCACGAACCGCGGCTTCAGTACCATGGCCCGGGCGATGGCGACGCGCTGGCGCTGTCCTCCCGAGAACTCGTGAGGATAGCGGTGGCGCGCCTCGGGCTCCAGCTCCACTTCGCGCAGGGCCTCGACGATGAGCGCGTCGCGCTCCTCGGCGGTGCGCCCGAGCCCGTGGACCACCAGGCCTTCCTCGATGATCTGCGCCACTGAGAGGCGCGGGTTGAGCGAGCCGTAGGGGTCCTGGAACACCACCTGCATGTCGCGCCGCAGCGGCCGCAGCGCGCGCGAGCGCAGCCCCTGGATCTCGCGCCCGTCGAAGCGCACCGAGCCGTTGCTGCCGGTGAGGCGCAGCAGCGCCATCCCCAGCGTGGTCTTGCCCGAGCCGCTCTCGCCGACCACGCCCACGGTCTGTCCCGGGTGAAGCTCCATGGAGATGCCGTCCACGGCGCGCACGTGGTCCACCGTGCGCCGGAGAATCCCCGCCTTGATGGGATACCAGACCTTGAGGTGGTCGCATGCCGCCAACGGCGCGCCGCCCGTGTCGGGAGGGGTCGGGGCGCCCTTGGGGGTCGCCGCCAGCAGGTGGCGCGTGTAGGGGTGCTGGGGCCGCTCCATGACGTCGGCGGTGGCGCCCGCTTCCACGATCTTGCCGCGCCGCATGATGCACAAGCGGTCGGCTAGCCGGCGTACGATGGCCATGTCGTGGGTGATGAACAGGATTGCCATGCCCAGGCGCCGCTGCAGGTCCACGAGAAGCTCCAGCAACTGCGCCTGGATGGTCACGTCGAGGGCGGTGGTGGGCTCGTCCGCGATGAGCAGGTCGGGCTCGTTGGCCAGGGCCATGGCGATCATCACCCGCTGTCGTTGTCCCCCCGAAAGCTCATGGGGGTAGGCGCCCAGCCGGCGCTCGGGCTCGGCGATGCCCACGAGCCGCAGCAGCTCCAGCGTGCGCTCCGTGGCCGCGGCGCCGTCGAGTCCCTTGTGCAGCTTCAGCGTCTCGCCGATCTGGCGCGCGATGGAGTGCAGCGGGTTGAGCGAGGTCATGGGTTCCTGGAAGATCATGGCGATGCGGTCGCCGCGTATCTCCTGGAGGTCCCGGGGAGAGGAGCCGAGCAGCTCGGTCCCCTGGAAGCGGATGCTGCCGCGCGGGTGGCTGGCGGCGGGGTAGGGCAGGAGTTGCAGGACCGACAGCGCCGTGGCCGACTTGCCCGAGCCGCTTTCGCCCACCAGCGCCACGGTCTCGCCCTTGCGGATGGTGAGGGAGACCCCGTCCACCGCTTCCACGGCGCCGGCCCCCGCGCCGAAGCGCACCCCCAGGTCGTCGATGGAGAGCAGCGCGGTGCCGGCCCCGCGCACGGCGCCGGGCGCGGGGCTCGCCGCTGCCGGTGCCACCGTCCCGGACACGGTCTCGGCGGCGCTTCCGGCCTCCTGCGCCATGGTGGTGGACCGGGTTCCGGCGTCTGCCGCGGCCTCCGGCACTACCGTCGCGGCCCCGGTCCCGGCGCTGTCTCCGGGTTCGCCCGCAAGGGCCGCGGACACGCCCTCGGCATCGTCCGCGGACTCTGGCGCGAAGGTCTTGCGCGGGTCGAAGGCATCGCGCACCGCCTCGCCGATGAACACCAGCAGGCTCAGCATGACGGCGATGACGAAGAAGGCGGCGAACCCGAGCCACGGCGCCTGCAGGTTGTCCTTGCCCTGCTTCAGCAGCTCGCCCAGGGACGCCGAGCCCGGCGGCAGGCCGAAGCCCAGGAAGTCCAGGGCGGTGAGCGTCACCACCGCGCCGCTGGTGATGAAGGGCAGGAAGGTCAGCGCCGCCACCATGGCGTTGGGCAGCACGTGGCGCGCGATGATGCGCGGGTTGCCCACGCCCAGGGCGCGGGCGGCGCGCACGTAGTCGAGGTTGCGCGCGCGCAGGAACTCCGCGCGCACCACGCCCACCAGCGCCATCCAACTGAACAGCAGCATGAAGCCCAGCAGCCACCAGAAGCTCGGGGTCACGACGCTGGCCAGGATGATGAGCAGGTAGAGGGTGGGCAGCCCGGACCACATCTCGATAAAGCGCTGGAAGAGCAGGTCGAGCCAGCCGCCGAAGTAACCCTGGACCGCGCCCGCGCCGACGCCGATGACGGAGCTCACCAGGGTCAGCACCAGGCCGAACAGCACCGAGATGCGGAAGCCGTAGATGAGCCGGGCGGTGACGTCGCGCGCTTGGTCGTCGGTGCCGAGCCAGTTGCGCGTGCTCGGCGGCGAGGGCGCCGGCGTGGGCAGGCCGAACACGATGGTGTCGTAGCTGTAGCGAATGGGCGGCCAGACGATCCAGCCGCGCTCCCGGATGAGCGCCTGCACCTCGGGGTCGTTGTAGTCCGCGTCGGTCTCCAGGAAGCCGCCGAACTCTGTCTCGGGGTAGTCCACCAGCACCGGGGTGTAGAACTTCCCCTCGTAGCGCACCAGCAACGGCCGGTCGTTGGCGATGAACTCGGCGAACAGGCTCATGAACAGCAGCGCGGAGAACACCACGAGCGACCAGTACCCGCGCCGGTTCGCGCGGAAGTTCCGCAGGCGTCTTCGGTTGAGCGGCGTCAACGGCACGCCCTTCCGCAGCGCCCGCCCCGATGCCCGCTCCACCGCTTTGCCTCAGGCACCGCCTTCAGCATCGCCTCAGGTCTCCCGGCTCTCGAAGTCGATGCGCGGGTCCACCACCACGTAGGTGAGGTCCTCCACCAGCTTCATCACCAGACCCAGCAACGTGAAGAAATAGAGCGTGCCGAACATCACCGGGTAGTCGCGGTTGATGGCCGCCTCGAACCCCAGAAGCCCGACGCCGTCCAGGGAGAAGATCACCTCGGTGAGGAGGGCGCCGGTGAACAGAATGCCGACGAAGGCGCCGGGAAAGCCGGCGATGACGATGAGCATGGCGTTGCGGAAAACGTGCCGGTAGAGCACCCGCCGCTCGCTCAGCCCCTTGGCGCGGGCCGTCATGACGTACTGCTGGTTGATCTGGTCCAGGAACGAGTTCTTGGTGAGCATGGTGAGGCCGGCGAAGCCGCCGATGACCATGGACGCCACCGGCAGGGTGATGTGCCAGAGGTAGTCGACGATGCGCTGCCAGAAGCCCAGCTCGCTCCAGTTGTCGGACACCAGGCCGCGCAGCGGGAACCAGTCGAAGTAGCGCCCGCCGGCGAACAGCACGATGAGCAGGATGGCGAACAGGAACCCCGGCACCGCGTTGCCCACGATCACCGCTCCGGAGGTCCACACGTCGAAGCGCGTCCCGTCGCGCACGGCCTTGGCCACCCCCAGCGGGAGCGAAACCAGGTACACGAGCAGCGTGGTCCAGAGCCCCAGGGAGATGGACACGGGCAGTTTGTCCATCACCAGTTGCACCACCGAGCGGTCGCGGAAGAAGCTGTCGCCGAAGTCGAAGCGCAGGAAGTTCCACATCATCAGGAAGAAGCGCACGTGGGCCGGCTTGTCGAAGCCGAACTGGCGCTCGATCTCTTTGATGAACTCGGGGTCGATGCCCTGGGCGCCGCGGTAGCGCCCGGCGGTGCCGCCGCCACTGTCCCGTGACTGCTGCGCCGACGGTCCCACCTCGCGCTCGTCGCCGCCGCCGCTGAACCGTTCGGTGGCGGACACGTCCGTCTGCTGAAGCTTCGCCAGGATCTGCTCCACCGGCCCCCCGGGCGCCGAGTGGATGATCACGAAGTTCAGCACCATGATCCCGATCAGCGTCGGGACGATCAGCAGCAGCCGGCGGATGATGTAGGCGAACATGCGCTTACCGCGTCATTCGTCCTCAGCCCCCGTTGCGCTTCGCCTCCAGTTCGGCCGCCTTTTTTGGGTCGATCCACCATGCGTCGAACTGCACGCCTTGGGTGGGAGTGACCTCGGGGCGGCCGAAGCGGTCCCAGTACACCAGGCGGTCGTAGGGGATGTGCCACTGGGGGATCACCCAGTGGCCCCACTGGAGTACGCGGTCCAGGGCGCGCACGTGCGCCACCAGGCTCTTGCGGTCGGCGGCGTTGATGACGCCCTCCACCAGCGCGTCCACCACCGGGTCCTTGATGCCCACGAGGTTCCGGCTGCCGGGGCGGCCGGCGAAATCCGAGCCCCAGTAGTTCCGCTGCTCGTTGCCGGGCGAAAGCGACTGCCCCCAGGTGCCGATGACCACGTCGAAGTCGAAGTCGTCGAGCCGGCGGCGGTACTGCGCGCTGTCCACCGTGCGCACGGTGGCGGCGACGCCGAGCCGCTCCAGGTTCTTCGCGAAAGGCAGCACGATGCGCTCGAACAGCGGGCTCACCAACAGGATCTCGAAGTCCATGGTCCGGCCGCTGGCCTTGTGGGTGAGCTTGCGCGCGGCCTTGTCGAAGCTCCAGCCGGCCTCGCGCAAGAGCTTCGCCGCCCGACCGAGATTGGCGCGGATGCGCCCGGAACCGTCGGTGGCCGGCGGCGCGTAGGCTTGGGTGAACACCTCCTCCGGAACCCGCCCGCGGTAGGGCTTGAGGATCGCAAGCTCTTCCGCACCCGGCAGCCCGGTGGCCGCCAGCTCCGAGTTGTCGAAGTAGCTGCGGGAACGCGCGTACTGCCCGTAGAAGAGAGCCTGGTTGGACCACTCGAAGTCGAAAGCGTAGGCCAGCGCTTGGCGCACCTTTCGGTCCTGGAAGAGCGGCCGGCGCGTATTGAACACGAACGCCTGCATCCCGGTGGAACGATCGTGGGGGATTTCCTCCTTCTTCACCAGCCCCTGCTTCAGCGCGGGGAAGTCATAGGCGGTGGCCCAGTTCTTGGAGCTGTTCTCGCTCCGAAAGTCGTACTCGCCGGCCTTGAACGCCTCCACCGACACCGTTCCGTCGCGGTAGTAGTCGTAGCGGATGCGGTCGAAGTTGTCCCGGCCCACGTTCACGGGCAGGTTCCCGCCCCAGTAGTCTTCCACCCGCTCGTACTCCACGTGCCGGCCGGGCTCGAAGGCGCCCACCTTGTAGGAACCGCTTCCGAGGGGCGGCTCCAGGGTCGTCTTGGTGAAGTCCCGCTCCGCCCAGTAGTGCTTGGGCAGCACGATCAGTTGCCCCAGGATCAGCGGCAGTTCGCGGTTGGTGCCGCTCTTGAACGTGAAGCGCACGGTGCGCGCGTCGCGCTTCTCCACCTGCTTCACGTCGCCGTAGTAGCCGCGGAAGAAGGGCACCGCCTTGGTGATCAGGGTCTCGAAGGTCCACACGACGTCGTCCGCGGTCACCGGCTTGCCGTCGTGCCAGCGCGCCTCCGGCCGCAGCCGGAACTCCACCCAGGAGCGGTCCTTGGGGACGGTGATGCTTTCCGCCAGGAGGCCGTATTCGCTGAAGGGCTCGTCCGCGGACGCGGTCATCAGGGTCTCGTAGATGCGCCCGATCCCCGCGGCCGGGCTGCCCTTGACGATGAAGGGATTGAAGCTGTCGTAGGTGCCGATGGCCTGAAGCCGGACGGCGCCGCCCTTGGGAGCGTTGGGATTCACGTAATCGAAGTGCTTGAAGTCCGGCGGGTACTTCAGGTCGCCGTGCATGGCGATGCCGTGGCTCGGGCGCGTCTCCTCGACGGCCCCCGCGGCACCCGGCGCGGCCGCCAGCGCAAGCGCCCACAAAACCGCCCCCAGCAGCCGACTCGATCGCATGGAACCTCCTTGATTCGGGAAACGCTGATCACCGGCTATGGATGAAAGTATGATAGGCGCAGGGACCCATTTCAAGAACCCTGCCGGCGTGTCTCCCGTGGCTCCCGGGCGGCCAACCCTATCCGAGCCCGAGGCCGCGCCACGGGGTTCCCGCGGGGTGCCCGTGGTCACAGCAGCTCGACGTTGGCGCGAGGCACGGTGACGAGGGTGCCGTCTGGGAGCCGGGCGCCCAGCACGCGGGTGCGGGCGCCGGTCTCGATGGGTTGCGGTTCGGTTGGCAGGGCGATGATCTCCGCGTCGACCCCGAAGTGGGGCTCCCGGATGATGCGCACGAAGGCGCCGACGCGCAGCCCGGACGCGGGGTCCCGCGGCGCGGCCGTGGAGAGGGCGCCGGTCCCCGCGTCCTGCCCGCCGCCGGAGCCGGCCGGTTCTTCGGTCCGGGCCACGATGATCTCCGGGCGCACCGCGCCGGCGCGCACCTGGGTGGCGCCGTTGATGGAGGCGGCGCGGCCTTCGAGACTTCGCAACAGGGCGTGGGTGCGCTCGGCCACGGGCAGCCAGCCGAAGCCTTCGGTGACGATGACTGTCATGGCCACGTCCTCGTGTCCGGTGACGGCCATGCCGAGGTCGTAGCCGAGGTAGCCGGTGAGCGCGTAGTCGTCGATGGAGCCCACCACCAGGCCTGCGGCGCCGTTCGCGGCGGCGCGCTGCAAGGCCTCCAGTGTCGGGCGCGTTCCTCCGACCAGCACTTGGCCGGCCACGTCGTCGGGGATCTTCGCGGGACCCAGGAGCGTCTTGGGACCGCCGTCGAGCATGCGGATGGGGCCGGAGCGCTCGCCGCCGACACCGAAGATTCCCTGGATGAACGCTCCCTGGCTCTCGACGGTGACGGACTTGCCCGGGTCCACGGCGGCCACCGTGCCGGGTACATAAGCGATCAGCTCGATGGCATGCGGCGCGAGCCGCACCCCCACGTGTCCGGTGCGCGGCGCGATGAACTCGACGGCGCCGCCCAAGGGCGCATGGAAGCGCGAGCGGAACAGGCCGAAGAGGCCCACGTGCTCGCACAGGAGGTCTCCCTCCGCGATGGCATCGCCCTCGTTCACCGCCAGGCTCCTGAGGGCCTCGGCGGGCTCGATGCCGAGAGCCTCGGGGATGCGCAGGATGGAAAGGTCGCCCGGCAGCTCCGCGCGCGCCACCACCGCATCGGCGGCCACGGCGTCGCCGGGGGCGCACAGGATGCGGCCCGGCACCGGAAGCTCGCGGGTCTTCCGCACCACGGTTTCGGCCGCCACTTGCAGCGTGGGTGTGAGCGCCTGGGTCATGATTCGATGAGCCCCAGCCCGGCCATGACGGCCCGGCGCTCCACCGCTTGCTCGTCCACGGACGGAGCGGTTTGAAGCGGCCGGTTGCGGCCGTCGAGGATGACGCCGCACAGGCCCGCGGTGAACTCCCGGTCCAGGGGCATGCCCGGGCCGGCGCCCACGTCGATGGATCCGCGCGCGGGCCGGACGACGAGCCGGGTGGCGGTCCCGGTTTTCAGGTCGATGCGCTCCAGCGCGCCTGCCTTGAAGGGTTCGGCGGGTTCGCCGTTGACGAACACTTCCGCGAGCACCGAGCCGGCCGGGCGCTTGCGCGGGAACACGGGCACCACCGCGTGGGCCACGTTCACGAGGCAGTCGCGCAGGAATATCTCTCGCGCGGCTTCAGGGTGGATCGAGGCGAACACGCCGAGGTGGGGCATCATGAAGATGGAGTCGACGGCGATCTGCGTGAAGCCCAGCAGCTCGAACCCCTCCAGGATCATGAGCGCGGCGCTCAGGCGGTCCGGGGCGTGGCTCAGGACGCCGCCGGAGCCGATCACCAGGTCCAGGCGCATCATGTCCACGAGGCCCGCGCCGCTCGCGGTCTGCGAGAAGATGTCGGCGATGCCGCGTTGCTGCTGCACGCCGCTGAGCCCCACCGCCAGGGAGCGGTGGTGCACCAGCGCCAGGCGCAGGGCCTCGCGGCACACCGCCTGCTCCAGCCACAGGTCCTCCAGGGTCTGCGGAATCGAGGTGGGCCGGATCATCTTGTTGCGCAACCGGTCGCGGATCTCCGAGAGCTGGATCCCGTAGGGGAGCCAACGGCGGATGCCTTCGACGCCGGCCTCGATCAGCACGTTGGCCACGGAGTAGCTCATGCCCAGGTTGGCGCTCACCGTGCGGTTGAACGCCGGCTCGCCGCCCCGGTTCTCGAAGACGCTGAACACGTCGGTGGTGGCGCCGCCGATGTCCGCGCACAGCACCGCCTGTCCGGTGCCGGCGGCGTGCTCCCGCACCATGTCCCCCACGGCCGCGGGCGTGGGCATCACCGGCACCGGCGTCCACCGCAGCAGCTTGTCGTAGCCCGGCGAGTGGCTCATGACGTGGGTGAGGAAGAACTCGTGGATGGCCTCCCGCGCCGGGCCGAGGTTCTCGGCGTCGAGAGCCGGGCGCACGTTGCCCACCACCGCCATCTGCGCGGTCTTCTCCAGTATCCGCCGGACGTCGTCCACGGCTTCGTTGTTGCCCGCGTAGATCACCGGCAGTCGCAGCGTGTCGCCGAACCGCGGCCGCGGCGCCGCCGCCACCAGGGTCTCCGCCATCTCCACCACGTGCTCCTGGGAGCCGCCGTCCACGCCGCCGGTGAGCAGCACGATGTCGGGCCGCAGTTGCCGCAGCCGCTGGATGCGCTCGTGGTCCTCGCGTCCGTCGTCCGCGGAGATGGCGTCCATGACGATGGCGCCGGCGCTCAGGGCCGCCCGTTCTGCGGACTCCGCGCTCATCTGCCGCACCACCCCGGCCACGGTCATCTGCAAGCCGCCGCCGGCGGAGCTGGTGGAGAGGTAGAGGTCGATGCCGTGGGCACCGTCTTCGCCGGATTCGAGGAATGGCGCCCCGCCATCTTGCCCGGTGTCCGGCGTCAGAATCTTCCGTCCGCTGATCTCCTCCACCTCGGCGAAGGCGTTGAGCGCGCCGGCGGTCACGTCCGCCACCGGTTGCTCCACGGTGGTGGGCGCCTCGCCCCGGTGCGTCTGGCGCCAGCCTTCCCCGGTCTTCTCGAACAGCAGCGCCTTTGTGGTGGTGGAGCCGCAGTCCGTGACCAGCACGGTGCGCAGGGCGGCGGGGTCCGTCTTCATGCGATCAGCCCCGCCAGCGCGCCGTACCAGTCGACGAGCAGGAACTGCACCCGCTCCACCAGCAGGGCGGTGCGCGCCATGACCGTGGAACCGAAGAACGCGCCGAAGCACACCATGAGAAGCCAGCGGCCCGAGAGGGAAACGCCGTCGGCGGCGCGGTTTTCGTGCCGGAACGAGAAGAAGAAGTAGTACATGACCGCCAGCAGCGTGAAGATGAAGAACGCGTTCTCCAGGCTGGCGCCCACGGCCAGCACGCCGTTCTCGAACACCGCCAGGGGGCGGAAGCTGCTCACCACCTGGGGCATGATCTGGTTGAAGAAGCCCTTGAAGGCCAGCCCTCCGCTCATCCCCAGGGAGAAGCCGATGACCAGCTTGGCGAGCCACGCGTACCGCCGCGAGTACAGGAAGTAGTAGAACAGCCCGAACACCATGGGCAGGAGGTAGAGCAGCAGCCGCGGGTCGTACTCGTGGGAAAGGCTGCCGTCGGGGTAGGTGACGATGTCCAGGCCCAGCATCGGCACCAGCACCTTCGGCCAGAGGAAGTTCTTGATGCCCAGCACCAAGCCGAAACCCGCGGCAATGCCGATGAACACGTGCTCGAAGACCCGGAAGAAGGGGTTCTCCTTGATCAGGAAGCTGAAGATGGCGAGCGTCCCGATGCCGCCGACGAGCACCGTGGCCACATGCCAGGCGTCTTGACTCGTCATGGGTCAGGACCCTTCCTTTCGGCGCCCGAGCAGGCCCGCCAGATTCCCCAGGATGATGAAGGCGATGACCACGAGCTGGGCCACCCCCAGCCCCGTGTTGAGCATCAGCGATTCGTCCACCGGGCGCTCGGGGTAACGCCTGCGCAACAGCTCGGAGTACCATGCGGCGCCAGCCAGCCCGCCCAGCAGGCCCTGGATCTGCCCCGAGTCCAGGTAGATGAACGCCTCCGGGATGGTGATGGAGGTGCAGCCGTGGCCGAAGGCCGGCGTGTAGTCCTTGCTGGTGAAGTATTGCACGTAGTTGTCGAAGACCCCCACCAGTCCCGTGAACTCCGCAAGGAAGGCGATCTGGCGCAGCGTGCGCAGTTCGCTGAACGCGGGCAGCTCTGAGATGCGGTTGCCGCGGGCGTCCTTCTCGAACAGCTCGGCCAAGTTCTCCGACTTGGGAATGGCCTGGATCAGGACTCCGGCTCCGGGCCGGTAGCCCAGGTTGATCCAGTCCCGGCCGTATTCCCAGGTCTCGCCGGGGTGTTCGCGCTCGAGCTGGCGCGCCACTTCCTCGGGGATGGACTTGAGGAAGGGCTCGGCCAGGTAGTAGAGCGAGAACAGGATCACCGGGATGCGCCGGCGCATCAGATGCTCCATCACCGCGCGTGCCTGGGGCTGGTTCTCGCCCTTGGTGCTGGGGCCGAAGTCCATGGCCACGAAGGCATAGCGGGCGGGCGCCGCCTCGATGCCTTCCACCAACTCGAAGAACCGCTCCGCGTCGCTCATGCGTGCCGGCTGCACGGTGTACTGGGTGATGATGGGCACGCTCAGTGCCACGAACACCAGCAGGTAGATCCAGCGGCGGTCGAGCCGGGCGAGGTTCACGTCAGCGTTCCTCCCGGTCGAAGGACTCCGACTCGATGGAGAACCACATGCGGAACGCCATCACCAGTCCCGCCACCCCGGCGCCGAAGGTGATGGCGCGGAACGCGGCCGAGTTGGGTATCTCCAGGAGCCACAACCGGAGGTCCGGGAGTCCGGACCAGATCCACACGCCGAAGGGGATCTGCCCGAGCATGACCAGCACCGCGGCGACCATCATGAGCGACGATTCGGCGGAGCGCACCCGGAAGGCGCGGTAGGCCGCGGCCGCGATGTAGAAACCCAGCAGCGAGAACATGGCCGAGCCCAGGGCGACGAACAGCCCTTCGAAGAGCAGCCGGTAGACGTGCTTGGGCGTGGAGTACTCGTACTCGAGGTTGCGCAGGTTGCGCCAGTTCTCGGCGAGGCCGCGCAGGGCGCGCACCACCGCCGCGTTGGCGGCAAGGTCCGGGGCCGCGCCGTCGGCCACCGTGAGTCGTTCGGCCGCTGCGCGCGCCGCGTCGGCGCGGTTCCCCGCCTCCGCCAGGTAGCCCCGCGCGAGTCCGTGGTCGATGCTCCCCTGCACGAAACGGTCAAGGTCGAAGGCGCCGGCCTCGTCTTCGATGCGCGCGAGCAGCCGGTCCAGCGCTTCGCGCAGGCTGCGGTTGCGCGCGGGCGCGGGCAGTACGCCCTCGGTCGCGCCCTCGTGGTCCGACCGGATGCGCCCGGCGAAGTCCGCCAGCCGGGAAATGCCGGCCACCTCTTGCGCCACCCGGCTGGTGCCGCGCCAGTCCTGGACCGTCACGGCGATCATGATGGCCAGGCCGGAGAGCAGCGCCAGGCTGTAGGGCCACTCCCGGCGCAGGAAGACAATGCGCGAGCCGTGTTGCATCAGTAGGTTGATGAGCCCCAGCCCCGCGGCCATGGCCCCCACGGTGATGAAGCCGTTGGAGATCTGGTCGTGGTAGGTGTCGATCTTGACCCCGAACACGGTGCCCGGCAGCACGAACTCCAGGAAGAAATAGATGCCGCCCAGGAACGTGACGAGCTTGATCAGGCGCCCGCGCACGTTCACGACCCGAACCCCCAGCCGAGGTGCATGAGCGTGCCCAGGTTGGTGAGGCCCAGTTCGGGCCACAGGGAGTTGACAGTGGCGATGCCCACCCCGACCAGGATCATCAGGAACAGGAAGAGCTTGGCGCGGTCCTGTCCGTAGAGGCTGCCGAGCTGGACCGGCTCACGGGTGAGGTAGGCCGAGGCGGCGAACAGCTCCTCGCCGATGAGGGTGTAGTCGCACGCGGCGATGAAGAACGCCACCTGCTCGGGGCTCACCGAGGCGCCCACCTGCATGGCCCCTACCTGCTGCCCCGCCTCCGCCAGGATCAGCGATTCCGCCGCGAAGTGGCCGAAGAGAAAGGCGCCCGCCACGCGCTCCCGCTGCACCATCCCGATGTAGCCCGCGGCGAAGGCGAACTGTTCCTCGGAGAGGAAACGGATGTTGCGCGGGTCGAACTGGGCCGAGCGGCCCTCGGCGCGGTAGGCTTCCCGCAGCACGTCCTCGGCGATGGCCATGACCTCCGGGGTGTTCTGCGGCACCAGCAGGCGCGACCGGTATTGCGCCGCCTTGCGCGCCACGTAATAGAGCACCCCGAGGCAGGCGTACAGAACTGGGCTGACGTTGGTGAGGCCGGTGGAGAAGGACAGCGGGCGTCCCAGCTCCGCCGCGCGGCCGGCGGCCTCGTCGATGGCGTCCACCCCGGCCAGCCGGCGCACGTAGAGGTCCTTCCGGCGCCGCGCCACGCGGATGTAGTAGAGCACCGGCCCGATCATCAGGGCCATCACCACCAGCACCCCCGGAGTGGCGTTCTCGAACCCGCCCATCAGCGGCCGCCTTCCCCGGCGAGTTCCTCGATGCGCCGGATGAGCCGCTCCACGTTGTCCCGCGACTGGAGAAACGCCGGCAGCTCCCGCGCCTTCGCGCCGAACAGCGGCAGCATCATCGGCAGGCTCATCACCGCCGCCGTGTGGAACAGCGACGTCAGCGGTTTGTGGGCTTCGAGAAACAGGATCGCCGGCACCGTCATGCGCCGGGCATGCACCGCCTGGGCGAGGCGCTCGATGAGCGCGTCGGTGGTCGTGGATTGGCTGTCGTGAGGCGCTTCCATGGCTCGAAAGAGCGTAGGACCCAATGTCGCGTCTAACAGGATTCCTGGGGCCGATCAAGGAAACGGGGCACGTGCCTCGGTAAACCGGGGCACTACCGGAAACAGGCGTGGACTTCGGGTGTCCGTTCGCCAAGCAAGTGCCATTGACGAGTTGGCTCGCGGGTCGACACGGTCCATTAGGGGTAGCGTTTCGACCGATGAATGGATATCATTCATGGCATGAATGGTTTTCTTCCGCGCCAGATCGGGCTCCGCCTTGATCAATGTCTGCGCACCATGCCGGCGGTAGTGATCAGCGGTGCCCGGCAGACAGGGAAGAGCACTTTGGCCGGCCCGTTGGTGTCTCGGGAGCGCCGCTTCATCTCCTTGGACGACTTTGACGCACTGGACGCCGCCGTGCGCGATCCGCTCGCGTTGGTGGGCGGTGAGACGCCGGTTACGTTGGATGAGGTGCAGCGAGCCCCTACGCTCTTGACCGCGGTCAAGATGGAAATAGACCGCCATCGCCGTCCTGGCCAGTTCCTGTTGACCGGGTCGGCCAACCTGCTGCTGATGCAACAAGTCTCCGAGTCGCTGGCGGGCCGCGCCAGCCATCTTTCGCTGTGGCCCATGTCGCGGCGCGAGCAGCTTGGCTTGGGCACCTGCGGGGTGTGGGAGCAGTTGCTTGCCGCCCCGGATACGGCGTGGCGGGATGTTGCCATGGAGAACGCCTCCGACTCCGAGGAGTGGCGGCCGTTGGCCCGACGCGGCGGCTTTCCGTTCCCGGCGGTGCATCTCGGCACCGAGGAGGAGCGGACCGTCTGGTTCGACGGCTATGTCCGCACCTACCTGGAACGCGACCTGTTGCAACTCTCCTCCGTGGCCGCCCTGCCGGACTTCCGCAGGCTCATGCGCGCGGCATGCCTGCGCATCGGCCAGACGGTCAACCAGACGGAGTTGGGACGCGATGTCGCGCTGCCGCAGGCCACGGTGCACCGCTACCTCAATCTCCTGGAAACGTCCTGCCTGCTGGTGCGCGTGCCGGCCTACGCGGTCAATCGCACCAAGCGCTTGATGAAGGCGCCCAAGCTCTACTGGAGCGACACCGGCGTTGCCCTGCACTTGGCCGGCGGAGAGCCCACCGGCGCTTTCCTGGAGAATCTGGTTCTCAACGACCTGCTCGTGTGGCGCGACTCCCGTCTCCCACGGGCCGAGATTCTCCACTGGCGCACCGCGGCCGGCGAGGAAGTGGACTTCGTGCTGGAAACCGACGACGGACTCCTGCCAATCGAGGTCAAGGCAAGCCGGCGGCCGGGCCTGGGCGACACGCGGCACCTGCGTACGTTCCGTGCCGAGTATCGCGGACAGGTACGGGCCGGTTTGCTGCTGCATACGGGCGACACGACTGAATGGCTGGCGCCTGATGTCCTTGCGGTGCCGTGGTGGCGAGTTGTTTGACCGGGTGGTAGATCGTCGATCTCGACTACGAGGACTACCACTGAGAAGCAGACATGAGACCTCTCAAGGCATCTGGATGAAGAACCCGCCACATCAGTTCGGCCTGTCTCGATTCCAGTGATTGAGGTTAGGCAACTGCTCGAAGTCGGCTCAGGAGTGGCCGGTCTGCGAGGCGTGTGAGACCGCTATCGGTTTAGGCGGCTTGTCCGAAATTTGCCACTTTTTTCGGGCAAACCTTGCATTGTCCGAACCATGTGGCATATTTAGGACATGACAACCTTGGCCCATGTTTCCGACCTCAAGTCCCGGCTGCTGGCGCGGATCGCGGCTCAGCCGGACGAGGTCTGGACACCCGGCGATTTTGCGGACCTTGGCAGCAGATCGGCTATCGACAAGACCCTTCAGCGTCTTGCCGCCCGGAGCGATTTACGCCGCATTGACCGCGGCCTTTACGACAAACCCCGGCTGAATGCGTTGACCGGCCGTCCGACCGTTCCCGACTATCGCGCTGTTATCCGCGCCGTCACGCGCCGCGACCGGGCGCGCGCTGTCATAGACGGCATGACCGCAGCCAACGAACTCGGGCTGACCACCGCCGTGCCAGCGCGCATTGAGGTTGTGGTCGATGCGCGGTTGAAACCGATCAGGCTTGGCAACCAGGAGATTCGTTTCAGGTACGCCGCGCCAAGTCGCCTTTATTGGGCCGGCCGGCCCGCCATGCGCGTTGTCCAGGCCCTGCACTGGATGCAGGACATGCTGACCGACGACACCGAACGACGGCGCGTCCGGTCGGCCCTGCGCCGCCTGTTCGCCGATCCCGGCCACGGTCCGGCGATCCGCGATGATCTCTGGTCGGGATTCGTCGCTCTGCCGATCTGGATGCAGGAATTCCTGCGCGAACCGCTTGCCGATGCCGGCGAGGACGAGGCCCGACAATGACCGCCGCATATCGAGGGGTCATTGCTGCGCCGCCCCGCGACCGCCTCGACTTGTTTCTCGCGACCGCCAACCGGCTCGGCGCACCGGTCGCCAACGTCGAGAAGGATTTCTGGGTATGCTGGACGCTGAACGCGCTGTTCCGCGAGCGCCCCGCCGGAGGACCCCGTCTCCTCTTCAAGGGCGGCACGTCCCTCTCGATGGCCCATGGATTGATCCGGCGCTTCTCGGAAGACATCGACATCACCGTCTTCCGCGACGACCTCGGCGAACCCGCGTCAGTGGAGGACCTGGCCAGACTGTCGAACAAGAAGCGCCGGGTCAGGCTCGACGCGATCCGCGACGCCTGCCGGGCCTATATCACAGGTCCGCTCCATGCGTCCCTCGCTGCCCAGCTTGCCGGCGTCACCGGTGAGGCGGCGCGCACGGAAATTGACCCCGACGATCCCGACCGCCAGACCTTGCTCATCCATTATCCTGCGGTCGCGCCGGCCGACAGCGTTTACGTTCGTCCGGCCGTCCGTGTCGAATCCGGCGCGAAGTCTGCTATCGATCCGAACCGCTCCGTTGCGATCCGGCCTTATGTCGCCGATGAGGCTCCCGACCTCGATCTGACCGTCCACGACGTTGTCACCATCGAGCCTGGCCGCACCTTATGGGACAAGATCGTGATCGCTCACGGCCTGCGCCGCTGGCACGAGCGCCGCGGCATCCTGCGGCACGAGGGGCAGCGCATTTCGCGTCACTACTACGATTTGCATTGCCTGCTCGGTTCGACCGTCGGCAACGCCGCATTGGAAGACATCGACCTCGGGGCGGACTGTGTGCGACACGCCCGCATGTTCTTCGACCGGCCCGACTTCGATCTAGCCTCCGCCGCTCCTGGCACATTCGCAATCGCGCCGACAGGAGGCATGGTTGACGCCCTCCGACGCGATTACGCCAACACGACCGCCATGATCTTCGGACCCCCGCCTGACTTCGACGACATCCTGGCGTCGCTTGACCGGATCGAGCGCACACTGAATGGCAGGAGATTCGACGGGTAGCCCTACCATGTCCTGACGGAAGGGTCGGGCTCCGCCTTGATCAATGCCTACGCACCGGGATTGCCACTGAGAGGCAGACAGGAGACCTGCTCAAGGCATCCGGATGAAGAACCCTCCGCATCCCGGCGGGTTCGTTAGGCACGAGATCATCGATGCTCTCGATCTCTCGGTGACGGCGGTGGCCAAGGCGCTTGGCGTCACACGGGCGGCACTGTCGGCCGTTCTGAATGAGCGCGCGCGTCTGTCGCCGGAGATGGCGCTGCGGATCCAGAAGGCGTCCGGCGTCTCGATGGACACCCTCATGCGGATGCAGAACAGTCACGACATCGCCAAGGCCCGAGGGCGCGCAGGGGAGATCAAGGTTGCATCGTTCGGTCGGCGTCGCGATTTTCTGGACGATGAGCGTGGTCCCTGCTCAAGCGCCTAGAGGACGAGGAAGAGGCCATACAGGACATGGCTCGATACGCGCGCCGGGTTCGCCGGCGACTTGGTCTCTCTCAGACCGAGCTGGCGCGGCGCATCGACGTCCCGCACGAGACGATCCGTAACTGGGAGCAGGGGAAGCGCTGCCCGACCGGCGCGGCGCGCGCCCTGCTGTGGGTGCTCGACAAGGCGCCGGAGACCGCGCTCCACGTGCTCACCTGAAAGGCGGCGAGGCAGTGCGATCCGTCCTCGCACGCGATGGAGGGCACCTAACGGAAGTGCATTCCCCGATGCGTGGGGTGTGAGAATCAACCGCCGCCCGGCGTTCATGACGGCACGGCTGACGCTTGCGGCGTGTAGCGCCGCGCGCTACAGTGAATCATGAGGATCAGGTACAAGGGACTGCGGGCGCTGCACGAGCACGACGATGCCACGCGGCTGCCTGCCGGTCTCGTGCCACGGCTCCGGCGCATCCTGTTCCGGCTGCAAGAGTCAACGCATCCGGGCAGCGCAGACGCGCCGGGCTTCCGGCTGCATCCCCTGAAGGGCGACCGTGCGGGCCAGTGGAGCGTTCGCCTCTCCGGCAACTGGCGCGTGGTGTTCCGTTTCGAGGACGGCGAGGCCGTGGACGTGGACCTGATCGACTATCACTGACCTGAAGGAGCACTGACCATGAACGACATAGCAAACGATCGCGTCGGCCCGATGCAGAACCCGCCGCACCTGGGCGAGCTTGTTCGCGAGAGCATGGACGAGGCGGGCTGGAACGTGACCGAGACGGCAGTGCACCTGGGTTGTGAACGCGGAACCCTGTCCCGCCTGTTGAACGGCAAGGCAGGGGTGTCCGCGAACATGGCGCTGGCGCTGGAGGATATCGGCTGGGGCACCGCCGAGCATTGGATGCGGATGCAGGCTAGCTACGAACTTGCTCGGGCGCGCCGGGACCGGGCCGCCGCCGAACGCCGCGCGAACGCATTGCCCGTATGATCCGGGCTCGCGGCTGTACTGGAGGAAGGGCGACCGCTTCACCGAACGGGCGAGTGCCTGGGGGGCTTGGCGGCGCGGATACGCTTGGCGAAGGCGGACTTGGCATGGTCAGTCATGGGCCGCGGAACGCCGCAAGGCCCATTTGCAGGAGAGCATGAGCCACCGGGTGGCGATTCAGTCGCCCGCACGGCACGTTCTCATCAACCATCCGAGGCCGGTGATGTCGTACATGACCGGGTGCCCCCCGTCCTCGGGCTCCACGAAGAAAATCGCCCGTCCTCCGTCTTCCTGGAACGTCCCGCGCGTACCCTTCGGTAACGTGACCCCCGAGTGCGTCGGCTGCGGCTTTAGCAGGCACTGGTTCACGTTGTATTTGTCCATGTCGAACACCATCTCCGCCACCATGTTCTCGGTGCACCCTTGCAGTGCTAACGCGAACATCGCCGCCATCGTGATCCCGGTCAGCGGCGTACGTCCGTGTGTTCTCATGGCTCACGCTCCTGTCTGGACCTTCACTCGTGAGGTGGTCCCACTTCGCAGGACAGGTGGGCGGCAGAAATAAGGTGTATTCCTGATAATGGATCATGCCGCCAAGGTCCTGTTTAACATGTCGTCCTGTTCCGGTGAACCGGGAGAGGCTTTGGCGCATCCTGTTCCGGCTGCAAGAGGCGACGCATCCAGGCAGCGCCGGGACCGGGCCGCCGCCGAACGCCGCGCGAACGCATAGCGCGTATGATCCGGGGTCGCGGAGAGCCGCAAAGCCGTTTGCACCCCCGCCGTTTTTTGGTACAGTGCGCGCTTACGGTTCGGTTGGGCCGGTGGGAGAGGGCGGCGGCTGCGCGACATGGCGACACTGCTCGAAATCAAGAATCTCCACACTTCGTTCGTCACCGCTGACGGCGAGTTCCCGGCGGTGGACGGGCTGAATCTCACCATCGAGGCGGGCAAGACGCTGGGGCTCGTGGGCGAGTCGGGTTGCGGCAAGAGCGTCACGGCCCTTTCCATCATGCGGCTCATCCCCTCTCCTCCGGGGAGAGTGGCGGAAGGCGAAGTGCTTTACCGCGGCAAGGATCTCCTCAAGCTGTCGGACGAGGAGATGCGGCAGATCCGTGGCAACGAGATCTCCATGGTGTTCCAGGAGCCCATGACCTCGCTGAACCCGGTGTTCACCGTCGGCGACCAGATCATGGAGGCCATCCGCCTGCACCAGAAGGTGAACAAGCGGGAGGCGCGCGACAAGGCCGTGGAGATGCTCCGGCTGGTGAAGATCGCCGACCCCGCCTCGCGCGTCAACGACTACCCGCACCAGATGAGCGGCGGTATGCGCCAGCGCGTGATGATCGCCATGGCGCTGTCGTGCAACCCCAGCCTGCTCATCGCCGACGAGCCCACCACCGCGCTGGACGTCACCATTCAGGCCCAGATCCTGGAGCTGATGGGCGAGTTGCAGGACGAGCTCGGCATGGCCTTGCTGCTGATCACCCACGACCTCGGCGTGGTGGCGGAGCAGGCCGACGAGGTGGCCATCATGTACGCCGGCCGCATGGTTGAGCGCTCCAAGCCCGAAGTGATCTTCGGCAAGCCGCTGCATCCGTACACCATCGGGCTGCTGAACTCGCTGCCGAGCAGCGCCAGCAAGCGCCGCCTCGACGCCATTCCCGGGGTCGTGCCCAGCCCGCTGGACCTCCCCAGCGGATGCCGCTTCCGCGACCGCTGCTTCAAGGCGTCGGGGATCTGCGCCGAGCACGAGCCCGTGCTCGAGGAAAAGGGGCGCAACCAGTGGGTGGCCTGCTACCGGACCAACTGATTCCGGGGAACGGCGGATTGCCCGCGACAGGACGTGGAATCCCATGAGCTTGCTGGAAATCAGGAACCTCAAAAAGTATTTCCCGGTGGCGGAGGGACTGATCTCCCGGCGCAAGGGCGACGTGAAGGCCGTGGACGGGGTCAGCCTCACGGTGGAGGAGGGAGAGACTCTCGGCGTGGTGGGAGAATCCGGTTGCGGCAAGTCGACGCTGGGGCGCACGATCCTGCGGCTGATCGAGCCCACCGACGGCGAGATCCTGTTCGAGAACAAGGACATCATGCGGGTCTCCAGCGCCGAGATGCGTGACTTGCGCCGGCGCATGCAGATCATCTTCCAGGACCCCTACGCCTCCCTCAACCCGCGCATGCGCGTGGGCGAGATCATCGGCGAGGGCCTCAAGATCCACAAGATGGCTTCCGGCAGCGGACGCAGGGAACAGGTGATGGCGCTGCTCGACAAGGTGGGGCTCCGGGAGGACCACTACGACCGCTATCCGCACGAGTTCAGCGGCGGCCAGCGGCAGCGCATCGGCATCGCCCGGGCGCTGGCGGTGTCGCCGAAGTTCATCGTCGCCGACGAACCCGTGTCGTCGCTGGACGTGTCCATCCAGGCCCAGATCATCAACCTCCTGCAGGAGTTGCAGGAGAGCATGAGCCTCACGTTCTTCTTCATCTCCCATGACCTCCGGGTGGTGGAGCACGTCAGCCACCGGGTGGCGATCATGTACCTGGGCAAGGTCGTGGAGATCGCTCCCAGCGACGCCATCTACAAGGACGCGCGCCATCCGTACACCCGCGCGCTGCTGTCCGCGGTGCCCATGCCGGATCCCAATCCCAAGAAGGACCGCATGGTGCTGGAGGGCGACGTGCCCAGCCCCGTCAACCCGCCGTCGGGTTGCAACTTCCACCCGCGTTGCCCGTACCGCGAGCAGATCTGCACCGAGGTGGAGCCCGAGCTGGAGTTCGCCTACGGCGGCCACGGCACGGCCTGTCACGTCTTCGGACCCGGCAAGCGCTCCTGGCCGAATCCGCCGCGGCTTTCCTGAGCCGTGCGGGGGTTCCCGGTTCGGTGCGGAGGTCCGAGCCGGTGCCTGAAACCCTTCTTTGACTTCTCATGGACGGGTGTTAAAATCCCCACTTGGTCAATATCCACGGGCGGGCGGAGGTTCCTCGGCTCGCCCGGAGCTTTTTCAGAGAAACATTTTCAGACAAACATTCTTCAGAGGTGCAGTCAGATGGCAGACCACGACGGCTCCGTGCCCATGACGGCGCGTGGGCATCAGCAATTGCTGGAGGATCTCCAGCGCCTCAAATCGGTTGAACGTCCCAGGAACGTCCGCGACATCGAGGAGGCCCGCGCCCACGGCGACCTGTCGGAGAACGCCGAGTATCACGCGGCCAAGGACCGCCAGTCCCTGCTCGACGTCCAGATCCGCGAACTCGAGGACAGGATCGCGCGCGCGCAGATCATCGATATTTCCAAGCTTTCCGGCGACAAGATCGTGTTCGGCGCCACCGTCAAGCTGGTGGACGACGACACCGACGAGGACGTCGTCTACCAGATCGTGGGCGAGCACGAGGCCGAGCCCAAGGAGGGAAGGATTTCCCTTGGGTCTCCGGTGGCACGGTCGCTGATCGGACGGCGCGTGGGCGACCTGGTGGAGGTGCGCACGCCCGCGGGCGTACGGAACTTCGAGGTCCTGGACGTCTCCTTCATCGAATAGGATCGCGTTTGTCGCGAGCCGCGCGGCCGGCATCGCGGCCCTGGCGCTGCTCCTCGCCGTTCCCGTTCAGGCTCAGGTTTCGATCCATGCCGAGCCGGGATTCGGCGGCATCTTCCGTCTGGGCGAACCGCTGCCCGTGCGCATCGAGCTGGTGAACTCCGGCGCGGCCGTCCGCGGCGTACTGGAAGTGGTGGAGGCCCGCGGCGGGCCCACCCGCGGGATGGAACCTTACTCCTTCATCCAGCAGCGCGATCTCTTTCTCTCCGCCCACGCCCGCAAGGTCCTGTTCGTCACCGTCGACCCGGATACGGTGGCGCAGCCGCTGGTGCTGCGCTTCACGGGCGGCGGACAGAGTCATGAGACCGCCGTCACGCTCCGGGGGCGCTTCACGGGTCAGCCGCTGGTGCTGCTGCTGACCCGCAGCAACGTCGCCCCGGCCATTCCCCTTCCCTACGAGACCCCCGTGCCCGTCGTGTCCCTTCCCCTGAGCGATCTGCCCGAGGACGCCCGCGCCTACGGCGGGGTATGGAGCGTCGTGCTCTACGAGCAGTCCCTGCGCGGCATGTCGCGGCGCCAGCGCGCCGCCCTGGAACGCTGGCTCTCGTCCGGCGGGACCCTCGCGGTGTTGGGCGGGGCGCACTTCGCCTTGTACCGCGACCGCGCCACCGCGCCGATCCTCCCGGTGACGGTGCGTGGGGTGAAACGCGTGGACGCGTTACCCGAACTGTCCGCGCAGTTCGGCGGCACGCTTGCGGATCTCCTCGTTCAGGATACGGTGGCGGCCGCGGACAGCACGGTGCTCGTGGAAGAAGGGGGCACGCCCATCCTGGTGCAGCGCGATCACGGCGCCGGCCGGGTGGCCTACCTGTCGCTGGACGTGGGCCGCCCCCCCGTGTCCGACTGGGAGGGCCTTCCGGCGCTCTTCGGCGAGGTGCTGGGGAAGCCGCCGCCCAGAGGCACGGACCCGTGGAGCGCGTGGAACCGGTCGGTGTTCACGATTCTGCTCCAGGACTTCGGCTTTTCCAGCCTGCGCTCTCCGATACTGACGCTGCTGCTGGCGCTGGCGCTCTACATCGGCTCGCTGCTGCTCTGGTTCCGTTACTGGAGGAGCGGCGTGCCCGCCGGCTACCGGCTCGTGCTGGCGCCCGCGGCATTGGTGGCGGCATCGGCGCTGGCCGGCTACTGGTACTTCGACCGGGGCGGCCACGTGCCCGACGGCATCCTGATCTCTTCGACCGTGGTGGACGGCAGTCCGTGGTCCGACGTGGCGCCGGTCCACGCCAACGTGGGCCTGTTCGCCACCCGGCACAAGGACTTCTCCTTCAGCCTCAGGGACGGGTGGAGCCAGTTCGACCTCGTGCCTGCTTCCGGCGACGACCTGGAGGCGGCGCTCGTGCTGCGGCAGGGACGCCCCCACGGACGGGTGCACGTCCCGCTCACGGAATGGAACTCCGCGCTGTTCAAGCTGCGCTCGCTGGAGCCGTCGCCGGTGGGCATCGACTGGCAGCACACCGCGGATACCTACCGGATCGGTATCGCCAACCGCGGCTCCGGCGCGTTCACGGATTGTTGGCTCGTGGTGGGCGGAAAGGGCTACAAGCTCGGTGATGTGCCGCCCGGCGGCGTGCTGCGGCGGGAGCTTTCCGTGTCGCCTCCCGAAAGCGAGGCAGGGGATGAGCGCCAGCCGCGCGACGTGAGTTTCGACGACGAAGCGCGCGAGCTGCTGCTGCGCTACTCTGTGTTCCCGGACAACGAGGCCGACGACCCCAAGGCGGCCTTCGTCATCGGCTGGATCGGCGGTGACGAACCGGCGCTCCAGGTGAACGACGCGCGGGTCTCGGCGCACCACTTCAAGCTGTTCCGCGTCGCCCTCCCGGTGGGCGCCGAGGAGGAGGACCCGTGAGGCCCTGGACCAATCCGGTGTTTCGCGAGGCCGTGGCCGTGTACTGGGTGGACGGGCAGGCCTACGTGACCTACCTGTTCTACCTGCTCATCCTGGGGGCGCTGCAGCTTCTGGCGCTGGTGCTCCCCTCCGGAGAAGCCCGCTTCTGGATCGGACCGGCCTTCCTCTTCAAGTTCTCCACGGTGGCCTCGCTGCTGCTCATCGTCTACCTGACCCTGCGCTTCGCCGGCCTGGAGTTCCTCGCCTGGCGCTTCTCGCCGCTGCGCCACTGGCTCGAGGAGGAACGGCTGAGCATCACGGCGGTGGCGGGCGGCCTGCTGTCCATCCTGCTGGTTCATTCGCTGATCCTGCTGCTCCTGGCCGCGCCGCTGCTGGCCTGGTCGGGGGCCATCGCGCGCGCTCCCCTGGCGGACATGGCCTCGACCTTGCCCATGCTGTTCCTCTACGCCGTGGGCTACGGCATCTGGGGCCTCGTGGGGCTGGCCTTCTGGGAACGCAAGGCGGACACCCGCCGGGTCTTCATCCGCTGGATCTTCGTCTGCTTCTTCCTGATCTCCGGTGCTTTCGGCGCATGGGCCCAGACGTTGAACCCGGTGGCGTTTCTGCTCTATCATCTCGGCACCCTGGAGATCGCCGCCGCGCCGGTGCGCTGGGGTGTGCTGTGGACCCCTTCGCTGATCCACTGGGGCTTCCAGGGCGTGGTGTTCGCGGTGGCGCTGGCGCTCCTGGCCTGGGGGCTCAGGCGGGTGCAGAAAGGCTACAATTGACCGACTCCGAATCCCTGCTGCGCGAGAAGCTCGCCGAACTGCGCCGGTGGGAGCGGCGCAAGCGGCGCGAGCGCCTGTTGTGGGAAAGCCTCTTCTACGCGGCGCTGACGGCCGCTGCAGTGGTGGCGGCGCGCGCGCTCACGGCGGCGGACGCCGCCCTGCTGTGGCTTGCGCCCGCGGTCTTCGCCGCGGCGGCCTTGGCGGTGTTCCTGTTGCGCCCCTGGCGCGAACGCGCGTTCCTGGGTGCGCTCAAGGGGGTGGACGACCGCCTGGAGCTCCGGGAACGGGTCCTGACCGCATCGGACATCCTGTCCCGCGAGCCCGCGGAAGGGGGCCGCCGTCCGGAGGAAGAGCTGGTGGTGGAGGAAGCGGCCGAGAAGCTCGTGCGGGTGACCCTCCCGCCGTTGCTGCCGCGTCCGCGGTCCTGGCACGCCTGGGCCGGCGCGTTCCTGGTGCTGCTGGCGGGGGCGGGGATGTGGCTGCCGCCGGGGGGTGCTCCCGAGGCGGTGTCGGCGGCGTCGCGCATGGCCGAGACGCTGCGGGAACACGCCCGGGAGCTGGAGGAGCGGGCGCGCGAGCGGGACCTGGCCGAGAGCCGGCGCATGGCCGAGGCGCTGAGCGAGATGGCCGAAAGGCAGCTCGACGATCCCGCGGACGACGAGTCCGGGATCGAGGCCGCGGTGGGAGCCATGGTGGAGGTGCTGGAGGACATGACCCGCTCGTGGCCCACCGAGGCGGGCCTGGAATGGCCGGTGCTGTCCGACGCGGCCCTGGAGAAGCTGCGGGAGCAGCTCCAGCGCTCGAGGACGCGGCAGATGGACGGTTCCCTGCAGGGCAAGAGCCGAAGCGAGATGCTGGAGTCGATGGGCCTGTCCTCCCTGGACCGGCAGCCCGGGAACTCCACGGAGATGAGCGAGGAGGAGATCCGCGACTTCCTCGACCGCGTGGAGCGGGAGGCCCGGCAGGAGCAGGACCGGCGCGAGATGGCCTCCACGCAACAGTTCCTCACCGAGCTGTTGCCGGGGGATGCGCCGGGCGAATCCCTCGCCGAGGCAGCGCGGCCCGGCGGCCCCAAGAGTGAGATGGAGGAATCGCCGCCCGCGGGGCGGCAACCGGGCAACGAGCCCGGCAAGGGCGGGCAGGAACCCTATGACCCCGCCTTCCAGGCGCGCGTGCGCACCCATCTGCAAGGGCTCCTGGGGCAGGGGCCGAGCCGTGGGTTCGGCTTCCGCGGGGAGGCGCGTCCGGGCGAGAGCACGGTGACGGAAGAGGCGGTGGTGGTGCGGTATCAACGGCAGGTGGAGGCGGAGCTGTCCTCCGCGGAGATTCCCGCCGAGTTCAAGGAAACCATCAAGAACTATTTCCTGTCCCTGGGAGTGACCGGGAGACCTTAGTCGGAAGCCCGGCGCCGCGGCAGGGCACGGACGTGGAAGCGGATCGCCGTCCGCCCGCGTCCGCGCCGAGCCGTGTCCCCGCCGGGCTCCGGGGAGCGATGTAACGTGACACTGGAAGCAACCACCGAGGAAACGACGACCGAGGGCGTGCGCACCCGCATGCGGGACGCCCAGCGGGCGTTCGAGGAAGTCAAGAGCGAGATGCACAAGGCCGTGGTGGGCCACGAGGAGCTCATCGAGGGCATCTTCATCGCGCTGGTGTGCGGCGGGCACTGCCTGCTGGAGGGGGTGCCGGGTCTCGGCAAGACCCTGATCGTGCGCTCGCTGGGGGAGCTGATGGACCTGAGCTTCTCGCGCATCCAGTTCACCCCCGACCTCATGCCCGCGGACATCACCGGCACCAACGTGGTCAACGAGGACGCGTCGGGGCGCAAGGTGTTCGTGTTCGAGGCGGGTCCGGTGTTCGCCAACATCGTGCTGGCGGACGAGATCAACCGGGCCACGCCCAAGACCCAATCGGCGCTGCTGGAGGCGATGCAGGACCAGAGCGTCACCGCGGGCGGCGCGCTCCATGCCATCCCGAGCCCGTTCATGGTCCTGGCCACCCAGAACCCCATCGAGATGGAGGGGACCTACCCGCTGCCGGAGGCGCAAGTGGACCGCTTCTTCTTCAAGCTCATCGTCCGCTATCCCTCCTACGACGAGATGGCGCGCATCGCCGATCTCACCACCGCGGCGCATTCCGGGGCCCTCGCCAAGGTGCTGGCGGCGGAGTCCGTGCTGGAGATGCGCGCGGCGGTGCGGGCGGTGCCGCTGGCCGCCGCGGTGCGCGACTACGCCGTGCGCCTGGTGATGGCGACCCACTCCGAGACCGAGCACAGCACAGAGCTGGCGCGCAAGTACGTGCAGTACGGCGCCAGCCCCCGAGGCTTGCAGGCGGTCATCCTGGCGGCCAAGGCGAGGGCGTTGCTCTCCGGCCGTCCCAACGTCTCGTTCGAGGACATCCGCCGCGACCTGATGCCGAGCCTGCGCCACCGTCTGCTGCTCAACCTGGCGGCGGAGGCCTCCGGCATCGCGCCGGAAGCGGTGCTGGAAGAGGTGCTGGCGCGGGTGCCGGAGGTGCAGGCCTGATGGCGGAGGCCGAGGCACACCACGAGGTGCATCGCTTCCTTGAGCCCGACTTCCTGGCGCGGCTGGACAAGCTGCGCCTGGTGGCCAAGCGCCTGAGCTGGGGCGTGGCACGCGGCGAGCACCCGACCATCCGCAAGGGATACAGCCTGGAGTTTTCCGACTTCCGCAAGTACAGCCACGGCGACGACCTGCGCTACGTGGACTGGAACGTCTACGGGCGCCTGGAGCGGCTGCTGCTCAAGGTGTTCACGGCCGAGGAGGAGATCACCGTGTATCTCCTGCTGGACGCCAGCCTGTCCATGGGCCAGGGAGACCCCGCCAAGCTGGAGTTCGCCAAGAACGTGGCCGCGGCCCTGGGCTACATCGGCCTCAAGACCCACGACCGGGTCGGGGCCATGGGTTTCGCCGGGGACGTGGGGGCGCAGTTGCCGCCGGCACGAACCCGCGGCCAGATCCTCTCGCTGTTCAACTTCCTCGAGGAACTGGCTCCCGCGGGCCGCACAGACCTGGAGGCGTCGATGAAGACCTTCACCCGGCTCTATCCGCGGCCCGGTCTGGCGGTGCTGTTCAGCGACTTGTTGGACGTTGCCGGCTGCCGTGCCGGGCTGGAGGAACTGGCGCGGAAGCGGCACGACGTCCTGCTGGTGCACGTCCTGGGGGAGGGCGAGAACCGGCTGGACCCCGACGGCGACGTGTCCCTGGTGGACGTGGAGAGCGACCGGGAACGGCGGGTGTTCCTCGACGGCGACTTGGCCGAGCGCTTCCACCGGGAGGTGGAGGCGTACTTCGACGGCACCCGGCGTTTCTGCGAGAGCCAGGCCATGGACTACCGCCGCACCACCAGCGACGTTCCCTTCGACGACTTCGTCCTGCGTTACCTGACCCAGGACAGACGACCCGGATAACGCCGTGCTCTGGCTCTTCCCCACAGCCTTCTTCATCCTGCTGGGAGCGGTGCCGCTCATCCTGCTGCTCAACAGCCTCCGGCCCAGGGGTCCGCGCGTCCCCGTGACCGCGTTGTTCCTCCTGGAGAAAGTGCTGCGGGAGCGCCCCATGGGCCGTCGCCTGGGCTGGCTCTGGCACCGCAATCTGCCGTTGATCCTGCAGCTTCTGGCAGCCCTCGCGGTCATCACCGCGCTGGCCGGCCCCGCGCTCCTGGGCATGGGCGCCGGTGCTCGCGACTGGGTGGTGGTGCTGGACCAGAGCGCCAGCATGAAGGCAGCCGGCGCGTCCGGCGTGCGCTTCGACGCCGCCCGGGAAGAGCTGCTCCGGCGCATCGACGGGCTCGGCGGCAGCGATCGCATGATGATCATCGGGGCGGCGGCGGAGCCCGTGGTGGTGCAGCCCTTCACCCGCGACCGCGCGCGGCTGCGGCGCACGGCCGCGGATCTCAACGCCACCGACGCCGAGGCGCCGGTGAAGGAGGCGGTGCTGCTCGCGCACACGTTCCTCAAGCGCCAGGGGCCGCACCGGGTGGTGGTGCTCACCGACGCCGCGTTCAAGGGCATCGAGGAGTTGCCGTGGGCGGCATCCTACCTGGAGTTGGTGCGGGTGGAGGGCGGCGCCGACAACGTCGGCATCCTGGGTTTCCAGTTCCGCCGGGTGCCCGGCGAGGCCGACGAGTACGAGGCCATGGTGCTGGTGCAGAACTTCACCGAGCGGCCGGTGCATGTGCCGCTGGTGGTCACCGTGGCCGACCGCGTGGTCACCCGCACGCTGCTGTCCCTCGGGCCGTCCGCCCGGGAGGTGCGCATCTACGGCGTCCCGGGGCCCTTGCACGGACGCGCCACCGCCCTGCTGGCCGTCGACGACGATCTTCAGACCGACAACCGCGCGTATCTGTCCTTCCCGGACCAGCGCCCCACGCGGGTGCTGTACGTGGGGCCCGGCAACCCGTACCTGGAGCGGCTGTTGCGCTATTTCCCCCACGTCACTTTGGCGCGCATCGATCGCATCCCGGAGGACCGGGTCACCGAGCAGGTGGCGGCCTACGACGTGGTGATGCTCGACCGGGTGCCGGCGCCGCCCCTTGAGCGCGGCAACTTCATCCTCATGGGCACGGTGCCCGAAGGGCTGGGCGTGCGCGCGTCCGGGGTGACGCCGCGTCCGGTCCTGGCGTCGGCCGATTCCGCGCATCCGCTGGCGGCGGGCGTGCGCCTCGACGGGCTGGTGGTCCGCGACGCCCTGACGCTCGTGGCGGAAGGCGGCGTGACCCTTGCCGGGTCCGAGAGCGGACCGCTGATCCACGCGGTGGAGAAGGGCGACCTCAAGGCGCTGGTCTTCGCCTTCGACCTCACCCGTTCGGACCTGCCGTTCCGGGTGTCGTTCCCGTTGCTGGTGCGTAACGCCTTCTCCTGGTTCCGGCCCGCGTCGCGGGAGTTCCCCGCCAGCCAGGTGGCCGCGGGCCTGCCGTTCGCGGCCGACGTGGGCGTGGACGAGGAGCAACTGGTGTTCGTGAGCCCGTCGGGCGAGACGGTCCCCGTGCAGACCCGGGAACGCACCGGCACCTACAGCGACACCGAGGAGGTGGGCTTCTACCAGTTCCGCGGGACGCGCGGGGACGGCGAGTTCGCCGTGAACCTGTTCAGCGAGGAGGAGTCGCGCATCCGTCCCTCATACCAGGCGGACCCCGCGGAGGCCGCGCCGGCGGCGGCCGAGAGTGCTCCGGGCGTCCGCCTCGACCTCTGGCCGGTGTTGCTGGTGCTGGCCTTGGCGCTGCTCCTGGCGGAATGCGTGGTGGTCTGCCGCACGCGCCGGTCGCTGCTGCCGCTGTGGCTGCGGATACCCGCGGCCGCGGTGCTGGTGCTGGCCCTGGTGAACCCGCGCATGCTGGCGGAGGAGCCCGAGCTTGACGTGGTCATGGCCGTGGACCTCTCCCACAGCGTCGGGGAGGAGGCCCGCGCCCGCGCCGCGGACGTGCTGGAGCAAGCCCAGGGTCTGGTGAACCCCAAGGTGCGCCTGGGCCTGTTTTCCTTCGCGCGGCGCCCCCAGTGGGAGTTCCTGCCAACCGACGAGCTCCCGGTGAGCGAGTTGCCGCCCCCGCCCGAGCGCGATGCCACCGACCTGGCGGCGGCGATTCAAGGCGCCCTGGGGGAGTTGAGCGAGGGGCGCGAGAGCCGCATCGTGCTCATCTCCGACGCCAACGAGAACCGCGGCTCGGTGGAGCGGGTGATGCCCATGCTGCGGTCCCACGGAGTGGCCGTGTGGCCGTATCCCGTGAGTCTGGCGGAGGGCCAAAACGAGGTCTACCTGTCCGAGTTCTCCGTTCCCTCGGTGGTGGACAGCGGCGAGACCTTCGAGATCAAGGCCGCCCTCACCAGCGCCGGGGCGTCGTCGGCGAACGTGTCCCTGTTGCGCGACGGACGCGTGATCCGCTCCACCCGCCGGGAGCTGGCGCCCGGCGCCAACTGGCTCAGCTTCACCGACAGCGTGGGTCAGCGCGGCACCCACACCTATGAGCTGATGGTGGAGGCGGACGCGGACGTGCTGGCCGAGAACAACCTGTTGCAGGGCATCGTCAGCGTGAAGGGCCCGTCCCGTATCCTCTACCTGCACGGTCCGGACGCGGCGCGCCGCTTGATGGCCGAGGCGCTCCAGGTGCAGGGTTACGAGGTCGTGGAGAAAACCCCGGCGCGGGCCAACCTCACCCTGCCCGAGCTGTCGGGCTTCGACCTGCTGGTGCTGGACAACGTCCCCGCCTACCAGCTCTCGCAGGTGAAGATGGAGCGCATCGAGCGCTTCGTGCGCGATCTCGGCGGCGGTCTCATCGTGCTCGGCGGCACCCGCAGCTACGGCGCCGGCGGCTACTACCGCACGCCGCTGGAGCAGACGCTGCCGGTGGAGATGCGTCCGCCGGTGCGGATGGAGCTGCCGCACGTAGCGCTGCTCTTCGTGGTGGACAAGTCCGGCAGCATGGGCGGCGGCCCCTTCGGCACCACCAAGCTGGACCTGGCCAAGGCCGCCACCATGGCGTCGGCCGAGCTGCTCAACCCCACCGACGAGGTGGGCATCCTGGCGTTCGACTCCAACTGGGAGTGGGTGGTACCGTTCCGGCAGGCCGGCGGCGGCGAGAGCATCGCCGAGGACGTCGCCGCGCTCACCTCCGACGGCGGCACCGACCTCCTGAAGGCCATGGTGGAGGGCCATCGCGCCCTCGCCGCCGAGGAGGCCGCCATCAAGCACGTGCTGGTGCTGTCCGACGGGCTCACCGAAAAGGCGGACCTGGTGGAGCAGGTGACCCGCATGGCCCGGGACCGCATCACGGTTTCGACGGTGTCCATCGGCGGCGACGCCGACCGGCGGCTCATGACCCAGCTCGCCCAGGGCGGCCAGGGGCGCAGCTACGCCACCGTGGACCCGCGCACCATCCCGCAGATCTTCACCACCGAGACCCTGCTCATCTCGCGGGACCTGCTGGTGGAGAAGACCGTGACGCCGGTGGCGCTGGGGGTTTCGGGGCCCATGCGCGGGCTCGCGGCGCAGCCGCTGCCGCAGATTCTGGGCTACGTCCTGACCCACGTAAAGCCCGGCGCGGAGGTCCACCTGCGCGCCGGCGAGGACCCGTTGCTGGTGTCCTGGCGCTACGGTCTGGGACAGGTGTACGCCTTCACCTCGGATGTCTCGGGCCGCTGGGGGCGCCACTGGGTGCGGTGGCCCGCATTCTCCAGGTGGGCC
The DNA here is from genome assembly GCA_022823055.1 of Candidatus Binatia bacterium. GTDB lineage: Bacteria > Desulfobacterota > Binatia > UBA9968 > JAJDTQ01 > JAJDTQ01. The sequence goes on along the minus strand of JAJDXX010000064.1, from coordinate 3,785 downwards.
GCGCAGATGGCCCGGCTGGCCGTGAGGAACGTCTCGGACCATCGCCTGCGCACGGACTTCGTGCGCGAGGGCGAGTCCATGAGCGCGGTGGTGGACCTCTTCTCGGCCACGGGAAGGCCCGTGAACCACCTCAAGCTCCAGGGACTGCTCACCCGCGCCGACGAGACCTTGCAAGAGGAGACCTTCCGGCAGGTGGCGCCGGGCCGCTACCAGACCCGCTTCGCCACCCCCAGCCGGGGTATCAACCTGCTCACGGTACAACACGGCAAGGTCCCGGACCCAATGGGCGAGGTTCTTGGCGACGTGTCTTTTTTGGCCCCTAGGCCCGAGGCCGCGCCCGCCGTCGCTTTCACCATCCCGTTCATCGTCCCTTTCTCGCAAGAGTATCGCGAAATGGACGCCAACCACGATTTGCTGGAGCGCTTGGCCCGGGAGACCGGCGGCAAGGTGTTGCGCCAGGAAGCCTTGACGGAGGACATCGAACGCCTCTTCACCGCCGACCCCGACGCCTCGGGTTCGGTCCGGGGCATCTGGTGGGCGTTGGCCGCCGCCGGCCTCGGCGTCTTCCTGCTGGATCTGGCGTTGCGCGCGCTCCTGCACGTGCGCCGGGCGCGGTGATGTCCCCTCCCGGTAGTGTCTCGGCTTCAGTGCGGCGACATGACATGGGCAGGGTGCTTGACAAATGAGACAGGGCTACGTTACTCAGCACGGCTATGGTGGGACATTGTCCCACTTTGTCACAGCTGGTACACTGTGATGTAAGCGAAAGGGGCATGACATGAAAGGACCACAGGGACAGTGGCGGCCCGGTGATGTGGTCGGATGTGCGGTGACGGTAGCCAAGTTGGCAACCGGTGAATTCACAGAGCAACGCCAAGCAGGTACTCCCGGTCAGGCTCTCGGCCAATGTGGAGGCCGAGCCTACGCAGAGCGGTTAGCGCCAGAACAACGATCTGCCATTGCTAGGGAAGAGGCCGCGAAACGCTGGACCGAGCCTCGAAGCTAGCCCATGGCACCGCCAAAGGGAGCTAACCCCCTCATAGAGGCGCGGTTAGCTGAGATTCTCCTAGATATTGAACGCGCACTTGGTGCTGACTGCCTCTTCTACAAGGGGTCTATCGCATTTGGCGCGGATGATCGAATTCGGGATGCCGTGGAGGGTTTCACTAAGCGGCGACGCAAGCTCGTTTTCGTTCTAGAGACGCCGGGCGGTTTTGCCGAGGATGCTCGCCGAATTTCTGATGCGCTGAGGCATCATTATCGGGAGGTTGATTTTCTTATACCCAGTCACGCCATGTCTGCCGGAACGATACTGGCGTTGTCGGGAAACGCCATTTTGATGGACTACTATTCCGTTCTCGGACCCATAGACCCACAAGTACCCAGCCAAGATGGCAGCAAGTTGTTGCCTGCACTTGGATACCTACTGAGATACGAGGACTTGTTGGCGAAGGCTAATCGAGGGGAGGCTGGGGCTGCGGAGTTGCAAATACTTCTTAGTTTTGATCAAGGCGAGCTTTACGCATATGGTCAGGCCCGTGACTTGTCAGTGGCTCTTCTGGAAGAGTGGTTGGCCAAGTACAAGTTCAAGAATTGGACCGTCACGAAGACACGGAAGATCCAAGTTACCGACAAAATGAGGAAGGAGCGGGCCATCGAAATCGCGAAGAAGCTGAATGACATAAGGAGATGGAACTCCCACGGCATTGGCATAAACATGCAACGGCTACGAAAAGAACTCAATCTGTACATAGATGATTTCGGACGAAATCCTGTGTTGAGGAATGCTGTCAGGAGTCATCATACTCTCGTGCTCGACTATTCGCTCAAAATGGGTCTTGATAGCGTCGTTCAAACACGGGAAATCTTCGATGGGCGCCGATGGGGGGGTTAGAAGATGCTAGACGTTGACAAGCTCCTGGAAAAGAACCCAAATGCCCGAGAGGTCTTCGAGAAGAACCAGGCAATCATTGCAACTACCCCTCGGACGAAGCGTTCAGAATATCGGCTTGGCTTACCCTATGGGACTCGCCGGCAGGATGCGGATTCCCATGTCCAGGAACCGAAGCCGAAGGCCAGCTACACAAACCGATGACGTTGTCCGGCTAGTTAGTAGCGGTGCGACTCATCACCGTTCTTTCTGGCCCCTGGCGGAGGGGTAGTCCATCGGTCGTGTAACCGGTGTGTCCATCAACACGGTCACGAAGCTTTTGGCGGACGCGGGCAAAGCGCGTGCGACCTACGACCATGAGCGGGTTCGGGACGTCGAAGCGCGGTGCGTCCAGTGTGATGAAATCTGGAGCTTCTTCTACGCCAAGCAAAAGAACGTGCGCGAACGATGCTCCGGCCGTGCTGGCGACGTGTGGACGTAGACGGTTTCGCGTGAAGCGTCGCATGGCTTCAAACTGAGGCACCCCTCTCCCGCTCACCTTGCGTTGCCCTCCACCCGTGTCATAATGGCGCGATGGGCGAGAACGAGGCCATGCCCGAGGCGTATGGTAGCACGCCCGCGTCCGCGGATTTCCGGTCGGGATTCGTGTCGATCCTGGGGCGGCCCAACGTCGGCAAGTCCACGCTGTTGAACGAGCTTTTGGGGGAGAAGATCGCCATCGTCTCGCCCCGGCCGCAGACCACCCGCAACCGGATCATGGGCATCAAGACGGTGCCGCGGGGTCAGATGCTGCTGTTGGACACGCCGGGCATCCATCGCGCCCGTTCGCTCCTGAACCGGCGCATGGTGGACGTGGCCAAGCGTTCGCTGAGCGACGTGGAGGCGGTGGTCTGGGTGGTGGACGCCCGCGGCGGCATCCGCGGGGACGACGAGGACATCGCCGGCATTCTCGCCGGCGGTAGCCACCCGGCCCTGATCGCGCTCAACAAGATCGACGTGGTGGCCAAGGGGCGGCTTTTGCCGGTGATGGCGCGGCTGGCGGGGCTGCTGCCGGAGCGGGAGATCGTGCCCATCAGCGCGCGCACCGGAGAGAACCTGCCGCTGCTCGTGGAGGGGGTCCTCGATCGGCTGCCCGCCGGGCCGCGCTATTTCCCGGAGGATGAGCTGACCGACCAGACGGAACGCTTCATCGCCGCGGAGATCGTCCGCGAGAAGGTCTTTCTGCGCACCCGCCAGGAAATACCGTACGGGACGGCGGTCTCGGTGCAGCGTTTCGAGGAGAAGAACGACGACGCCCTGGTGGTCATCGCCGCCACGATCCACACCGAGCGGGAAAGCCACAAGCCGATCCTCATCGGCAAGCGCGGCGCGGCGCTCAAGGAGATCGGCAGCGCCGCCCGGGAGGACCTGGAACGGTTGCTCGGTTGCCGCGTCTACCTGGATCTCGCGGTCAAGGCCACGCCGGGATGGAGCCGGGATCCGCGGAGTTTGGCGGCCTTCGGGCTGTAAAGGGACCTCGCGGCACGGGTGTGCCGGAGTCCGTCTTTCCGCTCCGCTAGCCCGCTTTTCCTCTCCGTCATTCCGGTCCCCCTCCTCCGTCATTCCGGTCTTCCCTTCCCGTCATTTGTATGTTGAGGAATCCTCTCAGATCGGCCAATTTGAGGGGGAAGGCATGCGGGGCGGGTCGCACGTCATAGGGTGAGAGCCTTTAGGGGTTATGCTCCGGGAGGGATTAGGACACCCCGCATGCCAGTTGTCGCTCCGAACAGTTACCTGAGGTTGTCCCGGAAATACTGACAGGTTGTTAAGGTGTATTCCACCTGAAGAAGGAGGGATACGCGATGAGCACACGACGACGGTTCAGCGGGGAGTTCAAGGCGAAGGTGGCGCTGGA
>JAJDXX010000214.1 GCA_022823055.1 Candidatus Binatia bacterium | reverse complement strand
ATCTCAGCGCGCATCTCGGCCTTCTTCTTCTCGATGCGCTCCCGCTGCTCCGGGGTGAAGTGTGCAGTCAACTCAATGAAGGGGCGGCGTCCGCTCATCAGATCATTCCCTCCTTCCGCAACTCATCCAAGTGCTCGTCGTAGAGTCGGTCGGCTATCGGTATGTAGCGTTCGTAAAACTGGGAGTGGCCGGTCTTGTCCCCGCCTATCAGGAGGATAGCTGACCGCAGCGGGTCGAAAGCGTAGAAGACCCGTAGCGGTCGGCCACCGCTCTGTACTCGTAATTCCCGCATGTGACCATGACGCGACCCATTAACACCTGAAGCGTACGGGTACCCCAAGTGGGAACCACGCTCTATCAGCAACTCAACTCCGGCGGTGAGGTCCTCCTGTTCGCCTATCGTGAGCCCTTGCCACCAATCGTTGAACTCATCCGAAAGCTCGACGTCCCAAGCCACTGCTGCAGTGTATTCCTTCCAAGGAATGTCGTCAATGGACACTTCCCTCTCCCTCCTTGCCACGCACCTCTTGACAGCCTGCGCCGGTTGCCCGTACGATTCCGGGCGGATTAGCAGTCAGGCTAGTAGACTGCTAACAGACCATTAAGGCGAGTGCTAGCAGATGCACCCGCCGGATTGCGAAAAGGAGGTAGTCGTGGCGCGAAGTCTGCAGCCCTTGGGCGACCGCATCGTCGTGAAGGCGGTGGAACAGGAGACCCAGACCAAGAGCGGAATCTTCATCCCGGACAGTGCGAAGGAGCGGCCCCAGGAAGGCAGCGTCATCGCTGTGGGCCCCGGCCGGATCACGGACGACGGCAACCGCGTCGAGATGTCCGTCGCGGTCGGAGACACGGTCATCTACTCGAAGTTCGCCGGGACCGAGTTCGAGGACGACGGCGAAGAGTACCTGATCATGAAGGAGACGGACGTCCTGGCCAAGGTCGGCTAGGCCCATGCAGCCCGCGCCCCCGTGGGGCGCGTATCACAGAAGGAGGAGTCAATCACATGGCGAAGCAGATCCTTTTCAGCGACGAGGCGCGAAAGTCGCTCAAGGTCGGCATGGACACCCTGGCCAACACGGTCAAGGTCACCCTCGGCCCCCGCGGCCGCAACGTCATCCTGGACAAGAAGTTCGGCCCCCCGAACGTCTGCTCCGACGGCGTCACCATCGCCAAGGAGATCGAGCTGGAGAACCACTACGAGAATATGGGGGCACAGCTCCTGAAGGAAGCCGCCACCAAGACCAACGACGCCGCCGGTGATGGCACCACCACCAGCATCGTCCTGTCTCAGGCCATCATCAACGAGGGCTTCAAGAACGTCACCGCCGGCGCCAACCCCATGGCCATCAAGCGTGGCATCGAGCGCGCAGTCGGCGAAATCGTCGGCGAGCTCCAGTCCATGTCCCAGCCCGTGGAGACCCGCGAGCGCATCGGGCAGGTCGCCTCTCTGTCCGCTCACGAAGACGCCATCGGCGAGACCATCGCTGAAGCCATGGAAAAGGTCGGCAAGGACGGCGTCATCACCGTTGAAGAGTCCCGCGGCCTGACCGACGAGATCGAGTACGTGGAAGGCATGCAGGTCGACCGCGGCTACATCTCTCCTTACTTCATCACCAACAGCGACCGCATGGAATCCGCGATCGATGACTCCTACCTGATCATCACCGACAAGAAGATCTCCGCCGTCGCCGATCTGGTCCCCGCCCTCGAGAAGCTGCTTCAGGTCGGACAGAAAAACGCCGTCATCGTCGCTGAGGACGTGGACGGCGAAGCCCTGGCCACCCTGGTGGTCAACAAGCTGCGCGGCATCATGAACGTGCTGGCCGTCAAGGCCCCCGGCTTCGGCGACCGCCGCAAGGCCATGCTCGAGGACATCGCCATCCTCACCGGTGGCACCGTCATCAGCGAAGAGACCGGCCGCCGCTTGGACTCCGCCACCATCGAGGACTTCGGCCGCGCCCGCCGCGTTTCGTCCACCAAGGACGACACCACCATCGTCGAGGGCCACGGCTCCGAGGAAGCGATCCAGGCCCGCATCAACCAGATCAAGGCCCAGATCGAAGACACCACCTCCGAGTACGATCGCGAAAAGTTGCAGGAGCGCATGGCCAAGCTGTCCGGCGGCGTCGCCGTCATCAAGGTCGGCGCTGCCACCGAGATCGAGCTCAAGGAGCGCAAGGCCCGCGTGGAAGACGCTCTGTCCGCCACCCGTTCCGCGGTTGAAGAGGGCATCGTCCCCGGCGGCGGAGTCGCCCTGGTTCGCGCCCAGCGCGCCCTGGAGAACATCGAGAACCTGACCGGCGACGAACTGGTCGGCCTCAACATCATCCGCCACTCCCTCGAGCAGCCCCTCAAAATCATCGTTGAGAACGCCGGTGGCGAAGGCGCCGTCGTCCTGCACGATGTCAAGGACCAGTCCGATGACTACGGCTATGACGCCGAGGTCAGCGAGTTCGGCCCGATGCTCGAGCGCGGCATCATCGACCCCGTGAAGGTGACCCGGTCTGCCCTGCAGAACGCCGCCTCCGTGGCCGCCATGGTGCTCACCACCGAGTCCATGATCACCGAGATCCCTGAGCCCACGCCGGCCATGCCCGCGGCCCCTCCGATGGACTTCTAAATATCGGGCTCCAAATCCCGTACGGGATTCCAACTGGGGCGGTCGGACCGACCGCCCCAGTTTGTTTCGGATCAATCCAAAGGCAGAGGTCGTTGTTCA
>JAJDXX010000105.1 GCA_022823055.1 Candidatus Binatia bacterium | reverse complement strand
GGTAAATGCCCACGCTGCCATCGGCGACGTACTGGGAGACCAGCGCGCCGCCCACGGAGTGATACAGATTGCTGTGGGCGTGGTCTTCGGCAACATCCATCTCGCCGGGATATTGCTCGGCATAAGCGCGCCAGAAGTCGCTGCGCTTGCGGCGCAGGCGGCTGAGCCGGTCGTTGACCCGGCGGGGGCCGCCGGCGGCCCGGTTGACGGCCTGCATGCGCCGGTCCCAGTCGTGGGGCTGCGCCACCACCTCGAACAGCGGGGCAATGGGCGAGGGGTAGTCGCCAATGCGCACGGCGCGTACCCGCACGGCAAAGAAATTGAAGTCGCTGGGCGTGTTTATGTTCAGCCAGCGGATGGTCGAGAGGTGGGCAGGCTGGAAGTCCCGGGCCACCCAGATGGCGGTCTGCGCCTCCAGGCGGGCCATGTTGCTCAGTATCTGGCCCAGGTGAGCGTGGTCGGTGCTGTCCAGCTGGTTCTCGATCACCACCCGGCTGTCGTCCACCGGAAACGTCGCCAGCACGTCGGCCGTGAAGCCGTTTACGGATACCTGGCTGTGGTCCGGCTCGAGGGGCATGCCGATTACCCGAGACAACCGCTGCAGGTTGTCCTCCAGCCACGGAGTGAAATCGGCAACCTCGTCCGGCCAGGCTTCCCGCAGTTCAACTTCCCTTAGTTCACCCCAAGATTCATTAACAGATACCATCACACGCTCCCAAACAAGAAGGGGATTGAAAAACGCTGCCAGTATTCTAACATCCCGCCATCAAAATCGCCGCCACAGGGCGCGGGCGTGCACCGTGGCTGCCCCGAAGTTGTGGTACAATCCCGTCAGTTTGCGGGACCCGGCTGACGGGCCCTGCCCAACGTTTATCAGCCAACTCTCTATACTCCATGCGAGGTGGATTCAAATGGCATCCAACATCGTCCTGTCCAACACCGAATTCAAGGTTGTGGGAACCCGTCCGGTGCGGCATGACGGCACCGACAAGGTAACCGGCCGGGCCAAGTACGGGGCCGACTTCGACTCGGCGGGGTTGCTCTTCGCCAAGGTGCTGCGCAGCCCGCACGCCCACGCCCGGATCAAGTCCATCGACACCAGCAAGGCCGAGGCCGCCCGCGGGGTGCGCGCCGTGATCACCGGCCAGGACATCCCCACCGACAGCGCCGCCGCCCGCAAGGTGATGGCCAAGGACAAGGCACTGTACAAGGGGCACCCGGTGGCCGCAGTAGCCGCCACCAGCGCCCACGACGCCGAGCAGGCCCTGGCTCTGATCGAAGTGGAGTATGAGGTCCTGAAGGCGGCCACCGAGGTACGCCAGGCCATGGCCGACGACGCCGAGCTGCTCCACGACGACCAGACCACCAACGAGCTGGGCGAGGATACCGACAATCACAGCAACATCGCCACCCACTTCCGCTACGAGCAGGGCGACCTGGACGCCGGCTTCGCCGCTGCGGACGTGATCGTGGAGAAGGAATACTCGACGGCCACCGTTCACCAGGGCTACATCGAGCCCCAGAACGGCGCCGCCTTCTGGAACACCAACGGCGAGTTGACCATCTGGGTCAGCACCCAGGGCGCTTTCACCACCCGCGACGCCCTGGCCGGAGTGCTGGACCTGCCCGTTTCCAAGGTACGGGTGGTCCCCATGGAGATCGGCGGCGGATTCGGCGGTAAGATTCCCATCTACCTCGAGCCGCTGACCGCGCTGCTGTCGAAAAAGGCGGGCGCGCCGGTGAAGTCCGCCATGTCCCGCGCCGAGGTCTTCGAGGCCACCGGCCCGACCTCCGGCTCCTACATGCACATCAAGATGGGCGCCACCAACGACGGCAAGATCGTCGCCGCCGAGGCCATGCTGGCCTTCGACGCGGGCGCCTTCCCCGGCTCCCCGGTGACCGCTGGCGCGCAGTGCATGTTCGCCTGCTACGACATCGAGAACTGCCGCGTCGATGGCTACGACGTGGTGGCCAACAAGCCGCCGGTGGCCGCCTACCGGGCGCCGGGCGCTCCCATCGCCGCCTTCGCCGGCGAGACCGTGGTGGACGAACTGGCGGAGAAGCTGGGCATCGATCCCATCGAGTTCCGCCTGCGCAACGCCTCCAAGGAGGGCACCCGCCGCGTCGACGGCCCGGTGTTCCCTGTGATCGGCAACATCGAACAGCTGGAGGCAGCCCGCGAGTCGGAGCAGTACCAGCGCCCGCTGGAGGGCCCCAACCGCGGACGCGGCGTGGCCTCGGGCTTCTGGTTCAACATCGGGCTGCAGTCCAGCGCCGCCATCAGCGTGCAGGCCGACGGCACCATCTCGCTGGTGGAAGGCTCCACGGACATCGGCGGCACCCGCGCCTCCATCGCCATGCAGGCCGCTGAGGTGCTGGGCATCCCCGCCGAGGACGTTGACCCCAGCGTGGGCGACACCGACTCCGTGGGCTACACCTTCCTGACCGGCGGCAGCCGCACCACCTTCGCCACTGGCTGGGCCGCCTACGAGTGCGCCCAGGAGATCAAGCAGAAGATGATCGAGCGGGCCGCCAGCATCTGGGACGTGGACGTCGCCGACGTGGACCTGGTGGACGGCGTCTTCCAGCACGCCTCCGACCAGGAACTGAGCATGACCTTCAAGGAACTGGCCGGCCAGCTGAACCGCACCGGCGGTCCCATCTCGGCCCAGGTCAGCGTCGACCCACGCGGCGCGGGCGGCGCCTTCGCCACCCACATTGTGGACGTGGAAGTGGACCCGGACACCGGCAAGGTCACCATCCTCGACTACACCGCCATCCAGGATGTCGGCAAGGCCATCCACCCCAGCTACGTGGAGGGCCAGATCCAGGGCGGCGTCGTGCAG
>JAJDXX010000096.1 GCA_022823055.1 Candidatus Binatia bacterium | reverse complement strand
TGGAGGAGGAACTGCTGCAAGCCATGGACCGGGACGGCGCAAGCCACATATCGGAAATCATTGCCAACGTGTCTGCGCCGACATGATACAAGCGCCCTGAGCGCAAGTCTCGACTGATAGGGCAGGTCGCACGCTCCCTCTAACCGTCGAGATCCTCGAAATAGACCAATGCAGGCATGTTGCGGCGTTGATGAACGATACGCAGGATCATCGGGTCATTGCCGGCCGCCTTGACTCGCCTGAAGAAGATGACGTGCATTCCGTAGTTGACCGAGCGCATGCCGGGCGCGAACAGGCTTCGGTCACGGCCCCGATCCGGTTTGGCGATAATGCCCTCAAATGCGCGGACCAACCCTTGATAGTATTTCGCCCACTGTTCGCGGCCCCAAGTGTCCTCCGTGTACCGGCGAATTTCCTCAAGGTCCCGTCGCGCCAGGCGCGATAGCCGGATGGTCATGCCCCTGAACGCCACCGGTAGGCTTCAGGATCGAAGTCGTCGGGATCGAAGTTGTCGAACTCCCCCGCCTCCGCTTCGCGCACCGCGTGCTCCAGTTCGGCCTTCAACGCGTAGAACTGGCGCGCGCCGTCGCGTTCCATCAACAGCCGGACCCCCGCCCTCACCACCTCGCTGAGATTGGCATAGGCACCGGATTCGATCTGTCCCTTGATGTACGCTTCCATGGGTGCCGTAAGGTGAACGTTCGGCATTTGGCATCCTCCGTATGTCCAATAATATCAGAAGCTGACAGTTAGGGGCTACTCCAGCGGCCGGTCCAGGCTGCGGTACTGGATGGCTTCGGCGATGTGCGCGGACTGGATGGCTTCAGCGCCGGCGAGGTCGGCGATGGTGCGGCCGACCTTGAGGATGCGCACGTAGGCGCGGGCGCTCAGGCCGAGGCGGTTGATGGCGTTCTCCAGGAGTTGCTCGCCCGCCGGGTCCACGCGGCAGTAACGCCGGAGGTCGCGCGCGCTCATGCGCGCGTTGGCGTGGATGCCGGTCTCATCGAAGCGTTCGACCTGGACCCTCCGGGCCTGGTTGACCCGCTGGCGCACCGCCTCGGAGGGTTCGCCGGGCGCACGCGAGGCAAGGGCCTCGTAGGCCACCGCCGGCACCTCCACCTGGATGTCGATGCGGTCGAGCAGCGGACCCGAAACGCGTGAACGGTACCGGGCGGTCTGCATGGGCGTGCAGCGGCACTCCTTCTGCGGGTCGCCGAAGAAGCCGCACGGGCACGGGTTCATGGCCGCCACCAGCATGAAGCTCGCGGGGTAGTCGATGGAGCCGGCGGCACGGGCCCCGCGTCGGAGATGGTGTGGTGCGGCGCCCGGAACGGGCGCACGGCCACGAGCGCGCGCCCGTCGAGGACGCCCGCCACGCTGTGGATCTTGGTGGTCTCCAGGGCCTCCGGCAAAGTCAGGTCCGGCAGGATGGTGGCGAGCCGCTTGGCGAGCATGGTCTTGCCGGACCCCGGAGGACCCATCAGCAGGATGTTGTGGCTCCCCGCGGCCGCCACCTCCAGCGCGCGCTTGACGTGGGGCTGGCCGCACACGTCGCTCAAGTCGGCGTCGTGCACCGCGTGGCTGTGGAATAGCCGGGCCAGGTCCACGCGCGTGGGCTCGATCTCCCGCTCCCCGTTCAGGAAATCCACCACCTCGGCCAGACTCTCCACGCCGTAGACGTCGATGCCCTGCACCACCGCGGCCTCGGCGCTGTTGGCGCGGGGCAGGATCAGGCCCGCGAGGCCCTCGCGCTTGACCGCGGCGGCGATGGGCAGCGCGCCGCGCACCGGCTTGACGGCGCCGTCCAGCGACAGTTCGCCCACCATCAGGCAGGCACCGAGTCGGGAGGAAACAACGACGCCTTGTGCCGCGGCGATGCCCACCGCCATGGGAAGATCGTAGCCCGATCCTTCCTTGCGGACGTCGGCCGGGGCCAGGTTGACGGTGATGCGCTGGTACGGGTAGGGGTAGCCGCAATTCCGCAACGCCGCGCGGATGCGCACCTTGCTCTCCCGCACGGCACCCTCCGGCCGGCCCACCGTGGCGAGTTTCGGCAGGCCCGAAGCGATGTCCACTTCCACCGCCACCTTGATGGCGTCGATCCCGAGGAGCGCCGCGCCGTAAATCCGTGAAAACATCGTCTCTGGATTTATTCGGTACGTCTCGCGGGAACTTTAGAGGAATTCTGACGTCCTTGGACTGCGCCCGCCCTTTCGACAGGCTCAGGGCGGGCGCAGTCCAAGGAGCGAATCAAAACTTGCCAGGAAAGGCGAATCTTGCTAGGAGAAAACATGGAGATGAGCACCGCGAAATCCACGGGAAGCCCAGGCGGAAGTCTGGGCTTTTTTTGTTCCGTTTTCGTACCGTCCGGACCGAGGTGAAGGATGCTCGACCAGGAGATCTTGCCCGTAGGACTCACGTTCGACGACGTGCTGCTGGTGCCCGCGGAATCGTCGATCCTGCCGCGGGACGCGGACGTTTCGACACGCTTGACCGAACGCATCCGGCTCAACATCCCTCTCCTGAGCGCCGCCATGGACACGGTGACCGAGGCGCGCACGGCCATCGCCATGGCCCAGGAGGGCGGCATGGGCTTCATCCACCGCAACATGCCGCCCGCGGACCAAGCCAGGGAAGTGGAGAAGGTCAAGAAGTTCGAGAGCGGCATGATCCTGGACCCGGTGACGGTGAACCCGCACCAGAAGATCGCCGAGGCGCGCGAGCTGATGGACCAGCACGGCATCTCGGGCCTGCCGGTGACGCTGGGCGGCCGGCTGGTGGGCATCCTGACCAACCGTGACCTGCGCTTCGAGAAGAACCTGGAACGCTGCGTCGACGAGCTGATGACCAAGGAGAACCTCGTCACCGTGCAGGACGGCGTCGACCTCGACGAGGCCCAGGAGCTGTTGCACCAGCACCGCATCGAGAAGCTCCTGGTGGTGGACGATCACTTTCGCCTGAAGGGGCTGATCACGGTCAAGGACATCGAGAAGAAGACCCGCCATCCCATGGCCTGCAAGGACGACCGCGGGCACCTGCGGGTGGGCGCCGCGGTGGGCGTGGGGCCGGACCGGGAAGAGCGCGTCGAGGCGCTGGTGCGCGCCGGCGTCGACGTCATCGCCGTGGACACGGCCCACGGCCACGCCGCCAAGGTGCTGGAGACGGTGTTGCAGATTCGCAGCGACTATCCGGAGTTGGAGATGATCGGCGGCAACGTGGCCACGGCCCAGGGCACCCAGGCGATCATCGACGCGGGGGCCAACGGCGTCAAGGTAGGGGTCGGACCCGGCTCCATCTGCACCACCCGGGTGGTCTCCGGGGTCGGCGTGCCCCAGCTCAGCGCCATCGCCGACTGCGCGCGGGTCGGCGCCCGCACCGGCGTTCCCCTGGTGTCGGACGGCGGCATCAAGTACTCCGGCGACATCACCAAGGCGCTGGCGGCGGGCGCCAGCGCCGTCATGATCGGCACGCTGTTCGGCGGCTGCGAGGAAAGCCCGGGAGAGACCGTGCTGTACCAGGGACGCACCTACAAGGTCTACCGCGGCATGGGCTCCATCGGCGCCATGCGCGAAGGGAGCAAGGACCGCTACGCCCAGGACGACATCGAGGAAGAAGTGAAGCTGGTGCCCGAGGGCGTGGAGGGACAGGTGCCCTACCGCGGTCCGCTGGCCGCCAACGTCTACCAACTCATCGGCGGCATCCGCGCCGGCATGGGCTATGTCGGCTGCGCCACCATCGAGGAGCTGCAGGCCAAGGCCCGGTTCATGCAGATCACGGCCGCCGGCCTCACCGAAGGGCACGTCCACGACGTCTTCATCACCAACGAAGCGCCCAATTACCGCCGAGAATGATCGTCGTCCTGGACTTCGGATCGCAGTACACCCAGCTCATCGCCCGGCGCGTGCGCGAGGCGCGCGTGTACTGTGAGATACACCCCTTCGATACCGCCGTCGAGAAGATCGCGCGCCTGGAGCCCGCCGGCATCATCCTGTCGGGGGGTCCCGCGAGCGTCTACGGCAGCGGCGCGCCGCGGGTGGGCCCGGAGCTGTTCCGGCTGCCGGTGCCGTTTCTCGGCATCTGTTACGGCATGGGGCTCATCAACCAGGCCATGGGCGGCGCCGTAGCCGAGGCCTCGGAGCGCGAGTTCGGCATGGCCGACCTCACCATCGACGACGACGCCGACCTCTTCGCCGGGCTCGGCACGGAAGGCCGCCAAAGCGTGTGGATGAGCCATGGCGACCGCATGACGGCGCTGCCTGAAGGATGGTCGGTGCTGGCGCACACGGGCAACTCCCCCATCGCGGCATTCGCCGACGAAGGGCGACGCTTCTACGGCCTCCAGTTCCATCCGGAGGTGGTGCACACCCGCAACGGCCGGACCATCCTGGACAACTTCCTGTTCCGCGTCTGCGGGTGCTCGGCCGACTGGGACATGGAGCACTTCGCCGGCGCCGCGGTGGAGCGCATCCGCGCTCAGGTGGGCGGCGCGCGCGTGCTGTGCGGCCTGAGCGGCGGCGTGGACTCGTCGGTGGCCGCCACCCTGGTGCACCGCGCCGTCGGCGACCGGCTCGTGTGCGTGTTCGTCAACAACGGGCTGCTGCGGCAGGGTGAGCCGGAGACCGTGTCCCAGGTCATGGGAGAGCGCTTCGGCGCGGGCTTCCGCTACGTGGACGCGTCGCGCCGGTTCCTCGACGTGCTCGAAGGGGTGGAGGACCCGGAGGAGAAGCGCAAGCGCATCGGCAACCTCTTCATCCGGGTCTTCGAGGAGGAGACGCACAAGCTCGGCGACTTCCCGTTCCTGTGCCAGGGCACCCTCTATCCCGACGTCATCGAATCCGTGGCCCACGCCGGCCCGTCCGCCCTCATCAAGAGCCACCACAACGTCGGCGGACTGCCCGAGAACATGAAGTTCGAGCTGGTGGAGCCGCTGCGGGAACTGTTCAAGGACGAGGTGCGCGTCCTGGGCCACGAACTGGGCCTGCCGGACCGGTGGATCTACCGGCAGCCCTTTCCCGGACCGGGACTGGCCATCCGCATCCTCGGCGACGTCACCGAGGAACGCCTGAACATCCTCCGGGCCGCGGACGCCATCGTGGTGGAGGAAGTGCGCAACGCCGGCCTGTACGAGCGCATCTGGCAGTCCTTCGCCATCCTGCTGCCCATCCGCACCGTGGGCGTCATGGGGGACGAGCGCACCTACGAGAACGTCGCCGCCATCCGGGCGGTGGACAGCCAGGACGGCATGACCGCCGACTGGGTGGCGCTGTCGCCCGAGCTTCTCGGACGCATCTCCAACCGCATCATCAACGAGGTGCGCGGCATCAACCGGGTGGTCTACGACGTCTCGTCGAAGCCGCCCGCCACCATTGAATGGGAGTGAACCTTGGATTGCCGAGGACTGTAGTTTCATGAGCCAGCACAACTTCGTACACCTTCATTGCCACACCCAGTACAGCCTCCTCGACGGCGCCAACAAGATCGATCCGCTGATCGAGCGGGCCAAGAGCCTGGGACAGCCCGCCATCGCCATGACCGACCACGGCAACATGTTCGGCGCGGTTGAGTTCTACCGCAAGGCGGTGGAGGCGGGCATCAAGCCGGTGCTCGGCTGCGAGGCCTACGTGGCGCCGGGCAGCCGCTACGACCGCCAGGGCGTGGACCGGGGCAACAAGGAACACAACCACCACTTGATCCTGCTGGCCATGAACGACGAGGGCTACCGCAACCTCTGCCGGCTGGTCACCCACGGCTTCACCGAGGGCTTCTACTACAAGCCGCGCATCGACAAGGAGCTGCTGAGGGAGTTCAACGCCGGCATCATCGCCCTGAGCGGCTGCCTGAGCGGCGAGATGGCCAAGGCCCTCACGCTGGGCTCCATGGAGCAGGCCAGGAAGGTAGCCGAGACCTACCGCGCCATCTTCGACGACCGCTACTACCTTGAGGCCCAGGACAACAAGCTGCCGCTCCAGGAAAAGGTCAACGCCGGCATCATCGAGTTGGGCAAGGACCTCTCCCTGCCCATCGTCGCCACCAACGACTGCCACTACCTCGATCCCGAGGACGCCCACGCCCACGACATCCTGCTGTGCATCCAGACCGGCAAGGGGCACAACGACCCCAACCGCATGAAGATGGACACCGAGGAGCTGTTCCTCAAGTCCACCGACCAGATGCTGGACGGGTTCGCGTACCTGCCGGAGGCGGTGGACCAGAGCGTGGCCATCGCCGAACGCTGCAACGTGGAGCTCGAGTTCGGCAAGTACCACTTCCCCAACTACGAGGCGCCCAACGCCGAGAGCCTCGACGACTACCTGGACACGCGCGCCCGGCAGGGGCTCGACGAACGGCTCCGGGACGCCGGGGACGTGGACCGCGACGCCTACCGGGAACGGCTCGAATACGAGTTGGGCGTCATCAAGAGCATGCAGTTCCCGGGCTACTTCCTGATCGTGGCGGACTTCATCAACTACGCCAAGGACGAGGGCATTCCGGTGGGGCCGGGACGCGGGTCGGCGGCGGGAAGCCTGGTGGCCTACGCGCTGCGCATCACCGACCTGGACCCGATCCTCCACAACCTGCTGTTCGAGCGCTTCCTCAACCCGGAGCGGCGCTCCATGCCGGACATCGACGTGGATTTCTGCATCCGCGGCCGGGACCGCGTGATCCAGTACGTCAAGGACAAGTACGGCGCCGACAAGGTGGCCCAGATCACCACCTTCGGGACCCTCAAGGCCAAGGCCGCTATCCGCGACGTGGGGCGCGCCGTGGGCCTGTCGTTCGCCGAAACCGACGCCATCGCCAAGCTCGTGCCCGCTTCCCGGCAGGGCTTCGACTGCTCGCTCACCGATGCCCTCAAGCAGGAGCCGCGCCTGAACCAGCTCGCGGACGAAGACCCGCGGGTCGCCAGCCTCCTCAACCACGCCCTGCGCCTGGAGGGCCTAACCCGGCACTCTTCCACCCACGCCGCCGGCGTGGTCATATCCAACCGCCCCCTGGTGGACTACCTGCCCCTCTACATGGACCGGGACGGCGGCATCGTCACCCAGTACGACATGTCCAGCGTGGAAAAGATCGGTCTGGTCAAGTTCGACTTCCTGGGGCTCAAGACCCTGACCCTCATCCACGACTGCCTGGACCTGGTGCGGCAAAGCCGCGGCAGCGCGCCCGACATCGACACCGTGTCCCTGGACGACCCGGAGACCTACCGCCTGCTCGGCAGCGGCAACACCACCGGCATCTTCCAGTTGGAGAGCACGGGCATCCGCGAGATGACCGTGCGTATCAAGCCCAACTGCTTCGAGGACCTCGTGGCCATCCTCGCCCTCTACCGCCCGGGCCCGCTCGACAGCGGCATGGCCGAGGAATTCATCAAGCGCAAGAGCGGCACGGAGGAGGTTTCCTACCTGCACCCGGCACTGGCGCCCATCCTGAAGGACACCTACGGCGTCATCGTGTACCAGGAGCAGGTCATGCAGATCGCCCAGACCATGGCCCGCTACAGCTTGGGGGAAGCCGACATCCTGCGCCGCGCCATGGGGAAGAAGGACCCCGTGGAGATGGCCAGCCAGCGGCAGCGGTTCATCGAAGGGGCGCGCGAGAACGGCATCCGCGAGGATCACGCCACCGCCATCTTCGACCAGATGGAAACCTTCGCCCGTTACGGCTTCAACCGGTCCCACTCCGCCGCGTACGCGCTGGTCTCCTACCAGACGGCATGGCTCAAGACCCACTACTCGGTGGAGTTCATGGCGGCGTTGATGAGCTCGGAAATGGGCGACACCGACAAGGTGATCAAGAACCTGGCCGAGTGCCGCGAGCAGGGGGTCGAGGTGCTGCCGCCGGACGTGAACGAGGGCGGCGCGCGCTTCACGGTGGTGGGCGAGCGCATCCGCTTCGGTCTCTCCGCGGTCAAGAACGTCGGTGAAAGGGCCGTCGAAGCCATCCAGGAAACCCGCGGGCATACCGGACCGTTCAAGTCGCTGTTCGACTTCTGCCGGCGCGTGGACCTGAAGGTGGTCAACCGCCGCGTGGTGGAGAGCCTCGTCAAATGCGGCGCCTTCGACTCCACCGGCGTCTACCGCGCGCGCCTCATGGCCGCGCTGGACGATGCGCTGAAGACCGGCCAGTCGTCCCAGCGGGACCGGGACAGCTCGCAGTTCGGCATGTTCGACCTGCTCGAGGCGCCGGTCAAGGACCCCATGGACGCCTACGAGTCGGTGGAGGAATGGACCGGCGGACAGCTCCTGGCCTTCGAGAAGGAGACACTGGGCTTCTACATCACCGGGCATCCGCTGGACCGCTTCGAAGAGTCCCTGAAACGGCTCCAGGTGTTGCCGGCCAACCAGGTGCGCGGCCACGCCAACGGTGAGGTCACCATGGTGGGCGTGGTGACCGCGCTCAAGCTCAAGAACACCAAGAAGGGTGATCGCTACGCCAACTTCAACCTGGAGGACAAGACCGGGTTCGTGGACACCATCGCGTGGCCCGACACCTACCGGCAGGCGTCGGAAACCATCGGCCGCGACGACCCGGTGCGCATCAACGGCCGGCTCGACGTCGGCGAGGAACGCGTCACCCTTATCGTCAACGACATCGTCCCGCTGGAGGAAGCGTGCGCTCAGGCCATCCCCGCGCCGTCACGGCCCATGCCGCGCGAGGTGCACTTCTTCCTGGAGGAGGTAAGCCGGCGGGAGCTGTGGGAGTTCCACGACCTCATCTCCCGTGAGCAGGGACCCGCCTCGGTCTATCTCCACATGACCAACGCGGACCGGGAGACCAAGGTGATCGGCCCCGCCGACATACGCATCAACCCGTCGAAGGCGCTGCTCGATACCGTGCACCGGAAGTTCGGCGCCCGCATCCGGGGGAGGACCGGCTGACCATGTCAAGCGGATCGGAAACCAAGCTGTATCATCCACGTCCTACAGGGACCCTGCTCTCCGACAGGCAAGAGCACGGCCCCCCGAAACGTCATTCCCGCTTTCCAGGCTGTGTCAAAACTCCGCTCGGAAGAGAACTGGTGCCAACGCTCCGAGTCGTCATTCCCGCGGAACAGGCTGTGTCAATACTCTGCTTCGTGGCGACCAAACCCCAATCCGTCATTCCCGCGAAAGCGGGAATCCAGGGGTGGTGGCAGGGCGCTACAGCGGCGTTTCCCCGCTCTACCCCTCCTGGATT
>JAJDXX010000130.1 GCA_022823055.1 Candidatus Binatia bacterium | reverse complement strand
GTGCCGGTCGCCACGGTTGGGAAGCCGCTCCGTTCTCGTGTAATATTCCTCTCATACGGGGGTGCTCCCCCGACAATGGGATGCTGCGTTTTTTGACCATCGAAGGCGGCGACGGATCGGGGAAAAGCCGTCAAATCCGGCTGCTCGACGAGTATCTGGACGCGCTGCAAGTGCCGAGGCGGCTGACCCGGGAGCCGGGCGACACGCCGCTGGGCAAGGAGTTGCGCAGGCTCCTGCTGGAACGCGGCCCGCGGTCGCTTTCCCGGGAGGCCGAGCTGTTCATGATCCTGGCGGACCGGGCGCAGCACGTCCGGGAAGTGGTCCGGCCCGCCCTCGAACAAGGCAAGCTGGTGGTGTCCGACCGTTTCGCCGATTCCACCCTGGCCTACCAGGGTTACGGGCGCGGCATGGATCTGGATTTGCTGCGGCGCTTGAACCATGAAGCCACGGGCGGGACGATGCCCGATCTGACGATTGTCCTGGACTGCCCCGTGGAGTTGGCGCTGGCCCGGGCGGCCGAGCGACGGGACCCGCGGTCGGCGCGCGAAGACCGGTTCGAGGCCGAGGGCGTAGCCTTCCAGCACCGGGTGCGCGACGGGTTCCTCAAGCTGGCCGCGGCCGACCCGAAGCGCTATCGGGTGGTGGATACGGAAGCCCCGGTCGAGGTCACTCAGAAACAGGTGCGGCGCATCGTCGACGAACGGCTGGACGGGTACGCGGCCGCCAGCGGGTGACTTCGGCCGACGGTGATCGGATCGTGGCGCGAGACCTTGGCGTGCGGATCATCGTAATCCGATGACGGCGCTCCGGTAGTGATGCTCGGATGATGCTGCTCGGCTTTCAGGAAATCATCGGCCACGAAGGGCAGATCGCGTTGCTGCGGCGCGCCGTGGAACGTGACCGGCTGCACCATGCGTATCTGTTCGTCGGCCCGGAAGGGACGGGGAAGCGGACCGTCGCCACGGCCCTCACGGCGGCGGTTCAATGTTCCACCGGCACCGGCGACGCCTGCGGCGAGTGCGCAAGCTGTCGGGCCGTCGCGCACGACAACCACCCGGACGTGCACTGGCTGGAGCCGCGCAAGGGCAAGCGCGACATCACCATCGAGCAGGTACGGGGGCTGCAGCAACAGTTGGCGCTGCACCGCTTCAACGGGAAGAAGAAGGTGGCCGTCATCGACCCGTTGACGCTCATGAACCTGCACGCGCAGAACGCGCTGCTCAAGACGCTGGAAGAGCCGCCGGACCATTCGCTGCTGATCCTCATCGCTGAGAGCACCGGCGGGGTGCTGTCCACGGTGCTGTCGCGCTGCCTGCGGCTGTCCTTCTTCCCCCTGACGGTGGAGCAGGTGGCGGCCATCGTGGCGCGGGAGGATGGGATTTCCGAGGACCGGGCGATGTTGCTTGCCAGTCTCAGCTACGGGAGCCTCGGCAAGGCCTTGGCGGGCGAGGACGAGACGCTCCTGGAACAGCGCCGGGACTGCTTCCGCCGGCTGGCGGCACTGTCGCCGGACGACGCGCGTGGCATCTCGGACCTGGCCGAGGAGATGGGCAAGGACCGTGAGCAGGCCCTGCGGTTCCTGGACTGGGTGCGGGGATGGCTGCGGGACATCATGGTGCTGCAGGTCACGGGCTCGGCGGCGACCGTGTGCAACCGGGACCTGCTGGAGCCGCTCCAGCAGGCGGCCGCCACCCGGCGCGTGCAGGAATCCACCGCCGCCCTGGCCGAAATCGACAACGTGACCCGGTCGATCAACCGGAACTTCAACCGGCGCATGGTGCTGGAGGGCTTCATTCCCGGTATCCTGGGCCAACAATAGGCGACCGATCACGCACAGGTATTAGAGCGAAGGGACCGCACGACCGCCATGGACCGCATATACTTCACCACGCCGATCTACTACGTGAACGCCCAGCCGCACCTCGGGCACACCTACACGACCATCCTCGCCGACACGCTGAAGCGCTACCACCGCTCCAGGGGCCGGGACGCGTACTTCCTCACCGGCACGGACGAGCACGGCGACAAGATCGCCCAGGCGGCGGCCAAGGACAACGTCGACCCCAAGGCGTACGCGGACCGCATCAGCGCGCTGTTCCGCTCCACCTGGGACACGTGCGGCATCGCGTACGACCACTTCATCCGCACCACCGACGACTACCACAAGGCCACGGTAAGCCGTATCCTGCAGCAAATCTACGACGCCGGCGACATCTACTTCGGCGAGTACGGCGGCTTCTACTGCTACGGCTGCGAGCGCTTCTACACCGAGAAGGAACTACAGGACGGCAAGTGCCCGGACCATCGGACCGAGGCCGCCTACATCGAGGAGAAGAACTACTTTTTCCGCATGGGCAAGTACCAGGACCGTCTCCTCAAGCACTTGAACGAGAAACCCGGGTTCGTCACGCCCCAGCGGTATCGCACCGAGGTGCTGTCGCTCCTGCGCGAGCCCCTGGAAGACCTGTGCATATCCCGGCCCAAGAGCCGGCTGCAATGGGGCATCCCGCTGCCCTTCGACGGCGACTACGTGACCTACGTGTGGTTCGACGCCCTGATCAACTACGTCAGCGCGCTGGAACACAAAGGTGGGGATTCCTTCGACGCCTACTGGCCGTGCTGCAACCACATCATCGCCAAGGACATCCTCAAGCCCCACGCCATCTTCTGGCCCACCATGCTCATGGCCGCGGGGTTGCCGCTCTACGACCGGCTCAACGTCCACGGCTACTGGATCATGGACAAGGGCAAGATGTCCAAGAGCCTGGGGAACGTGATCCGTCCGCTGGACATGAAGGAACGCTACGGCATGGACGCGTTCCGCTACTACCTGCTGCGGGAAATGGTGTTCGGCCAGGACGCGACCTTCTCCATGGAAGCGTTCGTGAACCGGGTCAACGCCGATCTGGCCAACAACTTCGGCAACCTGGTGAGCCGGGTCCTCGCCATGCAGAAGCGGTATTTCGGCGGCATGGTCCAGCCCATGGGCGACGGTGCCCGGGCCGAGGACCGGGAGTTGAAGGAAGCCTTCATGGCCGCGGCGGCCAGTGTCGACCGGCACATGGAGGAGATGGCCTTCCACCGCGCCCTGGAGTCGATCTTCGAGGCGGTGGACAAGACCAACCAGTACATCGTGCAGACGGCCCCGTTCACCCTCGTCAAGGAGCCGGACCAGAAGCCACGGGTGGGCGAGATCCTGCACCACGTGCTGGAGAGCGTGCGCCTCACCGGCGACCTGCTGGCGCCCTTCCTGCCGGAGACGGGGGCCGCGGTGCGGGACCTCCTGGGACTGCCCGCCACCGACAGCCTCCGCGCCGAGTGGGGCGGATCATTCCCCGAAGGGCACGAAGTGCAGCCGCCGCGGATCCTGTTTCCGAGGATCGAGGAGACGGAGGACGATGGCGGCTGAGGCCCATAATCCGTCCTGCGGAACAGATCGAGTCGCGAAACTCCGCGTGGAATATGCAATGGCACGGTCGTCCCAATACGTCATTCCCGCGAAAGCGGGAATCCAGGGGTGGCGGGGAGACGCAACGGCCGGGGTTCCCCCTTCACCCTGCCTGGATTCCCGCTTCCGCGGGAATGACGTTTGCGTGGATGATGGAACGGTAACATGAGCCCCGGCCTCCCGCACCTCATCGACACCCACTGCCATATCCAAACCGAGGAGTTCGACGCGGACCGCGACGCGGTGCTGGAGCGTGCCGCGGAGGCGGGCGTCGGCACCCTGATCGTCGTGGGCGGCGCGGGCGACCTTTCCACCAACGACAAGGCAGTAAGCCTGACGGAAGAGCACGCCGGCCTCTACGCCACCGTGGGCATGCACCCCCACGACGCCAAGGACGTGGACGCGGAGGACATGGACCGGCTCCGCAACCTGGCCGCCCATCCCAAGGTCGTGGCCATCGGCGAGACCGGCCTCGACTTCCACTACGACAACTCGCCCCGCGAGGTCCAAAGGGAGATGTTCGAGCGCTTCGCCGGCCTGGCTGTGGAGACGCGGTTGCCCATCGTGGTGCACAACCGGGAGTCGGACCGCGAGGTAGCGGAGACGATCCGAGGCCGCGGCGGCGGAACGCTGCGGGGGGTGATCCACTGCTTCACCAGTGACCAGGCGGCCGCCCGCTCGTTTCTCGACCTGGGTTTCTACCTGTCGTTCTCGGGCATCGTCACCTTCAAGAACGCCGACGGGTTGCGGGACGTCGCCCGCCGGGTCCCCCTGGACCGGCTGCTCATCGAGACCGACGCGCCGTTCCTGGCGCCCGTTCCCAAGCGCGGACGGCGCAACGAGCCCGCGTGGGTCCGTTACGTGGCCGAGACCCTGGCCCAGGTCCGCGGCGTCGGCATCGACGAGATCACCGATGCCGCCAGCCGAAACGCCCGGACACTATTCGGGCTTCCGTCCGGCGAGACCGCGGAAGAATCATGATCGACGGGACCACCAAGCTTCTGGGAGTGCTGGGATGGCCGGTGGAGCATTCCATGTCGCCGGTGATGCACAACGCCGCCATCGAAGCGGCGGGCATGAACGCCTGCTACGTCCCCCTTCCATGCCCGCCCGAGGCCCTGGGCGACGTCATCGCCGGCCTGCGCGGCATGGGGTTCCTCGGCGCCAACGTCACCATCCCGCACAAGCAAGCGGTCATCGGGCATCTCGACGGGCTGAGCGAGGAGTCCCGCTTCACCGGCAGCGTCAACACCCTCTACTGGGAGGGCGACCGGCTCATGGGGACCAGCACCGACGCCACGGGCGCCGTGCTGAACCTCCGCCGGGCCGGCATCGAGTTGGACGGCATGAAGGTGACGGTCCTGGGAACCGGCGGCGCCGCCCGGGCGCTGGCCTTCGCGCTGGCCCGGGGCCGTTGCGCGGGGGCGGGGGGCGGACAGGAGACCTTCCACCTTCCCGAACTCAACATACTGGGCCGGGACCCCGAAAAGGCCGGCAGGCTGGCAGGGGACATCGTCACAAACAGCGCGGCGGGCACCGATGTCCGCTCCGGCACGCTGGCGGAGTTCGCCACCCTCGGCAGCGGAGCCGACCTCGTCATCAACTGCACCTCCGCCGGCATGGTTCCGGACATTCAGGGGTGTCCCATCGACCCCGCGCTCCTCGAGCCGCGCCACGCCGTCTACGACATCGTCTACCAGCCACGGGAGACCGTGCTAATCGGGGAGGCAAGGCGGCGAGGATGCCGAACGTTGGAGGGCATCGGCATGCTGGTGCACCAGGGCGCGGCGTCCTACCGTGCCTGGTTCGGCCGCGACCCGGACACCGAGGCGATGTTCAACGCCCTCGGTCCCTTCGGCTACGGCTGATCACGCGACCGGGAGCATCGCGCCGGATGCGTTGGTGATGTCTTCCCGCGGTGTGCGAAGGCGTGGAAACCGGGAAAGGGAGAGCGAAGGAGACATGTAAAAGGTCTTTATACTTCCTCGAAACATGTAAAGAAAACGGTATAATCTTTACATGTACTGTAGAAAGCGCTAAGAAAACGGCGTTTCCTTTACCTGAAGGCACTCATGTTGGCATCGCCCTCCCTGCTTCCCCTTCTGCCCCCCTCCACCGATCTGGAAACGGTGCCCGTACTCAAGGCCCTGGCTCTGGCCAACCGGGCACTGGCCGAGCTCAAGGGACGCGCCGCCACCATTCCCAACCCCGCAATTCTGATCGACACCCTCTCCCTGCAGGAAGCCATGGCCAGCTCCGAGATCGAGAACATCGTCACCACGCAGGACGAGTTGTTCCGGGCGGCCCTGTTTCCGGAGTCTCCGGGGTCAGCCGCGGCTAAGGAGGTCGCGCGCTACAGCGCCACGCTGAAACTCGGTCATGAACGGTTGCGCCAGATGAAAGGCATCATCAGCAACAACACGCTGATCGAGATGTTCCGCCTGCTCAAGGGCGTCGACGAGGGCTTCCGCGTCACGCCGGGCACGGTGCTAAGGAACGAGACGACCGGCGAGACCGTGTACGTCCCGCCCCAGGATGCGCGCGAAATCGCCGAGCACATGTCCGCCCTTGAACGATTCGTCAACGACGACGAGGCAAGCGGGCTCGACCCCTTGATCAAGATGGCGTTGATCCACCATCAGTTCGAGAGCATTCACCCTTTCTCCGACGGCAACGGGCGGATCGGCCGCATCCTGAACGTGCTGTACCTCACTCGCGCGGGACTGCTGGACGCCCCCATCCTCTATCTCAGCCGCCACATCATCCGCAACAAAGCCGACTACTACCGGCTGCTGCAAGCCGGACGCGATGACGGCGCATGGGAGCACTGGGTCCTGTACATGCTGCAAGCCGTAGCGGAGTCGTCGAAAACCACCCTGGAACTGGTCGAGGGCATCGGGAAACGAATGGCCGACACCAAGCTCCGGCTGCGCAAGGAACTGCCACGGCTCTACTCCCAGGACCTGTTGAACAACCTGTTCCGCCACCCCTACACCCGGATCGAGTTCGTGAAGAACGATCTTGGCGTGTCTCGCCTGACGGCCGCGAAATACCTCGATGAACTGGCCAAGCACAACTTCGTGCAGAAACTCCGGGCGGGGCGGAGCAACTACTACGTCAATGCGCCCTTGGTGCAGATGTTCCTGGACGTGTCCGGGCGGCGGTAATTCGTTGCAATCGCCGGAATGGGGACCAGGAACCTGGACGCGGCCATCTCCTTTCCTTTCGTGAAGCGAAGAGGGGGAGGACCTACGTCCTCCCCCTCGGGTTGTCAACTCGGCGTGGAACTTCGCCGATCCTAGTAGTCTTCCGGCATGGCCGGGGCAGCGGGCTGCTTCTTCTCCGGCTTGTCGGTGATCATGGCCTCGGTGGTGATGAGCAGGCCGGCCACGGACGCGGCGTTCTGCAGCGCGGAGCGGACCACCTTGGTCGGATCCAGGATCCCGGCCTTGATGAGGTCCTCGAACTCGCCGGTGGCGGCGTTGTATCCGTGGGGACCCTTGCCCTTCTTGATGGCATCCACCACGACGGAAGCGTCGGCTCCGGCGTTCTGAGCGATCCAGCGCGCGGGCTCTTCGGCAGCGCGCTGAATGATGCGGACGCCGAAGGCCTCGTTTTCGTCCACATCGAGGTCCTTGAGCGCGGCCGCGGCGCGAATCAGCGCGACGCCGCCGCCCGGCACGATGCCTTCCTCGACCGCGGCGCGGGTGGAGTGAAGCGCGTCCTCGACGCGGGCCTTCTTCTCCTTCATCTCGATCTCGGTGGCGGCCCCCACCTGGACCACGGCCACGCCGCCGGCCAGCTTGGCCAGCCGCTCCTGCAGCTTCTCGCGGTCGTAGTCCGAGGTGGTCTCCTCGATCTGCGCCCGGATCTGCTTGATGCGGCCCTCGATGTCGGCCTTGCCGCCGGCACCTTCCACCACCGTGGTGTTTTCCTTGTCGACGATGATCTTCTTGCAGGTACCGAGATCGTTCAGGGTCACGTTCTCGAGCTTGATGCCCAACTCCTCGGCGATCATGCGACCGTTGGTCAGGATGGCGATGTCCTCGAGCATGGCCTTCCGCCGGTCGCCGAAGCCCGGGGCCTTGACGGCGATGCACTTGAAGGTGCCGCGGATCTTGTTGACCACCAGGGTCGCCAGGGCCTCGCCCTCGACGTCTTCGGCGATGATCAGCAGCGGCTTGCCGCTCTTGGCGATGTTCTCCAGCACCGGCAGCAGGTCCTTCATGCTGGAGATCTTCTTTTCGTGGATCAGGATGTAGGGTTCGTCGAGGATCCCTTCCATGCGCTCGGGGTCGGTGACGAAGTAGGGGGAGAGGTAGCCGCGGTCGAAGCGCATGCCTTCCACCAGCTCCAGGGTGGTCTCCAGGCCCTTGGCCTCCTCCACCGTGATGACGCCTTCCTTGCCGACCTTGTCCATGGCGTCGGCGAGGATGTCGCCGATGGTCTTGTCGTTGTTGGCGGAGATGGCGCCCACCTGGGCGATCTCGGAGCGGTCGCGCGTGGACTTGGACAGGCCCTGCAGGCCGGACACGACCTTTTCCACCGCCTTGTCGATGCCGCGCTTCACCGCCATGGGGTCATGGCCGGCGGCGACGATCTTGAGGCCCTCGCTGAAGATGGCGCGGGAGAGCACGGTAGCCGTGGTGGTGCCGTCGCCCGCCACGTCCGAGGTCTTGCTGGCGACTTCCTTGACCATCTGCGCGCCCATGTTCTCGAACTTGTCCTCGAGCTCGATCTCCTTGGCGACGGTGACGCCGTCCTTGGTGACGTTGGGGGCGCCCCAGGACTTTTCCAGCACCACGTTGCGGCCCTTGGGGCCCAGGGTGCAGGTGACGGTGTCCGCGAGAATCTTGACCCCTTTCAGGACCTTGGCCCTCGCCTCCTCACTGAATTTTACGTCCTTTGCAGCCATTTTCGCCGTACCTCCTTATTCGACGATCCCGAGGATGTCGTCTTCCCTCATGATGAGGTGCTCTTCGCCGTCCAACTGGATCTCGGTGCCGGAATACTTCCCGAACAGGACCTTGTCGCCTTCCTTGACGTCCAGGGCCACCACCTTGCCGTCCTCGCGCCTGCCGGAGCCCACCGCCACCACCATGCCCTCCTGGGGCTTCTCCTTGGCCGTGTCCGGGATGATGATGCCGCCGGCCGTCGTCTCCTCCTCGTCCAGCCTCTTGACGATGATCCTGTCGTGCAAAGGCTTTACTTTCGCCGCCATAGTTCGAACCTCCCTTGAGAGTGAGATGATAGGATTTGAGCGCGAATCTAAGCACGATTCTCCCGCAGTCAAGTGGGTGTGTGGACCCTTTCGCGGGTTTCGTAGTAGATTTTTGTGGTGCTCCGGCGGAGTTGCCGCTCGGCAACGGCCCGGCCGGGCCGAATTCTTTCGTGGAGGTGGCTCAAGTGCTCAAAATTCTGGGAAGAAAGACTTCATCCAACGTGCAGAAGGTCCTGTGGTGCTGCGGCGAACTGGACATCCCCTTCGAGCGCGAGGATATCGGCGGGCCGTTCGGCAAGAACCGGGAGCGCCCCTACCTGGACCTCAACCCCAACGGCGTGGTCCCCACCATACAGGACGGCGATTTCGTCCTGTGGGAATCCAACAGCATCGTCCGGTACCTGGTCCAGAAGTACGACGGGGGCAGGCTCTTGCCCGGCACGCCCGAAGGGCGCGGCAACGCCAACCGCTGGATGGACTGGCAGTTGTCCACCGTGAACGGCTTCATGGTGCCGATCTTCTTCGGGCTCATCCGCACCCCCGAGGCCGAACGCGACCCCGCAACCATCGAGAAGGCGGTGGCGGCGGCGGTATCCATGTGGGAGATCGTCGAGCGCTACCTCGAAGGCCATGACTATCTCGCCGGCGATTCCTTCAGCATCGGCGACATCCCCGTGGGCATCTGGGCCTACCGCTGGTTCGCCATGGACATACAGCGCCCCTCCATGCCCAACGTCGAGGCGTGGTACGCGCGCCTGTGCGAGCGCCCCGCCTACAAGGAGCACGTCATGATCCCGCTCTCCTGAGCGGTAGGGAACCATCTATCAAAAACGCCCTGCGGTGGTCGAGTGCCGGCAGCCGGCGCCGGACATCCCCCAGGTAGTCGAGGTCGATTTCGGCGAGGACCAGGCCCGGCTCGGTGCCGGCCTGGGCGATGACCTTGCCCCATGGGTCGACGATCATGGAGTGGCCGTAGGCGTCCATGCTGGCAGGGTGGCGGCCGGTCTGGTCGGGGGCGATGATATAGACTTGGTTCTCGATGGCGCGGGCGCGCAGCAGCGGCTCCCAGTGCGCCCGGCCGGTGGGGACCGTGAACACCGACGGCACGAAGACGACCTTGGCGCCCGCGGCCGTAAGGCGGCGATAGAGCTCGGGAAAGCGCAGGTCGTAACATACCGACAGGCCCATGGGGCACATGGGGGTGTCCGCCATCACGACATCCTCGCCGGGGCGCCGAAACTCGGACTCGCGGATGGGCGCTTCGCCCTCGATGTCGACGTCGAACAAGTGGATTTTCCGGTACTTGGCGATGATCCCGGTGTCCGGACCCAGGAGCACGCTGGTGTTGTAGGCGCGCCCGTCCGGGCCGGCGGCCTCGAGTATGGAGCCGGCCAGCAGGTAAAGGCCGCACTCGGCCGCCAGTTCGCTCATCCGTTCCGTCGTCGGACCGGGCACGGGCTCGGCCTGGGCCGCGGTGTCTTTACCGCGCCCCCGCCAGTTGAACACCTCCGGCAGCACCACGAGTTGCGCGCCCTGGGCGTGTGCCCGGCGAATCCACGTTCCGGCCTCCTGAAGATTGGCCTCCTTGTCGGAGGTGGCCAACATCTGGATCGCTGCCGCGAGAAACTTCATGGATTGGCTCCAGCTATTCAATGGAGAAACAAGCGTTTGATCAGACGATAGCAGCACGTCGAGGTTTTTCAACCATTCAAGCTCCATGATGGACGCCGCGGCATGACAAATCGTTTCGAAAGGTGGTAACATTGCCGATATGGCAAGAAAGGCCTCGGCAAAAGACAACCTCCAGGAGCGACTGTTCCAGGAGCTTCGGGGTTTCGCTGAACAGTGTGGAATCGAGGTGCGGTGTGAGAAGCTGTCACGCGACCTGGGCTACCGGGTGCGTAGCGGCGGCTGTACGGTCAAGGGAAGGAAGTGGGTGATCGTGGAACGTACGCTGTCGGCACGCGACCGGCTGGACCTGCTGGCCGACGAGATCAGGAAGTCGGTCAGCGCCGATACGGAGATACCCGCCAACATCCAACCCTTTCTCTAGGCTAGGGAGTCCCCGTCGCGCTCGGTCCTTTTCGGCGGGGTACACGAGAAGCCGGTTTCGGGGCGATTGTCGCCCCGGGGCATGATTGCGTTGGTTGAAACGGAGGGAAAGTCCCAATGAAAACCCTTCTGGCTGCGTTTGCTGTTTTCACCGCTCTGGCGACCGGTGCGGTCCATGCCGGCTCCCTGGCGCCCGAGCCGCGCGTCGTCGCCTCATTCGAGCGCGACTTCATCGAGCGTTCCGGTGCCCAGACGCTGCAGGAATTGCTCGATACCGGCATCGCCCGCTACTTCCTCACCGGCGGACAGTCCCTGCTCGTCCTCGTCAACGGCAGGCCTTACGCCACCACCTCCGGCAATCTGGACACCTTGCCGCTCTCGGCCATCGAAAGGCTCGAGCTTCTGAGCGGCTACAGTCTGGGCACACTCGACGGCAGCGCCGTGCGCGGCGCGCTCAACGTCGTGCTGCGGACCGACCTGGACGGCTTCGAGACTCGGGCGGTCGCGCGGATGCCGAGCCGGGACGGCGGCGACGGCTGGCAGGGGAGTGTCTTTTGGGGCGGCGCGGTGGGCAAGGGACGCATGACCGTAGGCGCGGACGTCCTCGGTCGCCAGGAAATCACCGCACGGAGCCGGGACTACAGCCGTTCCGTCTGGAAGGAGGACGGCGCGTTCAACGAAGCGCAGAACGTCAGCGTCGGCGGCAACACCGTCTGGGTCGTCCAGATAGATGAAGACGCAGGCCCGACCGGCGTAAGGTCGGTTGCGCTGGGGGAATGCGACCCGGCGAAAGGCTATACCGGCCCGCTCAGCAATCCCCCCGGCATCACCTCCGGAGACAAGGGCTGCGGTTTCGCCTACGGCGCGATCATGTGGAACACCAGCAGCTACGAACAGAAGAGCGCGATCCTGAACCTGGACCATCCGCTCACCGAAGAATCCGAGCTGCACCTGGACGTGAACGTCACGCGAGGCGATGTGGCGTTCCGCTACGCGCCGTCCATCGGCTCGTTCAGGTTCACGCCGAACCCGGGCCTGCTGGGCGCAATCAACGAAGCGGCCGGCTTGGACTTCGAGGCGGACGACAACGACCGGTTCGTGGTGGCGCACCGCTTTGTCCGCCACGGCAACCGCGACTGGCTGACGGACACCGAGGAATATGACGTCTCCATGGGCCTTGAGGGGCGGATAACAGAGAGCCTCGGCTACGATGCGCGCATCAGCGCATTCCGGCTGGACGGTTTCGTGGACGGCAACACCTTCGTGCATTCCGGCAGGATAACAGAGGAAATCCAGGCGGGACGTTACGACCTCGCAGACCCGTTCTCGAACGCGCCGGAGCATTTGGGAGCCATTGAGTACAGCAGCTTGCGGCTGGAGAACGATTTCGGCGCAGACTACCTGGGAGCCCGGATGGCGCTGGAGGGATCCGGATTCGCCGTCGGCGGCCGCAGTTCCGCATGGACCGCAGGATTGGAGGTAGGCACCACGAAAGCCCACGACATCTCGGTCTATCGAGCCAATGACGGCACGCCGTATGACGTGTCCGAGGTGCTCGGTTCCGGCGGGGCCAGTTATGACGGCAAGCGCAAGGGCGCCGCAGCCTTCGCGGAGGTGTCCCTGCCGCTAGCGGAGAACCTGGATCTCAGGGTCGCCGGGCGCGGGGACGAAACCGACGATATCGGCGGAATGGCGTCCTGGCGCCTCGGGGCCGATTACCGGCTGAGCGACCTCATCACGCTGCGTAGCTCCTGGGGCGCGGGAGAGAGGCCGCCCTCGATGCTGTATCTCTACAGCTCCGAGGTGCAGGGCCATCCCTACATCGAGTGCGATCCGGGGAGCGGGAGCCCGCCCCGCTCTTGCGCCGAGCTCAACCCGCGGCAGGTAACGCGCGTGACGGTGGGCAACCCGGATCTCGATCCTTGGGACACCGAAAGGCTCGCCGTAGGTGCCGAGGCCCGAAAGGGGCCGTTTTTCCTGGCTGTGGACTGGTATCGACTTTCGCGCTCCGGTCTTCCGGGACAAAACAGCGCGGATTGGCACATGCGAAATTTGCAGGAATGCATGGACGGCGAAAGGGAGAACTGCATCGAGCGCACCGCCGGCGACATCACGATTCACTCCAGGTATGCAAACGTGGTCGAGACCGAGCTCTCGGGCATCAATACCCGGCTCGGCGGGGGCCTCCGAACGGGCTGGGGAGTGGTGGGCCTGCGCGGGACCTGGCGGCACGTCACCAGCACCGAACGACGCATCGCGGGCGAAGAGGACCGGTTCCCCATCCCCAAGAACGTCGCCCGCATCGGCATCCTTGCGCGGCGCGGCGGCCTGAGCGCCACCTGGACCACCTATTACCGCGCCGGCTACAAGAACCGGGCGGGTACCGGAACTTTCGAGTCCTGGACCGGCCATGACCTGGTCCTGGACTGGGTCGACCCGCTGGGTTTGAAAGGCGCGCGGGTGTCGGCGGGCGTATTCAACGTCACCGACGCCGGCCTCGCGGTGGACACATCCAACCCGAGCAGCGTGGACGGGCCCACGGAAGCCGGCTGGGGGCGCACCTTCTTCCTCAGCCTCAGAATGCAGTTCTGACAGGGAAGCAGGCCTGTATCGGCGCGGAGTTCGGCAGGGAGTCGGGTTACGCCTTCGGCTGACTCGACCTGCATCGGAACGCGGAGCCGTAACCCGCAGGTCGGATTAGCGAAGCGTAATCCGGCAACTTGTTACGGCATGAAGAAGCCCAGTGAGCCTGTGGTGTAGTCGAGCAGCGGCGCCCAGTACACTCCCAGCACGATGGTCAGCACCATGAGGGCGCCGAGCAGCGGCATGGCGCTGGCGGTGGCGGCCACGGGTCCGTCCTCGGGAGCGGGCTCGTCCAGGAACATGGTCTTGACGATCCGCCAGTAATAGTAGAGCGAGACGACCGTGTTGATCATGGCCACCACGGCCAGCACGTAGAACTGGCCCTCGATGATGGCGGCCACGAGCAGCAGCTTGCCGATGAAACCCGCCATGGGCGGCAGCCCGGTGAGGGAAGCCAGGAACACCATCATGCACACGGCCGGAAAGGCCGCGCCTCGCCAGGCCAGTCCGCGGTATGCGTCCATGTCCTCGCGTCCGGTGGCATTGGCCACGATCATGACCACCAGGAACGCGCCCAGGTTCATGATCAGGTAGACCACCACGTAGAAGAGCATGGCGTTCAGGCCGTCGTTGTTCAGCACCACCAGCCCCATCATGATGTAGCCGGCGTGGGCGATGCCGGAATAGGCCAGCAGGCGCTTGACGTTGCGCTGGTTCAGGGCCGAGAGGTTGCCCCAGGTCATGGTGATGATACTCAGGGCCACCAGCAGGTCGGTCCACTGGAGCGCGGGCAGCGCCTGGAAAGCCCAGGCCCCCTCCTGCCCCAAGGTGGATACCGCCGGGTAGAAGAAGCGGATCAGGATAGCCACGCCGGCGGCGTTGGAGGCCACCGAAAGGAACCCGGTGAAGGGCGTGGGCGCCCCCTGGTACACGTCCGGCGACCACATGTGGAAGGGCGCGAAGGCCATCTTGTAGCCGAAGCCGGCCAGGATGAAGACGAACGCCATGAAGAGGGCGATCTGGTTGCCGCCGCCCTCGGCCATGGCCGCGTTGATGGTGGCGTAGTCGAGGCTCCCGGCCATGCCGAACACCCAGCTCATGCCGTAGATCATGGTGCCGGAGGCGACGCCGCCGTAGATGAGGTACTTGAGCGCGGCCTCCGCGGAGCGCCGGTTGTGCGGCAGCATGCCGGTGAGGATGTAGGAGGTCAGGCTCACCAGCTCCAGGCCGAGATAGGCCATCAGCAGGTTGTTGGCCGAGGCCATGAAGAACATGCCGAACCCGCAGGTCAGCAGCACGATGTAGTACTCGCCCAGGTGCACCTGCCGTACCTCGCCCGACCCGATGGACATCCAGATGGCGCCCACGAGCGCCGCCAGGGTGACCACCTTGAAGAACAGGCTGAAGTTGTCCAGCGCCACCATGCGGTGGAACAGCAGCGTGGGCTCCGTGCCGTAGAGATCCACGGTGGCGCCCAGGGCGACGAGGCACCCAGCAAGGCCCAGATACGCCATGGCGCGCTTGTTGGCCACCACCAGGTCCAGGATCGTCAGCACGAGGATGGTCCCCGCGAGGACGATCTCCGGATAGAACAGGCTCAGGCTTGCGACGTTACCGAGATCCATGGCCCTACGACAGGTGCGCGATCACCATCTGGTTGATGTTGTTGAGAGAAGCCTGGAGCAGGTCCAGCACCACCCGGGGATAGACCCCGACGATGACCACGATCACACCCAGCGGGAACAGCGTGAAGATCTCGCGGCCGTTGATCTCGGGCAGCGAGCGGTACTTCTCGTTGGGCGGACCGAGGTAGACCCGCTGCATCATCCACAGCATGTAGCCCGCGGTGATGACGATGCCCAGGGCGGCGACGATAGTGAGCGCATGGTACTTGGGCCAAGCGCCCAGCAGCACCAGCACCTCGGAGACGAAGCCCGAGAGCCCCGGCAACCCCATGGAAGCGAAGAACGCCAGCGCGGTGAAGCCGGCGTACACCGGCATGATGCTGGCCAAGCCGCCGAAGCCGTCGATGTCCCGGTGATGGGCGCGATCGTAAATGACGCCCACGAGCAGGAAGAGCATGGCGGTGATGGTGCCGTGGTTGAACATCTGCAGCACCGCGCCGTTGATGCCCTGGGTGTTGAAGGCCGCCATTCCCAGCATGACGTAGCCCATGTGGCTCACGCTGGAGTAGGCCACCAGCTTCTTCATGTCGGTCTGCGCCATGGCGCACAGGCCGCCGTAGATGATGTTCCAGGCACCCAAGGCCGCGAGGAACCAGAACGCCAGGTCGGCGGTGGCCTCCGGCAGCATCGGGTAGTTGATGCGCAGGATGCCGTAAGTGCCCATCTTGAGGAGGATGCCCGCCAGGATCACGGAGATGGCGGTGGGCGCCTCCACGTGGGCGTCCGGCAGCCAGGTATGGAACGGGAAGGCCGGTATCTTGATGGCGAAGCCGATGAACAGGGCCATCCACACCACGTGCTGGAAGCCCCAGCCCCACACGTTGAACGGCCACATGCCCAGCGGCTCGGTGCTGAAGAGGCTGCTCCGGTCCATGAGCTTGGTCATGTCGAAGGTGTTGGGCTCGGAGTAGAAGTAGAGCGCCAGGATGGCCACCAGCATGAGCACGCTGCCCAGCAACGTGTAGAGGAAGAACTTGATGGCGGCGTATTCCTTGCGCGGGCCGCCCCAGATGCCGATGAGGAAGTACATGGGAAGCAGCATGACTTCCCAGAAGACGTAGAAGAGCACGAAGTCCAGCGCCACGAACACACCGGTCATGCCCGTGTCCAGCAGCAGGAACAGCGCGAAGTAACCCTTGACCCCCTTGTCGATGTTCCAGGACGCGAAGATGCACAGGAACGACAGCAGCGCGGTGAGCAGCACCATGGAGACGCTGAGGCCGTCCACGCCCACGTAGTACTCGATGTTGAAAGCCGGGATCCACGCGGCCCGCTCGACGAACTGCATGCCGGTGGTGGTGGTGTCGAAGTTGGCGTAGAGCCAGATCCCCAGGAGAAGCGGAGGTACCGTGGCCGCGGCCGAAACCCAGCGAATGAGATCATGGCGATCACTGGGCAGGCACAGCACGATCAACATCCCGGCCAAGGGGAAGAAGACCATGTAGCTCAGCACATGTTCGGTCATTTTCGCGTCTCTCCTTCTGAATCAACTCAGGCGCCGCCGCGCGTCCCTCAGCTCCAGTAGCGGAGCTTGACGATCAGGGCGACCACCACGGCCCCCACCACCACGTAGAGGTAGCTGTTGATGTTCCCGGTCTGGACCCTGCGGAAGTTGTTGCCCACCGCGAAGGTCACGTTGGCCACGGCGTTGACCAGCATGTCGACGACGTAATTGTCGAACAGGCCGTTGAACCAGGAGATGATGGTGGTGAGCTTGGCCGATCCGTCCACGATGGTGTCGATGATGTAGCGGTCGAAGGCCGCGCCGATGCGCGCCAGCAGCAGCGTGCCGCCCACGAAGACGAACTGGTAGACCTCGTCCACGTAGTACTTGTTGTAGAGCACGCGGTAGGCGACGCCCTTGGCTTCCGGGGAATCGTCCCGGGACGGGGTGCGCAGGAAATAGAGGAAGTAGGCGATGGCCAC
The DNA here is from genome assembly GCA_022823055.1 of Candidatus Binatia bacterium. Taxonomy (GTDB): domain Bacteria; phylum Desulfobacterota; class Binatia; order UBA9968; family JAJDTQ01; genus JAJDTQ01. The sequence goes on along the minus strand of JAJDXX010000130.1, from coordinate 7,939 downwards.
GCCCCCGGCCGCCGCGGCGATGGACACGCTCATGACGCCCACCTCTTCCGCCACGGAGTGGTGCTCTCCGTGCGGCAAGTGGATCACCGGGTCGAGCCACCCGTCCAGCAGGTTCGCCCCCATGAAGGGCGGCAGCCCGATATAGCCCACGACGACGGAGCCGGCGGCGAGTATCCACAACGGATACGTCATGATCTTGGGGGACTCGTGCAGGTGATCGCGCACGTGGTGGTCGGCGCGGCATTCGCCGAAGAACACCATGAAGAACTGGCGGAACATGTAGAAGGCGGTCAGGCCCGCCACGAACACCGCCACGCCCCACAGTACCTCGTTGTGGCTCGCCCAGGCCTGCCACAGGATCGCGTCCTTGGAGAAGAAGCCGGCCAGGAACGGTGTCCCCGCGATGGCCAGGACGCCGATGGTAAAGGTCCAGAAGGTCGCCGGCATGGCCGTGCGCAGGCCGCCCATCCGGCGCATGTCCTGCTCGCCCTGCATGGCGTGGATGATGCTGCCGGAGCCCAGGAAGAGGCACGCCTTGAAAAACGCGTGGGTGAGCAAGTGGAAGACGCCGGCGGTGTAGGCGCCCACGCCCATGGCCAGGAACATGTAGCCGAGCTGGCTGATGGTGGAGTAGGCCAGCACCCGCTTGATGTCGTTCTGGGTCACGGCGATGGTGGCGGCGAACAACGCGGTGGCCGCGCCGATGACGGCGATGAGTCCCAGGGTCGCGGGAGCGGCCGAGAACAACTCGTTCAAGCGCGCGATCATGTAGACGCCGGCCGTCACCATGGTGGCGGCGTGGATCAGTGCGCTCACCGGGGTGGGTCCCTGCATGGCGTCGGGGAGCCAGACATAGAGCGGGATCTGCGCCGATTTGCCGGTGGCGCCGATGAACAGCAGGAACGTCACCAGCGTGGCAACGCCGATGCCCCAGAGCTGCATGCCGGCCAGGAGTCCCACGTGCTCCTGGATCTCGCGGAACGCCAGGGTGCCTTGCCCCTGCCCGGCCAGGGTCCAGTAGAGCAGGAAGATGCCGAGCACGAAGCCGAAGTCGCCGATGCGGTTAACGATGAACGCCTTGTTGCCGGCGCGCGTGTTGGTGTGGTCGTTGTACCAGAAGCCGATGAGCGCCCAGGAGCACAGCCCCACGCCTTCCCAACCCACGAACATGAGCAGCAGGTTGTCGCCCGTCACCAGCAGCAGCATGGAGAAGGTGAACAGGTTCAGGTAGGCGAAGTAGCGCCACAAGGAGCGGTCCTCGTGCATGTAGCCGATGGAGTAGAAGTGGATCAGGCCGCCGATGCCGCTCACCACCAGGATCATGATCGCCGACAGGGGATCCACCCAGAAGGCCACGTCCACGCTGAACGAACCCATGGGAATCCAGGTGTAGAACGCGTCGATCAGGAACCGCTCCTTGGCCGGGAGCCCGAGTAGCCGGCCGAAGGCCCACAGCGAGAACAGGAAGGACAGGGTCACCGGAGCGCAGGCGATGAAGGCCACCGCGCGCTTGCCCCATTGCTCCTGGATGCGGGCGCCCAGCAGGCCGTTCACCGCCGCGCCCAGCAGCGGGAACAGCACGATCCAACGCAGAAAATCGGTTTGAACGGGGTGGTCCATGGCGCGCTGACTCGGTTCTAATCCTTGAGCGTCTCGGTGGCCTCGACGTCGATGGTGCTGAAGAGCTGGTAGATGGCGAGGACGATGGCGAGGCCGATGGCGGCTTCGGAGGCGGCCAGCATGATGATGAACACCGTGTATATCTGCCCGTCCACCTGCCCGGTGCTGAAATGCGAGAACGCCACGTAGTTCAGGCCGGCGGAGTTGAGGATGAGCTCGACCCCCAGCAGGATGCTGATGGCGTTGCGCCGCGTGAGAACGATGTAGATGCCCAGCGCGAACAGGATGCCGGACACCACCAGGTAGTGCTTCAGTCCGACGTCCGCCAGCAATGCAACGTATTCAGCCATCTCGCGAGACTCTATTCCTTGATTTCCTTGCGCGACAGCGTGATGGCGCCGATGAGGGCCACCAGCAGCACCACCGCGGCGATCTGGAACGGCAGCAGGTACTCGCCCAGAAAGAGGTTGCCGATGGCCGCCGTGGTGGGCTCGAAAGCCACTTCCCTGGCCTTCGCCCAATCGGTCCCGGCGATGGCGTAGACGAGGATGCCCAGGAAGACCGCGCCCGCCACCAGCCCGGGGATGCGCCCCACCGTACGGTTGGTGATGTCGATGTCGCTGATCCGGTGGGTGAGCATCACCGCGAACAGGATCAGCACGAGAATGCCGCCCACGTAGATCAATACCTGCACCGCCGCCACGAAGTCCGCGCCCAGGAACACGTAGAGCGCGGCCACCCCGCCGAAGGTGCCCAGCAGCGAGAACGCCGAGTGCACGATGTTGCGCGAGAACGCCACGATGCACGCGGACCCCACCACCACCAGGGCAACCAGGTAAAATACGAGGACGTGTATGGGAATCTCCATGATCAAACCAGCCTTTTGATGGGAGGTCTACCGGCCCGCGTCAGACGGATGGGGCCGGTAGTATGGTGCACCGCGGCGGCGGGAACGGCAGCCTTCCGGCGATTCAAGCCTCGCGGATCCGACTTCGTGGCCGTCAGTTCTCCGGTTCGGCTATCTCGTCCAGGTACCTCTTTCCGATATCAACCTTCTGAATCATCCGGGGTTCCGTCTCTCCACCCTTCTTCGGCTTGTACAGAGGCACACTCTCGGTCACGAAATGACGCACCAGACCGGCGGGATTGTTGCAGGCGCCCTCGAACTCTTGAGTGTGGCGAATGGATCCCGTGGGGCAGGCCTCCATGCACAGCCCACAATACATGCACTTGCATATGTCTATGTCAAACAGGGTGAAGTCGCGCTGGTTCGTCTCGGCGTTCCGCTCGATGCCGATGGCGATGCAGTTGATCGGGCACACCCGCTCGCACGCCAGGCACCCGGTGCAGATGTCCATGTCGACCTCGAGGATGCCGCGGTAACGCAGGGGCAGGGTGTCCTGCACCTGCTGCGCGATGCGGTCGGGATACTGCACCGTCGAGGGCTTGCGCACGAAGTGCGAGAAGGTGATGGACATGCCCTCGAAGATGCTGCTCACGGTATCCTTGATGTTCTGGAAGTATGTGATGACTTCGCTCATGACGATTCCCCGCGTTGGTAGTCCCTATACGTAGGGCTTGAGGTAAAGCTCGGGGCGCGAGTGCATGATCTGGTAGGCCACCCGCCACATGAAATAAACGATGACCAGCACCGTGAAGCCCAGGGTCGCCAGACTCAGCGCGGGGTTCCCGTCGGGCCAGATCACCAGCAGCACGATGGTGCCGAACAGGCACACGAAGGCGATGGGCACCATGTATTTCCAGCACATGGCCATGAGCTGGTCCACCCGCACCCGCGGCAGGGTGCCGCGGATCCACATGGCCACGAGGACCCACAGGTACGATTTGGCGAAGAAGACGGTGAACTCGAGCACGCCCTTGGCCACCGGGTGCTCCGCCATGGTCACGCCGAAAATGGTCGCGGGAATCTGCCAGCCGCCGAGGAACAGGGTCGTGGTGATGGCGCCGATGACGTACAGGTTGCCCCACTCCGCGAAGAAGAAGAACAGGAAGCGCATGCCGCTGTACTCGGTCACGTAGCCTGCCACCAGCTCCGACTCGGCCTCGGGAATGTCGAAGGGCGTACGGTTGCCCTCGGCCAGCGCGGAGGTGAAGAACATGAAGAAGGCCACCAGGGTGAAGGGATTGTAGAAGATGAACCAGTCCTGCGGCGCCCATCCCTGGGCCTGGATGATCCCTTGCATGCTCAGGGTGCCGGACAGGAAGATCACCGTCAGCACCGAGAGCCCCGCCGGGATCTCGTAGCTCACGATCTGCGCGGCCGAGCGCATGCCGCCGAGGAGCGACCACTTGTTGTTGGACGACCAGCCCGCCATCAGGATGCCCACCACCGCGAGCGAGGTGATGGCCAGCAGGTAGAGGATGCCGATGTTGAGGTCGGCGGGTATCAGCCAACTGCCGAAGGGGATGACGACGAAGGCCCCGATGAACCCGGCGAAGACGATGTACGGCGCCAGCAGGAAGAGCTTCCTGTCGGCCGACGCCGGGATGATGTCCTCTTTCTGGATGTTCTTGACGCCGTCGGCGAGCCACTGGAGGATGCCCTGCGGCCCGACCCGGTTCGGGCCGACCCGCGACTGCATCCGTGCCCACACGCGCCGCTCGAGCCAGCTCGTCACCCCGGCCAGCGGCGCCACGAAGGCCGACAGCACGGCGAAGGCCACGAGGATCGCCGCCAGGGCATAGCCCACGGACACCGGGATGGCCCCCGGCAGCAACGCCTGTATCAGAGCCTGTATGAGGTCTTGAATGGTGGATTCCATCGCGTCAGCCTACCGGTCGATCTCCGGAGCGTCCACGTCCAGGCTCGCGATCAGCGCGATCAGGTCCGCCACCATGATCCCCGGACTGATCTTGTCGATGATGCTCATGGCGGTGAAGGAGCCGGTGCGGATGCGCACCCGGTAGGGGTACTCGCTGCCGTCGCTGACCACGTAGTAGCCCATGTCCCCGCGCGGCGCCTCGATGCGCACGTAGGTCTCGCCGGCGGGCGGCTTGAACTTGCGCGCCACCTTGGCAAGGGCCGGACCGTCGGGCATCTTGTCGAGGCACTGGCGCAGGATCCGGCAGCTCTCCAGCAGCTCCCGGATGCGCACGTAGTAGCGGTCGTAGGAATCGCCTTGGGTGCCGCGCTCGCCCTGGCCCACCGGAACCTCGAAGTCCAGCTCGGGATAGACCGAGTAGGGGATGTCCCGGCGGATGTCCCACTGCACGCCGGACGCCCGCAGGTTGGGCCCCACCAGGTTGTACTGGAGCGCGTCCTCCTTCGAGATCACCGCGACGTTGGCCAGCCGCTCGATGAAGATCTTGTTGTTGGACAGGAGCCGGTTGTACTCGTCGACGATGGGCTCGAAGTGGTCCAGGAACGCGGCAATGCGGCCGCACGTCTCGGGCTTGATGTCGTAGCCGACGCCGCCGATGCGCAGGTAGTTGTAGGTGAGGCGCGCGCCGCAGATCTCCTCCATCAGGTCGTTGATGGACTCACGCTCGCGCAGGGCGTGCAGGAACGGGGTGATGGCGCCGATGTCCTGGCCGAAGGTGCCCACCGCGATGAGGTGGCTGGCGACGCGGTTGAGCTCGCAGGCGATGACGCGGCAGTACTCGCCGCGCGGCGGCACCTCGACGTTGCCCAGCCGTTCCGCGGCCATGCAGAAGCCCTGGTTGGCGAACATGGCGGCGAGGTAGTCGGCCCGGTCGGTGTAGGGCACGTAGCCGTGCCACGTGCACTTCTCGCCGATCTTCTCGATGGAGCGGTGCAGGTAGCCCACGTCCGGGATGGCCTCGTTGATGACCTCGCCGTCGGTCTTGACCACGAACCGGAGCACCCCGTGGGTGCTCGGGTGCTGCGGCCCCACGTTCAGGGTCATGTCTTCCGTGTGCAGGCCCGTACCGGTGGAAACCTCGCTCATGATATCGATCCTTCGTCAGTCGGCACGGCCACGGCCTGAACGGGACGGATGCCAAACCGCCCCGTGTCCAAACCGGCGGCCGGACGCGAGCCCCCGGCCCTACCGCAGGTTCTCCGGAACCAGCGGCGCGCGCTCGGTGCTGATGCCGTCGTACTCTTCCTGCTCGACGAAATCCTTGCGCAGGGGATAGCCCACCCAGTCCTCGGGCAGCAGGATCCTGCGCAGGTCCGAATGCCCCTCGAAGAGAACCCCGAACAGGTCGAACACCTCCCGCTCGAACCAGTTGGCGACCTTCCAGACGTCTTCCACCGTGGCGATGCGCGCCGCGTCCCGGTCGACGTCGACCTTGACCACGATCTGCTGCCTGGAGTCGTAAGAATACAGGTGGTAGACCACCTGTATGACATTCTCTTTGGGAAGGTCCACGGCCGTCAGGTCCGAGAGCACGTGGAACTTGAGGGCGTCGTCGTCGCGCAAGGCCTTGCAGACCTCCTGGATGCGCGCCGGCTCCACCTTGAAGAACGGCTCCGGAACCTCCTCGTCGAACCCGCCCACGCCGTCCGGGCACAGTTCCCGGACGCGCTCGTATATCTCTTTTGCCGTCATGTCTTTGCTACCTGCCGGAGACAAGGGGTCAGTTCTTCACCCACTCCAGGTCGCCCTTGCACCAGTCGTAGATGAGCCCCAGGAACACGATGAGGGTGAATACGGCGATGGCGACGAAGGCGAAGAGCCCCGCGTCGTTCTGCAGCCAGTCGCGGAACACCACCGCCACCGGGAAGATGAACGCGATCTCCACCTCGAAGATGATGAAGATGAGGGCGATGAAGTAGAACCGGACGTTGAAGTTGACCCAAGCGCTCCCGGACGCGGGTTCGCCGCACTCGTAGGTCATGAGCTTGCGGAGTTGCGGATTGGAAGGCCTCAGCAGGCGGCCGATCAACAGGTTGACCCAGACGAAGGCCACCCCCAACAACGTGAAGCAAAGGACGCTGGCAAAGTCGAAAAGCATTTTTTCCTTGGATAAGCTAAAGAAATCAATGACCTTTTTCAGACGGTCCCTATATACACAAAAGCTCCCTCCCGGTCAAACTAACGCGTGGACCGGTGATGTATGAGAGTTTGTGTCAGTTGGAGGAGAGGGGGTACTCCAGTGGGTTAACCAAGATCCACATAGGAAGGAGCACCCCCGATGCCACAGAGGGCAACGATCGAGAGTATACCGCAAGCGTTTCGGATGCTGAAGCAGATGCGAGCGCAGGAGGTGGAATGGGGCGAGGATTACCGTCGGGCCGGGGCTGAGGCTCTGAAGGGAGTGCTGGAGCGTGGCATGGCGGCACGAGTGGACCGACATCTGGAGGAGATGGCGGAGCGCGGGGAATCGGACCGGCGCAACGGCAGCTACGGGCGGTGGCTGATGACGGAGATGGGGGAGATCGAGCTGCGGGTGCCGCGGACGCGGCGGTTCAGTGCGCTGGGAGTGGTACGGGCCTATGCTCAGCGGGCGTCTCACATCGACCAGATGATCCTGGCGTGTTTCGTGTTGGGGTTGTCCACTCGCAAGGTGGCGGTGGCGCTACAGCCGGTGCTGGGCCGACGGATCAGTCCGGGCACGGTCAGCCAAGTGGCCAAGCTCCTGGATGACGCGGTGGCCGCCTTCCACCGCCGGCCCCTTAAAGATCATTACCCGGTGCTGATGCTCGACGGGGTGGTGCTGGCGCGCAAGACCGGCCTGGGCGCGCTGCGCCGCCCGGTGCTGGTGGCCCTGGGGCTTCACCCGGACGGCAAAAAGGAGGTCTTGGACTACCGCCTGGCCACGGCCGAGAGCGCCGCCCAGTGGGAACTGTTCCTCACAGACCTCTATCGCCGCGGCCTCCAAGGCAAGACCCTTGAGATGATCTGCACGGACGGCGGCCAGGGCCTGCTTGCGGCCCTCCCTACGGTTTACCCCAACGTCGCGGTTCAGCGCTGCTGGGCTCACAAGATCCGCAACCTCCTCGACCGGGTCAGAAAGGCCGACCAGCCCGCGGTCAAAAGAGCCCTGCACGCCATCATGAACGCCTCGAACCTGCGCACAGCCCGGTCCCAGGCAAGCCGCTTCGCTCGACGATGGCTCGACGCTTATCCCAAGGTCGTCGCCTCCCTGCGCACCGACCTCGACGATCTGCTCTCCTGTTTCCGCTACCCCACCCTGGAACAACGAAAGGCCGTGCGCACCACCAATGCCATCGAACGCAGATTCCGTGAAGTCCGAAGACGAACCCGACCCATGGGTGTCTTCCAGGATCGTACCTCCATGGACCGTATCCTCTTCGCCGTCTTCACTCACGAAAACAGGTCCCAGGGAGTCCCCACCCTCTTCTCCCTGACACAAGCCTTTTGACGTTACC
>JAJDXX010000100.1 GCA_022823055.1 Candidatus Binatia bacterium | reverse complement strand
GCGGGAATCCAGGGGTGGAGCGGGGCAAAAACGGCGTATTTCCCCGCCTTACCCCGCCTGGATTCCCGCTTCCGCGGGAATGACGACTCGAGGGGTCTCTGCCTGATTAGTTTTGACACAGCCTGTTTCGCGGGAATGACGTTTCGGGGGGCGGGCATGACTTTCCGGGGGAGGGGAATGACGGAGGGAGCGCGGGAATGATCGCAGGAGTCAACGGCCAATGCGGCCCTGCGGGCGCTGAGACCGAGCGCGCGGTGCTGGTGGGCGTGGAAACGCCGGCCTCCGCAACGGACGTGGCGCTGGAAGACAGCCTCGAAGAGCTGCGCAGCCTGGCCGGCAGCGCGGGCGCCCGGGTCATCGAGGTGTTCAGCCAGCATTCGGGAAGGGTGCGCAGCGCCACCCTGCTGGGCGCGGGCAAGGTAGAAGAAGTTCGCGCGTTCGTGGACGAGCACCGCCCCGACCTCGTCATCGTCGACAACGACCTTACCCCGGCGCAGCAGCGGAACCTGGAAACGGCCCTGAACCTCCGGGTCGTGGATCGCACCCAGCTCATCCTGGACATCTTCGCCCAGCGCGCCCAGAGCCGCGAGGGCAAGCTGCAGGTGGAGCTGGCGCAGCTCGAGTACCTGCTGCCCCGGCTCACCCGCCTGTGGTCGCACCTGTCCCGGCTCGGGGGCGGCATCGGCACGCGCGGACCGGGCGAGACCCAGCTCGAGGTGGACCGCCGGCGCATCCGCGAGCGCATCCGGCGGCTCAAGCGGCGGCTCGAGGGTGTCGCCAATACCCGCGCGCTGCAGCGCAAGGAGCGCGAGTCCATCCCCTACCCCACGGTGGCGCTGGTGGGCTACACCAACTCAGGTAAATCAACGCTGATGAACAACCTCACCGACGCGGGCGTGCTCGCCGAGGACAAGCTCTTCGCCACCCTCGACCCGCGCACGCGCGCGCTGCGCCTGCCCAACGGGGAGCGGGTCATGCTGGTGGACACCGTAGGCTTCATCAACAAGATTCCTCACGCGCTGGTGGATGCGTTCAAGGCGACGCTGGAAGAGGTCCACCAAGCCGACCTGCTGCTGTGCGTGATGGATCCCACGAGCCCCCTCGCCGACCAGCAGCTCGCCATCGTCGACTCGGTGCTCGACGACATCGGCGCGGCCGAGACTCCCCGGCTCATCGTGCCCAACAAGATCGACGTGGCCGCGCGTGTGCCCGTGTACCCCGCCGGCGGCCACGAGGGCGTGTGTCCGATCTCGGCTCGGACCGGCGCCGGCATCGAGTGCCTGCTGGAGGCCATCGGCCGGGTGTTGGACCGGGGCAAGCAGCAGATCCGGCTCACCCTGCCCCAGTCCGAGAGCGCCATCATCCCCTTTCTCAGGGCACGCGGGCGGATCCTCGCCGAGGAATACGGCGAGAACGACGTGCGCGTCACCGCGCTGGTGAGCGCCAAGGTCTCGGGACAGCTCAAGAAACTCGCCGCGGCTTGGCGGGATTGACAGAAACCCCATTACTTTGGTAATAAAATCAGACCTTTGCGGAGGTGCATCGAGGCACGTAGCTCAGTGGGAGAGCGCTTCCTTGACGCGGAAGAGGTCGGCGGTTCAATCCCGCCCGTGCCTACCATCCCATTCCTTGGCTGTCCACTCCCTGCACCGGCACTTACCAGCCGTTTTCCGCGAGCCAGACGACTTCGGTCGATACAGTTAAACAGGCCACCGGCATGGAGAAGATTCAGGTCAATGTACCGGGGGGTGAAACCCTCCAGGTCAGCGCGGGCACGCACGCCGGCGAGGTCGGCGGCATGCCATCGGGCAGGCGCATCGTCGCGGCCAGCGTCGACGGCAGGGCCGTGGACCTAGCCCGGCCCCTGGCGCAAAGTTGCGACATCCAATGGATCGCCCTCGACAGTCCCGAGGGCACCGACATCCTGCGCCACTCCACGGCGCATCTCATGGCCCAGGCGGTCCAGAGCCTGTTTCCCGGCACCCAGGTGACCATCGGCCCCACCACCCGGGACGGTTTCTACTACGACTTCAAGCGCGACAAGCCGTTCACGCCCGAAGAGCTGGAGAAGATCGAGGAACGGATGCGCGAGTTGGCCGGGCAGGACCTGTCCATCGCGCGCGAGGAGGTGCCACGGGACGAGGCCATTGAGCTGTTCCGCCAAATGGGCGAGGACTACAAGGTGGAGATCATCTCGGACATCCCCGACGAGACCGTATCGCTCTACCGCCAGGGCGACTGGGTCGACCTGTGCCGCGGGCCCCACTTGCCCAGCACCGGCTTCATCCAGGCTTTCAAGCTCACCTCGGTAGCCGGTGCCTACTGGCGCGGCGACGAGCGGAACGAGATGCTCCAGCGCATCTACGGCACCTCGTTCCCCACCCGCAAGCAGTTGAAGGAGCACCTGGCGCTCCTGGAGGAGGCGCGCAAGCGCGACCACCGCAAGCTCGGCAAGGAGCTGGACCTGTTCAGCTTCCACCCTGCGGCGCCGGCGAGCCCGTTCTTCCATCCCAAGGGCGCCTTCGTCTACAACGCCTTGGTGGAGTACATGCGCGGCCTCTACCAGCGTTACGGCTACCAGGAGGTGATCACACCGCAGATCTTCGACGCGGGCCTGTGGCACCGCTCCGGCCACTACGAGCACTACAAGGACAACATGTACTTCACCCACATCGACGAACGCGAGTTCGGGGTGAAACCCATGAACTGCCCGAGCCACACGTTCATCTACGCGTCGAAGAAGCGCTCGTACCGCGACCTGCCCATCCGGCTGGCCGACTTCGGGCGCCTGCACCGCTACGAGAAATCCGGCGTCACCGCCGGACTGACGCGGGTGCGTAGCTTCTCGCAGGACGACGCCCACATCTTCTGTACCCCGGGACAGATCGAGGGCGAGATCGCCGCGCTGCTTGACATGCTCCGCGAGGTATATCATAGGTTCAACTTCCAGGATCTGGAGGTCTACCTCTCCACCAGGCCGGACCAGTATCTGGGCGCCCTGGAGACCTGGGAGCGTGCCGAGGCGGCATTGGCCGCATCGCTGGAGACGCGGAACGTAGCCTATGAGATCAGCAAGGGCGATGGCGCCTTCTATGGCCCGAAGATCGACTTCGTCGTCAAGGACGCGATGAAGCGCGGCTGGCAGCTCGGCACGGTCCAGCTCGACTTCTCCATGCCGGAACGGTTCGACCTCGGCTTCGTCTCGGCCTCCGGGACGGACGAACGCCCCGTGATGATCCACCGGGCCATTCTCGGCTCCATCGAACGCTTCATGGCCGTGTTGATCGAGCACACCGGCGGCGCGTTCCCGCTGTGGCTGGCGCCGGAGCAGGCGCGCATCGTCACGGTGACGGATCAGCAGAAGTCCTACGCCGCCGACGTATGCGGCCGTTTGCGCCACGAGGGCTGGCGCGTGGAGCTGGATGAGCGCAACGAGAAGCTGGGGTTCAAGATCCGCGAGGCCCAGGTGGCCAAGATCCCCTACGCGCTCGTCATCGGCGACAAAGAAGTGGAGAACGGCACCCTGTCGGCGCGGAAACGGGGCGGCGAAAACCTTCCGGCGATGCCGGTGGAGGCCTTCGCCGAGCGGCTCCGGGAAGAGCTGCATCGGGAGACGGAGCCGGTCCAGTGAATAGGTGTATGCTTAGTCATTCAGGAGGTGCTTTATAGCGCGGCCTACGAGAATCAACCAGCAGATCCGGGCACGCGAGGTTCGCGTCATCGACGACGACAGCGCACAACTCGGGGTCATGCCGTTGCACGAAGCCCTGGGCATCGCGGAGCAACGGGAGCTGGACTTGGTGGAGGTGGCACCGGACGCACAGCCTCCGGTCTGCCGCCTGATGGACTACGGGAAGTTCCGCTACCTGCAGAAGAAGAAGACGCAGGAAGCGAAACGCAACGCCACCTTTGTCGCCGTCAAGGAAGTCAAGATGGGAGCCCGGACGAACTCGCACGACCTGGAGTTCAAGGTGCGCAACATACGGCGCTTCCTGGAACGGGGACAGCGGGTCAAGGTGTCGGTCTTCTTCCGTGGCCGCGAGATCACACACCCGGAGTTGGGCCGGGCGATGCTCAACGGGGTCTTCGACGAGGTTCAGGACATGGCCAAGCTCGACGTGTCGCCCAAGCTCGAGGGGCGCAGCATGGCCATGCTGTTGACGCCGAAGACCAGCGCATAGCACGAATATCGAATGGGACGAGGAAACCAGGGATGCCCAAGATAAAGACAAACAGGGGAGCCGCGAAGAGGTTCAAGGTCAGCAAGAGCGGCAAGATCATGCGACGGCGTGGCTTCAAGAGCCATATCCTGTCCACCAAAAGCCGCAAGCGGAAACGCCGCCTGAGACAGGCCGCTTCGGTGTCAAGCTACGAAACCACGAGCATGCGGCGCCTCATTCCCTATCTGTAGGAGCGACTCGCTCTCGGGGTACGGCAAGGCACCGGAATCCACGGACAAACCATTCGTTGAGACGAGGCGCACTCGGGCGGCGGTTGCCCGCCGGCGCCTCCGTTGACGTTCGTTCAAGGAGCACACGCGATGCCCAGAGTCAAAGGCGGACCGGCCTCACGCCGTCGCCGCAAAAAGATCATGAAGCTGGCCAAGGGTTACGTCGGCGGCCGCCGGCGGCTGTACCGCGCCGCCAGGGAAACCGTCGAGCGCGGGCTGGCCTACGCCTACCGGGACCGCCGGGTGCGCAAACGCGTATTCCGCGGCCTGTGGAACATCCGCATCAGTGCAGGGGCGCGGGTCAACGGACTGTCCTACAGCCGGCTGATCCACGGCCTCAAGCTCGCCGGGGTGGCGCTGGACCGGAAGATCCTGGCGGACCTCGCGGCCACTGACGCGCACCTGTTCGACCAGCTTGCCCAGCGTGCGAAGCATGCCCTCGACACCGATCCGGGACGGGTTCAAGAAGCCTGACACCCTGGCTCCGCGATGATCGAGATCCTGGAAAAACTCCACGAGGAAGTGACCGGGCGCCTTGGACACTGCGCGTCGGAACAGGACGTGGAACAGATTCGCGTCGACTACCTCGGCCGCAAGGGCGGCAAGCTGACCGCGCTGCTGCGCGGCCTGCGGGAGCTTCCGGCCGAGGAACGGCCGAGCGCCGGCGCCGAGTTGAACCGGCGCCGGGAGGAAGTCGAGACCCTGCTCGAAACGCGGCTCGCCGAGTTGCGCCGCCAGCGGGAGAGCACGCGCGAGGGTGGGCCCCGGCTCGACGTGACCTTGCCGGGCAACCGCCTAGAGCGTGGCCGGGTTCACCCCTTGACCCGGGTGACGGACGAGATCATCGACGTCTTCACCGGCATGGGGTTCGAGATCGCGCGGGGGCCGGACGTGGAGGACGACTACCACAACTTCGAAGCCCTCAACATTCCCAGGGACCACCCGGCGCGGGACATGCAGGACACCTTCTTCGTGTCGGAGAACCACGTGCTCCGCACCCACACCTCGCCGGTGCAGATCCGCGTCATGGAGACGCGCCGTCCGCCGCTCCAGATCATCGCGCCCGGAGCCGTCTACCGCCACGACGACGACGCCACCCATTCGCCCGTGTTCCACCAGGTGGAAGGCTTCATGGTGGACCGGCACATCACCTTCGGCGACCTCAAGGGCGTGCTCACCCACTTCCTGGAGGAGATCTTCGAAGGGGAGGTGCGCGTACGCTTCCGTCCGAGCTTCTTCCCGTTCACCGAACCCAGCGCCGAAGTGGACATCGGCTGCATCCTGTGCCGCGGCGTCGAGGACTCCTGCCGTGTGTGCCGCGGCTCGGGCTGGCTGGAGATCCTGGGGTCGGGGATGATCGATCCCAACGTCTTCGACTTCGTCGGCTACGACACCGAAGCCTACTCGGGCTTTGCCTTCGGCATGGGAGTGGAGCGCATCGCCATGCTGAAGTACGGCATGGACGACATCCGCCTGTTCTTCCAGAACGACATCCGCTTTCTGAGACAGTT